>JBPPMU010000233.1:0-3747 GCA_051306215.1 Gemmatimonadaceae bacterium | reverse complement strand
GTATAAGAGACAGAGACTAACTGACCCGTGATTGCGGGTGTTAAAATGAAGCGACACGGATCCCCTTCCGGCCCTGCAGATGATCTATCGTGTGCTCGCCGACGCCGTTCTAATTCTCCATTTGGCGTTTGTCGTCTTCGTGGTAATTGGCGGCTTTCTGCTTCGCTGGTGGCCGAAGCTGGTCTGGCTCCACGTCCCGGTTGCGATCTGGGGAGTCCTCATCGAATTCGCCGGCTGGATCTGCCCGCTCACCCCACTCGAGAACTCCCTTCGCCATCGCGGCGGGCAGGCGGGATACGAGGGCGGCTTCATCGACAACTACATAATGCCGGTCCTCTACCCGATCGGGCTCACCCGCAACGTCCAGTACGCCCTCGGCCTCTTCGCACTGCTGATAAACGTCGTCGCCTACACGCTGTATTTCAGGCGACGCCGGAGATCACGCCTATGACTTCGACCTGATCTCGCGGACGAGGTCATCCTTGCTCATCGAGCTGTAGCCGGTGATGCCAAGGTCCTTCGCTCTGTTCTCAAGCTCATCTTTCGTTCTCGACTCGAGTCCGGTATTCGGATTCCCCGTGCCCTGAGTACGCTCGTTCGGCGTGCGACCCTCTTCACGGCGGCCCTTGTTGACTGTTCTCGCCGCGATCTCCTCGGCATAGTCTTCAGACTTCCCCTGCTCCTCGTACCCTTCCCTGATGTGCTCGTACTTCCGCTCGTCCTTGTCGCTCCATCCCTTCGGCATATGTCCTCCGTGACAAGCCTTCACGCTCAAGGAAAAGCAAGAATCGCGCAGCCGGCGGCTCGCTTCCCGGGAAACACGGCCGCAAATTGAACACCCTCTTTCCCAGGCCACACGAACTTGTCCCAGGCAACCCCTGATCGACTTGCGAGCGTCCTCGCCGACCGGTACAGAATCGAGAGCGAGCTCGGGCGCGGCGGGATGGCCACGGTCTACCTTGCGAAAGACCTCAAGCACCGGCGCGATGTCGCAATAAAAGTTCTCAAGCCCGACATCGCCGCCGCGATCGCGCACGACCGCTTCCTGCTCGAGATAGAGATCGCTGCGCAGCTCAATCATCCGCACATCGTCGCGCTGTTCGATTCGGGATTCGAGAACGACACCCTCTACTACGTGATGCCATGCATCAAGGGTGAGTCGCTCCGCGCTCATCTCAACCGTCTGAAAACGCTTCCACTCGACGAAGCGCTGCGACTGACGCGCGAGATCGCCAGCGCGCTGGCGCACGCTCACCGGAACGGAATCGTCCACCGCGACATCAAACCGGAGAACATCCTGCTGGCCGACGGGATCGCGGTCGTCGCCGATTTCGGAATCGCGAGAGCAATGACAGCGGCAGCAGATCCCGAGGCGGCTGGTTTCACACAGTCGGGACTCGTCCTCGGGACGCCGCACTACATGAGCCCGGAGCAGGCGTCGGGAGACACAATAGACGGCCGCTCGGACATCTATTCCCTCGCTTGCGTCCTGTTCGAGATGCTCGGCGGCAGGCCGCCGTTTCCGGGAACCCAGGCTCTCACGGTCCTCGCCGCGCATATCGCGACGCCAGCCCCCGCCATCACTGACATCACCCCATCGGTACCCGGAGCAGTTTCAGACACAATCGCCAGAGCCCTCTCGAAGAACCCTGACGATCGCTACGCGACGGCGGTGCGATTCGCTGAAGCATTGGCCGCGTCTGCAACGGCCCGCTACTCGACGACCCCCGAGTCGCTCCCCAAAGTCAGCCAATCTCCAAACAATCTTCCTCACCAGCGAACGCGTTTCATCGGTCGCGAAAAAGAGGTCGAAGAGTGCAGCGACATGATGCGCGTCACGCGACTGCTCACCCTCACGGGCATCGGCGGCTCCGGCAAGACCCGGCTCGGCTTGGCGATCGCGCAAAAGCTGCTTCCTGATTTCCCCGACGGCGTGTGGCTAGTCGATCTCGCCCCCCTGAGCGAAGCCGCGCTTCTGCCAGCCACGATCGCTTCGACACTTCGGTTGCCCGAAACTCCCGGCAAGGATTCTCTCGATGTCGTGAGGGAGCATCTCGCAAACAGGAAAACGCTTCTCGTTCTCGACAACTGTGAGCACATCATAGATGCGTGCGCCGAAGTCGCAGATGCTCTTCTAGCCTCATCTGCATCGCTGGCAATCCTCGCCACAAGCCGCGAAGGTCTCGGAGTGAGTGGCGAGCGGATTGTGGCGGTGAAGCCGCTCGCACTCCCGCCGAGCGGTAGGGCAGTGAATGCGGCGCAGCTGTCAAATGTTGAGTCCGTCAGGCTCTTCACCGACCGCGCGGTAATCGCCTCTCCCGGATTCGCTTTAACCGAAGCAAACGCGGCAACCATCGCCGAGATCTGCAGGCGGCTCGACGGAATTCCGCTGGCAATCGAGCTGGCGGCCGCCCGCACGAAAGTGTTGAGCGTTGAGCAGATCAGGGCGCGTCTGGACGACCGGTTCCGCCTCCTCTCCGGCACCAGCCGGGGCGTGCTGCCGAGGCATCAGACGCTCACCGCCACGATCCAGTGGAGCTACGAGCAGCTCCCCGACGACGAGCGGCGACTCTTCAGGTTCTTCTCTATTTTCGCTGGCGGATGGACTCTCTCTGCAGCTATGGGAATGTGCGAGCCGGGCGCCGACGAGTTTGCGGTCCTCGACACGATCGGGCGACTCGTCGACAAGTCGCTCGTGATAGTTCAGTCTGAAGAAGTGTCGGACGAGACACGCTACGGAATGCTCGAGACGGTGAGGCAATACGGGCGCGAGCGTCTCATCGAAGCCGGCGAGCTCGCGGAAGCGCGCGCACGACATCTCACGACTTTCATTGGACTCGCCGAGGCGGCGTATGCGGAGCGGAACGCGCGAGAGGATTTCTGGGCGCCGAAACTCGAAGCTGACCATGACAACCTGAGGAACGCTCTTGATTCCGCACGGGACGGCGGGCTCGAAACACACCTCAGGCTTGCCGGCGCGCTGGGATGGTTCTGGGCGGCTCGCTCCCACTATGTCGAAGGCCGCGAGCGCCTGGTCGCTGCACTTGCCGAGCCGGGCCCGTCATCGCGCGACCGCGCTCGTGCGTTGTGGGGAATGGCATGGATCGTCGGATGGCAGGGGGATGCCATCGGTTCTCTCAGACACATGCGCGAGGCCGCCGACATGTGGCGCTCGGCCGGCGACCTCGGGGAAGTTTCGCTCGCCCTCGAGGGGATCGGATGGGCGCAGACCCTGGCGAACGAATATGACGCCGCCGAAGCGACGTTCGTCGAATGTTTGCGGATTCAGGAAGAGCGGAAGGATCCCGTGATGATCAACCGGGCAAAAATCGCCCTCGCGCAGGTGAAGGTAACTCTCTCGAAAGTTGACGAAGCCCGTGCTCTCTCCAGGGAGATTCTGGCTTTTGCAGGCGCGCGCAGTGACATGAGGAGTGAGCACTCCGGATGGCATTACCTGGCTGATTGCGCGCTAATCGAGGGTGACTGCGCAAAGAGCCTCGTTCTGTACGGAAAAAGCCTCGAGCTCGCGCACGCAATCGGCGACAGGCTCGAGACGAGCTTCGAGGTACAGGGAGTCGGCATGTCCCTCGCCGGACTCGGTGACAATCGCAACGCATTGCGTCTCGTCGGTGCAGCGAAATCCGAATGGAAACGGATCGGGGTCGATCTCCAGATAAAATTCTGGAATGCGCTTCTCGATCGTTATGTCCCGACTCGCTTTCTTCACGAGGGAGACGTGCCGGCTGC
>JBPPMU010000232.1:0-11257 GCA_051306215.1 Gemmatimonadaceae bacterium | reverse complement strand
GTACGAACTTGCTAGATTGGAAATGCTGCCTCCGGTGTCCGGCGAGGCAGTTTTTTGCCCCTTGGTGTAACTGGCAACACGTCTGCCTCTGGAGCAGAAGAGTCCTGGTTCGATCCCAGGAGGGGCAACTGAGCGGCAGGCTTCCGGGCCTGCCGTTGTTTTTTGGTGTGCCCAGCATGGGCACCTCGCCGCTACACCCAACTACCTTTCCTTGATTGCGACGGGCTCAAACGGGACAGTTGCCAAAGGCCTCAGGCGTTTTGTCTTGTCATGAGCAGGTCTCGGTGTCATCCGTGCCACATCTGTGTCATCTGTGAACCCTGCTCTTGACCGCTCGTCAGTCGTCCTGCGATCCCCACGGCGGGGGAGGCGCATCGACCGGGCGGGTGAGGTCGAACTCGACCCTGAACCTGCGGTCGGTGCCTTCACGGCGAAGCGCATAGGTGAACGTCGCGCCCGGAATGACCTCCATCGTCCACACGTTGACCCGCGCCGCGGGAATCAATGCGGCAGTGAGCGAGTCGGCCCAGAAGTCCTGGCGTGTCGCGGTGCCCGTGTCCTTGGTGTCGCCCCCGTACTGCGTAATAGCGTCCTCGCTTCCATCAGCATGCCGGTGGTCGTGCTTGAGGCGCAGCCCGGTTCCAGTCGGGGTTAAAACCCACGTGCGCGACCTGTCCTCCCCGACGTGAAGTGGGATCCTTATCTCGGACGGCGAGCACTCGCGAACGTGCATAACGACCGCCGATCGGGCGAACATCGAGTCGCTGGCGTTGCTTTGAGTCAGCCGCCCCGGGAATGCCTTGCCGCAAAGCGATTCCAGCGAAACCCAGAACTGCTGCTGAGGCGACAGGGCGGCCGGCGGTTGCTGCTGGCCCGATGGCTCGAGGACGGGCGAGTGGTACGCGCAGGCTCCAGCGGAGAGAATCACCGCGAGGGCGGCGATCGGCCCCAGCGGGGATCGTGCATAACGTTGGGTCATGCCCTGATGATGTGACATCGGCGCTCGCCCGGCAACCGGCCGGTTTGGTCTTGAGCCTCGATGTCGCCATCTTGCATCTGCGTTCATCGCGGTCCGATCACGCGGACGCAACAATCAAACGGAGCCCAGATGGCGGATACACCAATTCTTTCGGCGCGAATGCTTCTGAGAGGCGGCCACTCAGTCGACCTCGACGGCGAGCGCGTAGAAGACCTGAAGAGACACATGGCCGAGAACGACGGCCACATTGTGACGGCGTACCTCGTCGGCAACCGTGAGCTGCATCTCTTCGTCAGGGACATCGTCGGCATAGAGATCCAACACGAGGCGAGCGCCGACATGATGAAGGCAATTTCAGAGGGGATATAGACGGGATCTCGTCAGGCATTTGAAAGGTTTTTGTCAGATACGAATCCATTCGGCCCTGAGCGGCGTCAAAGGGTTTAACGTCACGTCAACGTGACGGCCTCGTCGCACCGGCCCGTCCCCTGAGGATTCAAACAATGCGCCTGACCCGTCGGTTCCTTGTCCCGCTATCGCTGCTGGCTCTGGCCGGCTCGAGCCCCGCTGCCGCCCAGCAGACGACCCGATCCCAGAACGATCCCCGTCCGACAGCAACTGCCGCCCTCAAGACAGGCGCGATTTCGATCGACGGGCGGCTCGACGAAGCTGCCTGGGCGGCCGCGAAGCCCCTCGGCGAGTTCGTTCAGGCGAGGCCGAACGAAGGCCAGGCACCCAGCGAAAAGACGGAGATACGGGTGCTGTTCGACGAGTCGGCGATCTATATCGGGGCTCGCATGTTTGACTCGATGGGAGAGAAAGGTGTGCGTGCAGTGCTGACCCGCCGGGACCAGCTTCTCAACGACAATTCTCTCACCTCAGACAAGATCGCATTCGTATTCGACCCGTTTCGTGACAGGAACACCCGGCTGTGGTTCGAGCTGAATCCACTTGGAGTAAAAGGCGATTACGCGAACGGTGATACGTCGTTCGACCCCGTATGGGAAGGCGAGACAAGCATCGATTCACTCGGATGGGTGGCGGAGATCCGTATTCCACTGTCGCAGCTGAGGTTCTCGCGCGATTCGACCCAGGTCTGGGGGATGCAGGTCTGGCGGATCATTGACCGCCTCAACGAGCAGAACATGTGGGCCTTCTGGAGGAGCAACGAGTTCGGCGGCGCCGCCTACTTCGGCACGCTCGATGGAATCACGGTGAACTCGAGTCCCCGCCAGATCGAGCTCGTCCCGTATTTGACCTCGAGAGCAACGATGCAGAACGTTCCCTCGGGAAACCCCTATCGGTCGAATCGTGAAGCAGACTTCAGGGCCGGCGCCGATCTCAAGGTAAACCTGACGTCGAACCTCACGCTCGATGCGACAGTGAACCCCGACTTCGGGCAGGTCGAGGTGGATCCGGCGGTTGTCAACCTCTCGGTCTTCGAGACGACGTTCTCCGAGAAGAGACCGTTCTTCATCTCGAACTCGCAGTATTTCTCCACCGGGGGATTCAGCTGCTACTTCTGCAACAACGTGTCGAGCCTGTCGCTGCTGTACACCCGCCGCATCGGCAGGTCGCCGCAGCTGGCTGGACTTGTGGGCTCTCGCGCGCAATACATTGATGCAACCGATGCGACGACGATCCTCGGCGCCGCGAAGGTCACCGGGCGCACGAAGGGCGGACTCACTGTGGGTCTCCTGGACGCGGTTACCAACAGCGAGACGGCGACGTTCCGTATCGACGGTGTCGAAGGAGACCAGCATCAGCAGATTGAGCCGCTGTCGAACTATTTCATCGGCCGGCTGCGCCAGGATTTCCGCGGCGGGGCCACGAGGGTTGGAACCATCGCCACGATGGTGAACCGCCGGCTTGAAGGCGCGGACCAGATCGAGCGCCTTCGCGACAGGGCTGGCGTGATCGGCTTCGACCTCGACCACCGGTGGGCGAATCGCACGTATTCGCTGAACGTACAGACTGCGTTCACTGGAGTCGGAGGAGACACGTCGGCAATCAGGCGGGCCCAGCAGTCGAGCGCGCGCTACTATCATCGCGTCGGACGGGAGGCAACGGGCGACGGCCTGTTTTCGACTGAGTTCGATCCAACGCGAACGAGCCTCAACGGATACGGATTCTACGCCCGCCTCGCGAAGGAAACGGGAAACTGGCTTTTCGAGACGACGCAGAACTGGCGCAGCCCGGGCTTCGAGGCCAACGACATGGGAGTGCTGAGCCGCGCCGACTACAAGTGGATGCTCGCCAACGTCGTCAGGCAGTGGACCACTCCGGGCAGCTGGTATCGCTCGATCTGGACGACCCTCGGCGCGCAGCAGCAGTTCAACTATGAAGGAGACCGCACTGACGCCGACATTCACTCTTTTGCGCAGGCCACGTTCAAGAATTACTGGAACAGCTCGGTCATGCACATCTATCGGCCCTCATATCAGGATGAGCGTCTCACGCGCGGCGGCCCGACGGTTAAGCACTACGGGTACAACGTCTACAGCGCGCGGGTGAGTGGTGACAGCCGGCGGCGCGTCGTATGGGCGATGTCGATGGACGTTTCAACGCCGGTCGACAATGACGAGGGCGGGCGCATCGCGTACTATCCGTCGGTCACGTTCAAGCCCTCGGCGTCAACGAGCATCAGCCTCTCCCCGTCGTGGGATCATGACCACACGGCACAGCAGTTCGTGACCTCGCGAAACGATCCTGCCGCGCCTGAAGGTTTTGGGGGTGTGCGGTACGTGTTCGGGCGGCTCGAGCAGAAGACGTTCGCCATCAATACGAGGATCAACGCGACTTTCACGCCCGACCTCACCCTCCAGCTATTCGCACAACCGTTCCTCGCCAGCGGCCGCTACTCGAGCTTCAAGGAGTTCGTGAAGCCAAAGTCGGGAGAGATGGCGTTTTACGGCCGTGACAATGGAAGCACTATCGAAGAGGTTGCGGGAGAAGGCTATCGGGTGGATCCCGATGGAACGGGGTCGGCGAGTGCATTCACGTTCGACAATCCGGATTTCAACGTGAGATCCCTTCGCGGAACTGCCGTGCTGCGGTGGGAGTACAGGCCCGGCTCGACCCTGTTCTTCGTCTGGACGCAGCAGAGAGAAGGCTTCGACACGTTCGGTGACTTCGACCTCGGCAGAGACAGGTCAGCGCTCTTCCGCGACAAGGCAACCAACGTGTTCCAGGTGAAAGCGACCTACTGGCTCGGCAGATAAATCCGGATGCGTTATCTGAGCGAAGCGAAGAGCCGCGAACCAAGCGCGGCAACGATTCCATGGGTGATGGAATAGGCGGCGATGGTCATTGGCTTGTCGAGGTGGAGGTTCGCCTCCTCGGTGAGCCCGTGCACTACCGCGGCTCCCGCGACAACGCCGACTGCAGAGCCCAGCACCGCGCCAAATAGCGATGGTCGTGACCCGGCCGAGCGGCCCGCGAGGTAGGTGCCGGCCGTTGCGCCGATCGCGCTCCCGATTCCGGCGACGCCGAGCCCTTTGATCGTGCACCCGAGGTCTTCGACACTGCATTCGTCGACCTCGCTGATGACGAGTCCCGCGACTGCGCCGGCTGCCGAGCCGATTATCCCGCCCGCTGCCTCGACTGCAAAAGCGCGCGTATCGCTCGGGCGCGACTGCGCCTGAGTCTCACTCTGAGAGACCGCCAGGAGTAAGGCGACGAGGATCGACGCGCGGAAACGCTTCATGCCGGAATCGATGGCATTTCCTGCGCCTCGCCCGGAAGGCCCACACAATTCTTACATCCGGCGGCAAACCAGCCGAAGCACAGATTCGTCACACCGGGCTGATCGTGCTGTGAAAACTGAACGTTTCCCGTGTCACCCCTGTCCAAACCGGAAGACAATGACTCGAATCGGGATCGGACTGCTGGGCTTCTCTTTCGCCGTGTCAGCTGTCGCTCTGGCTCCCGCTGTTGCCATTGCGCAGCAGGGTCCGGACGTGGTGCGCGGCCGTGTGACTGATGACTCGTCGCGTGCGATCTCCGGGGCGACAGTCATGGTCACGCGCGGTCCTGACCGGCTCACGCTTTCAGATACGACTGACGCAGGCGGGAGTTACAGCGTGAGGTTCGAGCAGGGAACCGGCGATTACCTGGTATACGTGAGCGCAACAGGATTCAAGTCAGCCCGTCGGCGAGTTCAGAGACAGGCTGCCGAGACCGAGCTGGTGGCAGACTTCAGCCTCACCCGCGACATCGCGGAGCTGGATGCGGAGGGTTTCAGCGCAGCGGCCCGTGAGGGCCTCGAACACCGTGAGCCCGACGCAGCTCGATCCCGGCTCTTCCGAGAAGTGGAGCGACGGCGTCGCTGGCGCCGTTTCTCCCACGACCGCGGGCGATCTCAACGCGACAGCTGGAACGATGTCGAACGTCACCCTGGGGCCGGGGGGAGCGTCGATACTCGGGTCGGGCCCCGAGTCGAATCTCAATACCCTCAACGGAATGGGGCTCGCGACCGGCGCCATTCCGCGCGCCGCCAGAACGGAAACGCGTGTCAGTGGAGCCACCTTCGACCCTACCCGCGGTGGATTCGCGGGAGCCAACATCGACGTCCGCCTCGGACCTGGCGATCGCAACTTTCAGCGGAGACATGCCTTCGCCACGCTCGATCCGCCGGCATGGCAGTTCTCTGATCCGGCAGGCCGGGCTCTTGGCGCTCGAAGCGGTGGATTTCGTGCAAGCTTCGGGGCAGATGGCGAGCTCGTGCGGAGGGCACTCACCTACAACGTGGCAGTAGATGTCGCGCGAAGCTCCAGCGATCCTGCAACGCTTGCAACCGCGGGAGCGGATGCGCTTCGGCTCGCCGGAGTCTCGCCCGATTCAGTTGCGCGGCTCATCGCAATCGCATCACCGCTCGGCATTCCTGTCACTTCGAGTGGCATTCCGTCGGAACACGAAAGGAGCGGAGTTACCTGGCTCGGTCGCCTCGATGTGACGCGCGACACGATGAAGACACGCGCGCTCGCAACATATCTTGGCTACACGAGAGAGAGCGCACTCGGATTCGGGCCCCTTGCCGCCCCGTCGTCAGCGGGAGAAAGGAAGGAGCGCACAGCGGGCGGCCAGCTCACGCTCGGCGAGTATGTCGGCCAGGGGAACAGGATTCTCAACGAGACCCGGATCGCCGCGAGCGCTGTGAGCACTGATGCCGAACCGTACACTTTCCATCCGGCGGCGAACATTCTAGTGAGGTCGGGCGGCGGGAGCGGCGACGTGAGCTCGATCTCGCTGGGCGGAGGATCCTTCTTCGCAACTGACGACTCGCGGTGGACTGCCGAGGCCGCGAATGAAACACTGTGGAATGCACGCGGTCGCACCCATCGGTTCAAGGCGTTGCTGTGGGTGCGGGCCGATGGGCTCGACCAGAAGGGAATCTCGAACAGCGCCGGTACCTTCAGCTTCAACTCGATCGACGATCTCGAGGGAGGTCGGCCCGCCAGCTTCTCGCGCACACTCTCGCAGCCGTCGCGGTCCGGCTCAGTGTGGAATGCGGCGACCGCCATCGCCCACAACTACTCGCATTCACGTTTTTTCAGCGTGTTATATGGAGCGCGCCTCGAGGCGAGCGGGTTCATGGATGAGCCGTCGCGCAATGCCGCACTGGAAGAAGCCCTTGGAGTGACGACAGGGAGCGCGCCGTCCCGCGTCCACGTCAGTCCGCGCGCCGGATTTTCGTGGACGTACAGCAAGAGCCGCG
Organism: Gemmatimonadaceae bacterium; assembly: GCA_051306215.1. Taxonomy (GTDB): domain Bacteria; phylum Gemmatimonadota; class Gemmatimonadetes; order Gemmatimonadales; family Gemmatimonadaceae; genus UBA4720. The sequence goes on along the minus strand of JBPPMU010000232.1, from coordinate 4,562 downwards.
AGAATGGCAACGGCACGAACCAGTCACCGGTCGGCCGCTTTTACCGCACGAGCACCGGTGTGATCCGCGGCGGAATCGGCGAATTCAGGGATCTTCTTCGTCCCGGAATCCTCGCCGATGCGTCTGTCGCTACTGGATTGGCCGGGGGGACGTCGAGCCTTACCTGTGTCGGGTCGGCGGTTCCGCAGGTCGACTGGGAAACCTTCACCGAGAACCCCGCGTCAATCCCGTCCGAGTGCGCCGACGGCACACCTGCACTCGCGGAGCGTGCTCCCGCAGTGACGCTGATCGATCCCGCCTACGACGTTCCGCGCAGCTGGCGTGGATCGCTCGAGCTGTCAACGAACATCTTCAACTCGCTGCTCGTCCGGGTCGGCGGGCTGGCCTCCTACGATCTCTCGCAGCCGGGTCTGATCGACGCCAATTTTGCGGGAGTCCGGCGTTTCACGCTCGACAGAGAAGGGGGGCGGCCGGTTTATGTATCGCCCTCAGGAATCGATCCGGCGAGTGGCTCGGTCTCGGCTTCACAATCGCGCGTGTCCGACGATTTCGGTCGCGTGGGAAAACGCGTAAGCGATCTCCGCGGATATGGAGGGCAGCTGACATTCGGGATCTCGCCCGACGTTTTCAGGTTCCGCTCGCGGTTCAGCTTCTATACGTCCGCCGCGTACACGCTTCAGTGGACGCGCAGGCAGTTCCGCGGATTCGACGGTGCCGGTTTTGGCGATCCGCGTAACAAGGAGTGGGCGCCGGGACCGACTGACGCGAGGCACGTTGTCGTGCTGACCGGCGGCGTTAACACGCAGAAGCTTGGGACCATCACCCTTTTTGTGCGCGGCCAATCGGGACTTCCCTTCACTCCGATCGTGCAGGGTGACGTGAACGGTGACGGGCGGGCCGGCGACCGTGCGTTCATTCCCGATCCGTCCATCGAGCCTGATGCGGCCGTGGCTTCGGGTATTCGCGCACTTCTTGACGAAAGCGAGAGCGATGCAAGCTCATGTCTCTCGTCGAACCTCGGCAAGGCTGCACCGAGGAACGGTTGCCGTGGGCCGTGGGCGCAGTCGTTGAACGTCCAGTGGCGAATTCCCACGCCGACAAGGTGGGGAGGGCGGGTGCGGCCTCACCTCTATCTCCAGAACGTGCTTGCGGGAGTCGACCAGGCGCTCCATGGCAGCGCGTCGATGCGCGGCTGGGGATCGCAGTCGACGCCCGATCCTGTGCTGCTGGTCCCCAGGGGATTCGAGCCGTCCACAGGCAGGTTCAGGTACGACGTCAACCCGCGGTTCGGCAGGCCGCGCGCGGGTCGAGGGATCGCGCGCGACCCGTTTCGCATTGTCATAGACTTTTCGATTGGACTTTCGACGAACTTCGACCTTCAGACGTTGAGACGTGCTGTCGAGCCGGTCAGAAGTCCGGTCGGATGGGAGAGGAGGTCAGCCGACTCGCTTTCCGCGTTTTACCTGAGGCAGACTTCGAGCGTTCACAAGCTGCTGATCCGCGAAAGCGATTCGCTGTTTCTCAGCAGGGATCAGGTTACTTCGCTGAGATTCGCGGACTCAGTGTTTTCTGAACGAGTGCGAGCAATCTACGTCCCGCTCGGGAACTATCTCGCCAGTGGGAGTGGCGGCGCAGGCAAAGCCGAGCTCGACAGCGTGAAGGTGGTGCAGAAGGAATACTGGAGGATCTTCTGGGAGCAGCCGGAGATTGCAGCCGCCATAGTGAACCCGGCCCAGCGGCAGCTGCTCCCGATGTTCGATCGGATGCTTGCAACACCGATGGACGACAGGAAAAACAGCCGTTGGCAATTCGGGAATCCCGTCACGTTTTCGGATAGGCCGCCAGAATCTCCCTCTGCCGCTGCGACAGTCCGACAGGAATGATGTCCTCGCGCGACCAGCGCGACCGGTAGTCCTCGACGAGGTTGCGGAGGTATACCTCCGGTGCCGTGTAAGTCATTCCGAGCTCGTCGACGCTCCGTGTGTTGTCGAGCTCGGACATCCACCTTCCGCTGAACGGCGAACAATGAGGCAGCAGCTTGTCGGCTTCGAGCTCCGCCCTCGGCTTGCGGATCACGTGGACATCGAGGCCGATGATCGTGGAAAGCTTCACAATCAGCTCGTCGAGTGACATCGATTCGCCATACGAGATGTTGTAGGCGCGACCGATTCCCTTTTCGGCGACTGCAAGTGAGGTGACGAGCCTCGCGATGTCCTGCACGTAGATGTGGCGGAGGGGGAGTCCCTGCTCGTCCGGGACCAGGAAGGGACCTCGGTCGAGGATGCGGGCGATGTAACACTGGATCCGGCCCCGGTCATCGCGCTCGGAAGCGACCATAGGCAGCCGGAGCGTCGTAAGCGGAAACCCGGATGCGGCGGCGGCGGCGCTGAAGACCTCTTCCGCTTCCCGCTTATCGATCCCGTACTTCCAGTCGCCGTGATCGTCTGACTCGGGCGACGGCTCGGCCATCAGCCGGCCTTCGTAGTCTTCTTCCCGGAAGGGCCGCTCGAGGTTCTCCCTCACCAGGTAGACCTGGCCGCTGCTGACGAAAATGAAGCGGTCAGTCGTTCCGCCGAACAGCTCGACTGCCTGGCGTGCGTCGGCTCCATCGTACGTTGTCGTGTCGACGACCAGATCGAACGACAGTGTGTCGAGAGCGGCCCGCATCTGGGCGGTGTCGCGCCGGTCGGCGCGCAGCCTCTCGACTTGCGGAGGGAGCCCATCGGGAGTCACGCCCCGGTTCAGGACGGAAACGCGATGCCCCGCCTCGAGAAGTGAAAGCGCCGTGAAGTAACCGATGTTGCGGGTGCCGCCGAGGATCAGGATGTCTGCCATTTGCGAATGAAATTGCCCGCCTGGACAGCCCCTGTCCATCGCCCCCGCGCGCGATGGTGCCTAGTTGAGGGTTCCGTGCTTCTGTATCATCCCTGCAATGGAGAACGCCCACACTTTTCTCGAAAACCTGGCACTGGTGCTGTGTACAGCAGCGCTCACGTCGTTCCTGTTCCTGAGGCTGAAGCAGCCGGTGATCTTCGGCTACCTGATCGCGGGAATGATGGTCGGGCCGTACCTGCCGATTCCCCTGGCAGCTGACGAGCGGATCCTCCGGATGTTGTCCGAACTCGGAGTGATCCTGCTGATGTTCTCCCTCGGCCTCGAGTTCCGGATAAAGAGGGTCGGCCAGATTGCCGCGACCTCGGGACTCGCCGCGATACTCGAAACGAGCACCATGGCCGGACTGGGCTACCTCGCCGGCTACCTGCTCGGTTTCACGCAGATCGAATCGATCTTCACCGGCGCGATCGTGGCGATCTCCAGCACGACAATCATCGCCAAGGCGTTCGAGGAAAACTCGGTTCACGGAAGGCTTCGCGAGATCGTCTTCGGGATGCTGATCGTCGAAGACCTCATCGCCATAATTCTCCTTGCCGTCCTCACGGCGATAGCCAGCGGCGCCGGCCTCTCGGCATCGAGTCTCGGGTTGACGCTGATCAGGCTCACGACGTTCCTCGCCGGACTGGTGCTGATCGGAATGCTCGTTGTGCCGAGGTTCGTGCGGGCGATCGTGAAAAGCGAGCGGACCGACACGATGCTCGTCGGCGTCATCGGGCTTTGCTTCGCTGCCGCGTATCTGGCGTACACGTTCGGATATTCTGTCGCGCTGGGAGCCTTCATCATGGGCTCGCTCGTCGCCGAATCGGGCGAGGCCGTGAGAATCGAGCGCCTCGTGCATCCCGTCCGCGACATGTTCGTCGCGATCTTCTTCGTATCGGTGGGATCGTTGATCGACCCGCGGGTGATCGGCGACTACTGGGTAGCTGTTGTTGCGCTGAGCCTGCTGGTGATCACGGGAAAGGTGATCGCGGTTTCCGCAGGATCGTTCATCACGGGGAACGGCCTCCGTCATTCGATTCAGGCGGGGATGAGTCTCGCCCAGATCGGCGAGTTTTCCTTCATCATCGCCGGCGTTGGTCTCGCATCCGGCGTGATCAGGCCGTTCCTCTACCCGGTCGCCGTCGCGGTATCGGCGATCACGACGCTCATCACTCCGTGGCTGATTCGCGGATCCGAGCCGACTGCAATGTTCGTTGACCGCAAGCTTCCGCGGCCGATACAGACTTCCGTGGCACTTTATGCCTCGTGGGTGGACCGGATACGAAAGGCTCCGGGAATCTCGAACAGGAGCCGGACACGCCGCCTCGTGCGAGTCATAATGATAGACGCGATGGTGCTGATGGTTGTCATCATAGGCGCCGCGGCCGAGCGCGGCCGCTTCACGACGATGTTCAGCAACTGGACTGGCGCCTCCCCGTCGACGTCGCTGTTCGTAGTCCTGATTGGAGCCGCCGCGGGAGCCGCTCCGCTTGTCTGGGGAATCGTCCGCAGCGCGCGCATGCTTGGTTTCGTCCTTGCGATGCGGGCCTTGCCAACCGCGGGCAGGAGGAAGGCCGACTTCGCTGCCGCGCCCCGGAGGGCGCTCGTGACGGTGCTGCAGCTCGGGATCCTGCTGATGGTCGGAGCGCCAATCGTCGCGATCACCCAGCCTTTCGCGCCTCAGTTTC
>JBPPMU010000231.1:0-4046 GCA_051306215.1 Gemmatimonadaceae bacterium | reverse complement strand
GTGATGCTGCTTGTCACGCGAGTGCTGATATGCCTCGTGATGGCGTATGCAATAAAGCAGATACTGCCCGGTCATTCCTGGAGCTTCGGGATCAGGTGGGAAACAATGCGCCCGCTATTCGTGTTCGGCGGCTGGATGTCCCTGTCGAACGCCCTCAGCCCGATTCTCATCTATCTGGACCGCTTCATGCTCGCGGCGCTCGTCGGAGTGGCGGCGGTCGGATACTACACGGCCCCGTTCGACGCAGTAATGCGGCTGCTGATAATGCCGGCTGCCCTGATGGGCGCAGTGTATCCGTCGGTGAGCGGCATGGCCGCGCTCGGCGACGACTTGTCAGTCCGGCGCGTGTACAGGCAGGCAATCAGCAAGACGCTGCTCTTGCTGACGGGTCCCGCGCTCCTCATAGGCATCGCCGGGCCGTGGCTGCTCGGGCTGTGGCTTGGTCCGACGTTCGCGGCGGAGGCGCTCGATGCAGTGAGAATTCTGGCTATCGGTGTCTTCTTCCACGCGATATCCCGCGTTCCATCGGGGTTTGTCAACGCCCTCGGGAGACCAGACATCATCGCGAAGATAAGCCTGCTGGAGATGGCGGCCCACGTTCCCCTCGCGTGGATTCTCATCAACCGCTATGGCCTCAATGGCGCCGCCATGGCGTGGACGCTTCGCGTCACTGTCGACGCCGGACTTCTCTTTCTCGCCTCATCGCATGTCCTGCGAAGGATGCCCGGCGGACTGGCGCGCGAGCCTGTGTCCCCTCGATAGATTGCGCGACATGATTTTGTCTTCAAAAGCTGCGGTTCTCGTGATCCCGCTTGTAGCGGCACTGACTGTCTCCGTGGGACATGCGCAGGATGTGGGTAACCGCCCGGCAGCAGATTCCGCTAGGACATTCAGGTCATCGTCTCTCACGCTCGTGACGTCCGACGAGCTCGAGCGCGTGAGAACCGACCAGCTGATCAGGGGGATTGCGCCGGGACAGTCGCTGCTGATCAGGTCAGCGTCGTCGCTGACACGGCGGCTGGCAGAGAGCGACGGATGGGCGGCAACGCTGTTCGAGCCACAGCTTCTCGTGGTCCGGAATTCCGGGATGCCGTTCTCGCAGAACAACAGCTCGATGTGGGCGGGGCGGGGAATAAGCTCGCGGGTTCTTGCAGGATTCAGGATTGAGGCGCCGTACACGTCAGTCACGTTTGCCCCGCAGATAGTCGCATCCGAGAATCTGTTCTGGCTCCAGAGGCACCAGTACTTCCAGCCGCTCGCGCCGCTGAGGTATATCGGCCGCGGGTACACGTTTCCGTTCTACTTCTACACTTTCCCGATCGACCACCCGCTCAGTTTCGGCGAGCGCCGCATTCGCAGCTTCGACCTCGGCGAATCCACGGCGATGTTCACCGGGAGCGGCGTCGAGGCCGGCGTCTCAAACGAGAATCAATGGTGGGGCCCCGGAATCCGTAATGCGATGCTGCTCAGCAACAACGCGCCGGGTTTTCCCCACGCGTTCGTCCGGACCAGCCGGCCTGTGGCGACCCCGCTCGGCGGACTCGAGGTGCGCTGGCTTGTCGGTGCCCTCAGCGAGTCACGCTACTTCGATACGCTTTCCACCAACGATACTCGTTCAATTGCGTCGATCGCGGCAACGCTTCAGAGCCGCTGGGATCCAAATCTCAGTTTTGGCGTGGCGCGCGCCGTCTACGCGACGACTGATAAATGGGAGCGGATCCCGTTCCGGTGGACCGATGTGTTCAAGGGGGTCACCAAGGACAACCCCGACATCGTCGACCAGGTGTGGCAGGAGGACTCGGTGCCGGGTGGAAGGGATCAGCTCTTCACGCTTTTCGCGCGTTGGGTGTTTCCCGCCAGCGGCGCGGAGGTCTACGGCGAATGGGGCCGTACGCGGATGCCTAAGAGCATAGCGGGATTCCTGAGGGCACCGAATCACACGCAGGGATACACGGTAGGCATGCAGTGGAGAGGCGACGCGTGGGGGGGAGGCAGCGTCCGCGTGCAGAGCGAGATCACTCAGCTCGAGCAGAGCGCGACCTTCCGGGATGGCCCCGTTGGATCCTGGTATACGAGCAACAGGGTGATTCAGGGCTATACGAATCGCGGTCATGTGGTCGGTGCTGCAATCGGCCCTGGCGCGTCCAGCCAGTTCGTCGCGGCTGATTACATTCGGCCGTCGTGGCAGGCCGGAGCGTTTGCCGGCCGCATACGCTGGAACGAGGACGTGCACGGCAACTACGGCTTTCCCAGTTACCAGTCGTACTGCAATCACGACGTGACACTTTATCCCGGAGTGCGCGGGGCGATTTTCAGCAAGTTCGGGTCGCTATCAGCTGATCTGGGGCTTCACAACAGGTTGAACGTCCTCTTCCAGAACAGCGGCGGCTGCCCGAACACCGGAAACCGCCTCGACTTGAGGCACACGTCACTCAAGATCAAGTTCCAACCTCACACCGGCTGGTAGTCCTGCGGCCGGCCCGGCCGCTACCAGCTGCGCAGCCGGGCAGTGAGGTGGATGTTGAGGTTGGCGACGTTGTCTGAAAAGTTGCGATTGTAGTTCTGCATCGCTTCGATCCTCGCACCAAAGTCGCCGTACCTCGTGAGCTGCATGCGTTCAACTCCCAGCGCAACCAGCACGTCGGTCCGCTTGTGATCGGGAATGAGGTCTTCACCGGGCAGCGGCGGGTGCCCGAAGGTTACGAGCTCCTTGCGATAGTCGCCCATTTGCTCGCGCACGATGCGACGCGCGGTAACGCCGGTTCGGCCGGATGTCGTGTATCGCTGCCATGAAAAACTCGAGGCAGCGGCGGCGGCGACACCGGCGCTGACACCGAGCAGCTGCCCACGATTAGTGTGTCCCTGCCGCAACGGCGAATGCAGATAAACCGCGTTCTCGATGCGAAGGCGCCCGAGCGTTGGCACCTGATAGTTGACGATCTCGGCCTTCACCACATCCACCCGCCTGCCGCGCGTAATCGTCTTCTGAAATCCGAGCATGTACTCGCGCTCATGGTCGATGTCCTGCAGGAACTCGCGAAGGTCGTAGAACTGGTCCTCATAACCGCGCTCGCCGTAAACCTCGAACCCGCTCTTTGGAAAGGCCCACCTGAAGAACACCGAGACGAGCTGGTTGTCGAAGCCGAGGCTGTCGCCCTGGGCGTACTCGTTCTTCCAGAAAATGACCTTGAACGGCTTGCTCCAGAAATCCCCGCTCGGCTCGCTCTCCAGAAATGGCACGTGGAAATAGCGTGCTGCGCCTACCTCGAGACCGGGGATGCCGCGTGGAATGATCAGGCCCTGGATTGACGTAGTAAGCCGCTCCGTGCCGGTCTGTTCGGCCGTGAAACGTTTTCCGCCGGTGACCGGACCGAAATCCGACTGGTAGAGTTTCCCCCACATGATGCGGCCGTGGACTTTTGCGAGCCAGAGGTTGACCGGGGTGCCGGTTCCGGCGAAGATGTGCGGGAATCCCGGTGCGTTCGTTCCAAGGAGAAACGGGTACTCCGTAGCCGGGCCGATCCACTGGTTGGCGTTCGATAAACCCGCAGACACGAACCGCGTGTCGACGCGAACATTAGACTGCCCGAGGTCAACGCGGCTGTAGGGATCAGGCCCGAATCGTTGCGGATAATCGACGACGATGCCGAACAGGGCGTGGTTGTATGCCTGCCGGCCTTGCATCCCGTTGTCAAGGAGCGGAAACGCCGCATTCGATGCGCGAAACGCGATCGGCGCGAGCATGAACGAGAATGGACCGTATTGCCCTGAGACGCCGCCGCTCACCGCGACGGTCAGGCCCCGTCCCGCCCAGACCGCGCCGTCGTTCGAGCCATATGGAAAAGCCGAGTTCCATGCGGTGGTGACCGTTGCCGCGCCAGGCTGGAAGAACGACGACCTGAACCGGTTTCCAAGGGTCCACGGGCCGGCACTATCGGCCATCACCATTGGCGCGATCTCGTTGTGTGAATAGCCCCTGATCGATACCGGGTACATCGGCACGAGACCCGCCACCTGAAGCGCGCGCAGGTAGCTCTCGTACTCGC
>JBPPMU010000230.1:0-9767 GCA_051306215.1 Gemmatimonadaceae bacterium | reverse complement strand
CCCGACAACGTCACCTCCAGCGTACGCTCGGCAATTTGAAGCAGGCCGAACTGCTGGGAGATAATCTCGCCCTGCTCCGTAATCTTGATCCGCCCGCCCACGGTATCAGGTGGAAGTGCAGCGAGCGCGCGATAAACCGGTGAGCCGCCACCGCGGCCGACACTGCCACCACGTCCGTGGAACAACCTTAGGTCGATACCGGCGCCAAGCGCTACGTCGGCGAGCTCGTGCTGCGCGATATAAAGCGCCCACGACGATGCAATCATTCCGGCGTCCTTTCCGGAATCCGAGTAGCCGATCATGACCTCCTGCCGGTTTCCCCTTGCCTCGAGCTGGCGACGATAGACATCGTCGGCGAACAGCTCGCTCATTATTCCCGGCGCGCGCTCGAGATCGTCGAGCGTCTCGAAAAGCGGAACAACATCGAGTCGCGACAGGGGCGGATCCGCCGCCAGATCGACGAGCCCAGAATCGCGCGCGAGCAGCAGCACCCGCAGGAGATCGTCTGCCGACGTGGTCATCGATACTATGTAGGTCGAAACGGCGGCTTCGCCGATCTCGAGCTGCATCGTCCTGATCGCCTCGAATGTGTCGAGGACACGCTGCGTCTCCTCGCTCACGCCAAGGTGGGTTCCAGCCAGCGGGCGTCGTCCAGTCAACTCTCGGCGCAGCTCGTCACCGGCCAGCTCGGCAACCCCGATCTTGGCCGCAATGTCCTCAACCGCAGCGGCATGCACCGCGGCATGGTCCCGAATGTCAGTGACGAATCCGTGGAAGCCGTGCGCGCGTACACTCGCCAGGAGCGGCGCGATCAGCGTGCGGTGCGCCTGCTCAGCACCTGCGGCGAGAAGAGTCTCGCTCACAATGATCAGGTCGTTCTCGAAGGCACTGGCATCGGGGTAAGCGGCCGGAAGATGAACAGGATGGCCGGCATCCTTCGCCGCGACGAGCTCTCGTGTTGCAGCCACCCGCGCAGCCATGAAACTCACCTTCAGCCGCAAAGCCTCGTCTTCATTCCGCCGTGCATTCGCTTCCCACACCGAAGGCAGAGCCTCCCGGTCCACTTCGAGCGACTCGGTTAATGTATCTGACACGCTTACGAGCCGCGACGAAACAGACAGACGCTCGGCGAGATCGTCAAGCGCCTCTTTGTACCTGCCGAGTATCACGTGACTGCCGCGGCGGAGCGCGGCGATGGTGACGTCTGGCGTGACGAACGGATTACCGTCGCGGTCTCCGCCGACCCAGTTCCCGATCTTCAGTGGATTCGGCGCGCTCAACATCTCGTGCTCGTCAAACTCGTCCTCGAATGCGCGCACGAGAGCGTCGCGCGCACCGGCAACTGCATCGAGGAGTCGCGTTTCGAGGTACCACAAGACGTTGCTGACCTCGTCGAGCACAGTCGGCCTGTCGCGGCGAACCTCCGATGTGAGCCACAGCAGCTCGATCTCAGCATCGAGCGAGTCTTCAACCGACTCTCGTTCCGCAGGGGCGACCGACTCGCGCTGGAGCAGCAGGTCCGCGACTCGGGCCTGGAGCGCGAGGAGCGTGCGCCGAGTTGATTCCGTCGGATGCGCCGTCAGCACCGGCTGCACTTCCAGCCGGTCGATTGCCGCTGCGACTTCAGTGGCTGAGTGTCCCCTCGACCGCAGCTCGCTCATTGCCCAGCGTGCCGAGGCGACCTGAGGCGTCGCGTTCTCATCCTGTTCGTAAGCGCGGGTCCGGCGGACGCGATGTACCTGCTCCGCCGTGTTGATCAGAAGGAAGAACAGAGTGAAGGCCCGCGCCGTGAGTGCCGCGAGCTCGATCGGCAGCGTAGACACCTCGTCGAGCAGAGTCGTGATGTCGGCGGAATCCGCATCTTCCCGGCGTCGCGCACGACAGGCCTGGCGAAGATTCTCGACCGCGTGAAACGCTTCCTCCCCCTCGAGTCTCGCGATGACCCGCCCGAGGGCGGCAGCGAGGCGGCGGACGTCTTCGTGAAGAGGAACGTCCTCGGGACGGGTAGTTGGATCTACCGGGACGACCGCTGCATCGACGGGCCTGACTGGGGAATTCACGACCGGGTCAGACGCACGAAACACGCCTCATCAGGAATGCTCAGAGGCAAGTCTCAGCTCGGTGAACATCTTCGTCAGCTGGCCCAGCTGATGGTTTGCATTGAGCCCGCTCGGATTTGGCAGCACCCAGAGTCCGGCGTTCCCGATTGTCTCGGCCTGGCGTCCGACTGTTGCTTTCGGTTGTGCGAAACCGGTGCGATACGCGCCAAGGCCGAGCACCGCGACCCACCGTGGTTTGAACTTCCTGACCTTTCGAGCGAGCGCCGCGCGGCCTTTCCTGAACTCCTCGTCGCTCAATTCGGCTGCAGTTGCCGTGGTGCGCGGGACGAGGTTTGTCACGCCGTACCCCTCCGCGAGCAGCTCGCCATTCTCCCACGGAGCGAGCAGCCGCTTCGTGAATCCGGCTGCATGAAGCGCCGGCCAGAAGCGATTGCCGGGCCGGGCAAAGTGTAAACCGGTTGCCCCCGAGTACAGGCCGGGATTGATACCGCAGAACAGAATCCGGAGATTTGGTCCGATGAGGTCTGGAATGCTCCTGCCGTATGCGCTCTGGAGCTCTTCCTTCGTTGGTTTTTGGAAAGTCATCGCGAATCTTACCGGAGTTGCATTGACAGTCGCTACAACTGAATCGATCAGGTCAAACTTTCCGGCACTCGATCGCGCTCACGGTGGTTTTCCCGTGGCGTACTTCGATGGACCGGGCGGAACCCAGGTTCCGCGGCAGGTAGGCGACGCGATGCTCGATTACCTGTATCACCATAACGCAAACACACACTGGGCGTACCCGTCGAGCGCGGAGACTGACGCAGCGCTGTCCGGGGCGAGGGAGGCCTTCGCTGATTTTCTGAACGCGTCGCCGGACGAGATCGCGTTCGGCGCGAACATGACGACACTCACGCTTCATCTCTCCCGCGCCGTTGGCAGGCGGCTGGGGGACGGTGACGAGGTAGTCGTGACGGAGCTCGACCACCACGCGAACGTCGATCCGTGGCGCGAGATGGCACGCGACAGAAACGTAGAGGTTCGGACTGTACGGATGGACCCGGAGTCGGGCCAGCTCGACCTGAAAGACCTGGCCGACAAGCTCACGACGAAGACCCGACTTCTCGCGATAGGTGCCGCATCGAACGCACTCGGCACGATCACCGATGTTCGCGCCGCCGCGGCGCTCGCGCACGATGCAGGTGCCCTCGTGTTCGTTGACGCGGTTCACTACGCTCCGCACTCGCTCGTCGATGTCGAATCAATCGGCTGCGACTTCCTCGCGTGCTCCGCGTACAAGTTCAACGGTCCTCACGTGGGGATTCTCTTTGGGAAGAAGGAGCTGCTCGGCGATCTTGATTTTCCGAGACTTCTTCCCGCGGGTCAGACCGCGCCGGAAAGAGCCGAGTCGGGGACGCTTAACCATGAGGGGATCGTCGGCGCTGCCGCAGCGGTCGACTTCCTTGCGTCTCTGAGCGGCCGCGGAGGTACCCGGCGCGATCGGCTTGCCGATGCTTATGAGGAGCTGCATGAGCGTGGGTCAGCCCTCGTCAGACAACTCTGGGACGGGCTCGAGGCTGTTGAAAGAGTCAAGCTTTTCGGGCCACCGCCAGAGAGTCCCCGGACGCCGACAGTTGGATTTACAGTGGATGGGATGTCCTCGGAGGATGTTGCAAAGCGCCTCGCAGACCGCGGAGTGTTCGTCTCGCACGGCGACTTCTACGCGATGACTGTCATCGAGCGGCTCGGACTCGCCGATTCGGGACTCGTTCGCGCAGGGTGCGGCATTTACACGACAGCTGGCGAAGTCTCGCGTCTTGTTGAAGGCATTCAGGAGATCACCGGCGCATGATACAAACCAGACTGGGGGTGAGAAGCACGCCTGCTCCATCATGGGTGTCATCCTCGGGGGTCGCTGCATTCTCGCTGATCGCCTTGTCCGCACTGTCGACCGGTGCCGCGGCGCAGGTCCCCGACACGGCGAGCCATGAGTGGCCCGCCTACGGCCGCGATGCTTTCGGCTCGCGGTTCTCGCCGTTGGCCGAAATAAACCGCGACAATGTGAACCGCCTCACCGTGGCGTGGACGTACAACACCGGGGAGCCGCTGCCCGATCCCGGCCGCCGGCGATCCCTCGAGGTAACTCCGATCGTTCTTGGCGGAGTGATGTACATCAGCACTCCGCTCGGAAAAGTGATGGCGCTCGATCCGGTGTCCGGTCGCGAGAAGTGGCGGTTCGACGCAGGCGTAGAGGCGAAGATCAGGTTCGGCGACTTCACGAATCGCGGCGTATCAGCGTGGCGGGACAGGATCTTTCTGGCGACAACCGATGCCCGCCTAATCGCGCTCGATGCGGCGACCGGTAACCCAATACGCAGCTTCGGAGATTCCGGGACGGTGAACCTCAGGCTCGGCCTCAGGAACGCCCCGTTCGAGTTCGCCGAGTATGAGGTGACGTCACCTCCGGCAATCGTTGGCGACCTTGTGATTATCGGCTCGGCGGTCGCTGACAACAATCGCACCGACGCTGCGACCGGAGAGGTGCGCGCTTATGATGCGATAACCGGCCGGCTCAGGTGGTCATGGGATCCAGTTCCCCAGGATCCGGCAGATCCTGCGTACTCGAGCTGGGAGGGACCAAACGCGCATCGCACCGGCGCAGCGAATGCCTGGTCTGTCATCGTCGCCGATCCTGAGCGGGACCTCGTTTTCGTTCCCACAAGCTCGGCAAGTCCAGACTATTTCGGCGGCGAGCGGCTGGGCCGGAACGACTACGCGAACTCGATAGTCGCGCTTCGCGCCTCGACCGGCAAAGTCGTGTGGCATTTCCAGACAGTCCATCACGACCTGTGGGATTACGACAACGCGTCTCCGCCGCTTCTCGCGACTGTGAAGGGACAGCCCGCGGTGATCGTCGCGACGAAAACCGGAATGATGTTCGTCCTCAATCGCGAAACCGGCGTGCCCATCTTCCCCGTCGAAGAGCGACCGGTTCCGCCGAGCACTGTGCCGGGCGAGAGGGCGTGGCCGACGCAGCCTTTCTCGTCGCTCCCACCGCTCAGCCCCCACAGCTGGGATGGTGTTACGCCACACCCCGCCTGCCAGGCGCTGGTTCGCGGTCTGAGAAATGAAGGGATATTCACTCCGCCATCGCTCGAGGGCACGCTCGTCGTTCCATCGAACATCGGCGGCGCCCACTGGGGAGGGCTCGCTTTCGATCCGGGGCGACAGATCGCGGTGGTCCCGGTGAACCGGCTGGCGGCGATGGTGCAGCTGATCCCCGCATCGTCGGCGACTCTTGATTCATTGAGGGAGACGCGCTCGCGCATCGGCTATGAGGATACCCGGATGCGGGGAACGCCCTACATCATGCGGCGAAAAATTCTGTTCGTGCCGCCGGATATCGTCTGCACGCCGGGGGCGCCGGGGGCGCTCGTGGCGATCGACCTCAAGACCGGCAAGAAGGCGTGGGAGCAGCCGATCGCGCCAAATCTCGGGGGCCCGATCGCCACGGCGGGCGGGCTGGTTTTTATTGCCGCCACGATCGACCCGTTCATCCGGGCGTTCGACATCGATACGGGTCGCGAGGTCTGGAAGGCCGGGCTGCCGGGAGGTGGCAAGGCGACGCCGATGACATATCGCGGGGCTGACGGCCGCCAGTACGTGGTTGTCGCGGCGGGTGGAGATGGCGAAACGTGGAAACCATCGGACGCGATAGTCGCGTTTGCATTGCCGCGACCGTGACGGAACCCGGCTGTGACCCTTCCGCTGATGTTGTGAGAGGCCTATTTATCACTGTGACCGGAGGCTGCCGATGTCAATTACCCTTCTGATAGGCCTTCTCTTGATGGTTGTCGTCGTTGCGGGTGCTGCCGGCGTGTGGCGGGCCCGGACCAGGGGCGCGACGACGGTGCAGTCATCGATCATGGCCCTGATGCTTGTCGTCATTGCCGGGGTCCTGGTTTACTTCGTGCTCAGCGGAAATCTCTGAGTTACGACTGAAGTCGAACGCAAATTCCAGAAAGGACATCATATGAGTGATTCCGGCAACGAAACCGGACGCGCGTGGGGAACCTCCCCGACGGCGAAAGAAAAGAATGCCGTTCAGCGATCCGTTACCGCGCTGCTCGACGAGCTTGCTCCCGAGAAGGTTCTCAAGCGCGGCGACCAGTTCCGCGGCCCGGTTGAGCAGCACCGGACTCCCAGCGGCTGCGTGCTTCAGGCGAAGGACGCTGCGGTCAGCGTGTCATGGTTCGTCGACACCCGCTCGCAGGCGACTCTCGGAGAGCTGCACGTCAACGTCTGGCGCGGAACAGTCTCCCGCGGCGGCGGGTCACACCGGAAACCGGAGGCGGCGACGATCGTTGCCGAGCTCGTGCTGCATCCCATAACGAGCGCATTCGACGACTGCCTGTGGCAGGCGGATGATGGGACGAAATTCGACACGGCGGGACTCGCGGCGCACTGTGCGCAGCTTCTCGAAAATCAGATAAGGGCAGGCAGCAGCGTATAGGATGGAGAGTATCACCCTCTTCCTCGACACACAGCTGTGGAACAACACGGTAAGGCAATGGCTCATCGCCGCCGGCGTGGGAGCCGCCGCGTTTGTTGTGATGAAGCTCGTCCTGCGCGTCGTCTGCAACCGTCTTGAGTCCATATCGAAGCGAACGAAGGCGATCTGGGACGACGTAGTCGTCCACACGCTGCGGAAGACAAGCTGGGCATTCCTTCTGGTGGTGGCGATTTCCGCCGCATCCTCGCTTCTCACACTACCCGGCCGCAACAGCCGCCTCATCGCCCTCGCGGCGGTTCTCGCATTCCTCATCCAGGCAGGCATCTGGATAACGAGCGGCCTGGGCATCTGGCTCGACCGCTACGGTGAGCGTCAGCGGGAGAGAGGAGAGTTCGGCAGCGCCACGACAGTCACCGCGATGGTGTTCGCGGCAAAACTGCTGGCCTGGACTCTCGTCCTGCTCGTCGCGCTCGACAACTTCGGCATCGACGTAACGGCACTCATCGCCGGGCTCGGCATCGGCGGAATCGCGATCGCGCTTGCGCTCCAGAACATCCTGAAGGACCTCTTCGCCTCACTTTCGATAGTTCTCGACAAGCCCTTCGTGCTCGGCGATTTCCTGATCGTCGACGACCACATGGGCAATGTCGAGCACATCGGCCTCAAGACAACGCGGATCAGAAGCCTGTGGGGGGAGCAGGTCGTGTTCTCGAACAACGACCTCCTGAGCAGCCGGCTCAGGAATTTCGGCCGGATGGCGCAGAGGCGCGTGATCTTCGGAATAGGTGTCACATACCAGACACCCAGGGACAAGCTCATCAGGATTCCCGAAATAATCAGGGAGGCCATCACTTCGCAGAGTCCTGTGAGGTTCGACAGGTCCCACTTCAAGAATTACGGGGACTTCTCGCTGAACTTCGAGTCCGTCTACTACGTCCTTGCCTCGGACTTCAACACGTACATGGACGTTCAGCAGGCAGTGAACCTGCGCATTCACGAGCGGTTCGAGGAGGAGGGAATCGAGTTCGCGTATCCTACCCAGACGGTTTTCCTGGAGAAAGTCTCGGCCTGACTATGAAGGGGGCAGGCCTACCCTCCCACGACTTCCATTTTCCCTGACAACTGCCGGGGGCCTTCTCCGACAGAGAACACAACCCGAATCCGGCAGAATTCTCTCTTCGTCCTTTCATGCGAACCAAGAGCGAGTCAAATGACCAGGCAGAGCTGGGCCGAACCGTGGCGGATCAAGGTAGTCGAGCCACTTCGGATGACGACACGCGCCGAACGTGAAGCTGCAATCGAGCGCGCCGGCTACAACACGTTTCTGCTGGATTCCGACGACGTATACATAGATCTCCTGACCGACTCCGGAAGCAGCGCCATGTCGGACAGGCAATGGTCGGCCATGATGCTCGGGGACGAGGCGTACGCCGGATCCCGCAGCTTCACCAACATGCAGCGTGCAGTGCGGGAGTACTACGGATTCGAGCACGTCATTCCTGCGCACCAGGGCCGCGGGGCCGAGCACATCCTCTCCCGACTGCTCATCAAGCAGGGGGATCACATCCCGGGGAACATGTACTTCACCACCACCCGGGCACATCAGGAGCTCGCGGGCGGTACGTTCCACGACGTCATAATTGACGAAGCGCACGATCCGGGATCCGACCACCCATTCAAGGGAAACGTGGATCTCGCGAAGCTCGAAGCGCTGATCCATCAGGTAGGCGCGGAGCGGATACCCTATGTCGCGCTTGCGGCGACCGTGAACATGGCCGGCGGGCAGCCGATTAGTCTCGCCAACATGAAGGGAGTCAGGGATCTCGCAAGCCACCACGGCATCCGGATAGTCCTCGACGCCGCGCGCGCAGTCGAGAACGCCTGGTTCATCCAGCAGCGCGAGCCGGGAGAAGACAATCGCCTCGTCGCCGACGTGCTGCGCGAGATGTGCGGTCTCGCTGACGCGATGACGATGTCGGCGAAGAAGGACAGTCTCGTGAACATCGGAGGCTGGCTCGCGATGCGGGACGACGATCTGGCTGACCGCGCGCGCAACATGGTGGTTCTGTATGAAGGGCTTCACACATACGGCGGGCTCGCCGGTCGCGACATGGAGGCGATCGCAATCGGGATAGAGGAGTCGGTATCCGAGGACCACATCAGGAGTCGCATTGGTCAGGTCCTCTATCTCGGCGAGAAGCTCATGGACTACGGAATCCCCATCGTGCGGCCGATCGGCGGACATGCCGTATTTCTCGACGCGGCTGCGATGCTTCCCCACGTTCCGCGCAGCCAATACCCCGCTCAGGCACTGGCGGCCGCCCTCTACGTACAGAGCGGAATCAGGTCCATGGAGAGAGGAACGGTCTCCGCCGGCCGGGACGAGCATGGCGATAACCGGTATCCGACCCTCGAGCTCGTGCGCCTGACGATCCCCCGGAGGGCGTACACGCAGGCGCACATGGATGTCGTCGCCGAGAGCGTCAGAACGCTCTACGTCAGGCGGGACGACATAAAGGGTCTCGATATCGTGTACGAGCCGGCGCTCCTGCGCTTCTTCCAGGCGCGGTTCGAGCCAGCGAAAAAAAAGGCCGGACTCATATCTCGGGAGTTCCTGAGCGAGCCGTCGGCCCTTGCAGCTTCATGACGGAACAGGGCTCTCATCGGCACGAAAATTAAGTGAACTTCCAGACAATCATCGAGCCGTTCCGCATCAAGACGGTCGAGCCAATAAGGCAGACAACCGAAAGGGAAAGACGCATCGCGCTCGAAGCGGCGCACAACAACGTTTTCCTTTTGCCCGCGCGCGATGTCCTCATCGATTTGCTGACCGACTCGGGAACCGGCGCAATGTCGGTGTTTCAATGGTCAGGGATGATGAAAGGCGACGAATCCTATGCCGGTGGCCGGTCGTACGAGGCATTCGAGGCGTCGGTCCGCGACATCACCGGGTTCACCAACGTCATTCCCACGCACCAGGGACGCGCAGCCGAGCACATTCTCTTCCACGCGATGGTGCGGAAGGGGGATATCGTCCCCAACAATACGCACTTCGACACGACTCGCGCCAACGTGGAGGACGCGGGAGGCGTTGCGCTCGATCTGCCCATCGACGAGGGCACCCGGGCCGTCTCCAATCATCCATTCAAGGGCAACATGGATGTGCGGGCACTCGAGGAAAAACTCGCGCGGTTCGGCGACCGGATACCGCT
>JBPPMU010000229.1:0-3243 GCA_051306215.1 Gemmatimonadaceae bacterium | reverse complement strand
TGAACTCGTTGCGGCTAGTGCCATGGCAGCTGACGTAGCCGTTGCGATTAATGCCTTTTTGAATTTCATATTAATATTCCTTTACAGGTTAAATACGTAACTACGTAGTAAGCGTCCGGCTAAGGCCGTCTTGACGCGAGGTCGGGCGTGTTGATTTCGTCGATGAAGCGTTCTTCGTTCCAGGCGATAGCGATGGCTGCATCCAGGCGCACGAGGAGGTCGCGCAGGCTCTCGCCTTGCCGGCGCTGCAGCATCGCCAGGCAATTGTGCTCATCGTTGGCGATTGCGGCACAGGGGATCGGTTCAATTTCTCCGAGGCTGATCTGGCCACCGCTGCTGATCAGCTCGTCGATGTTCTCCAGCGCGTCGCGCGACGCACTTAGGCTGCGAGGCGCAGCTCGTTCGCGGGTTCGAGTTCGACGCGCCATGGCAGTAGCTCATCGATGCGGTTAATCGGATGCTCGGCGATGCGTTCAAGAACGTAGCGCAGGTAGGCTTCCGGGTCCAGCCCGTTGAGCTTGGCGGTGCCGATCAGACTGTAGATACCGGCGGCCCGCTCACCGCCTGTGTCCGATCCGCAGAAGAGGTAATTCTTGCGCCCAAGGGCGACAGTGCGCAACGAGCGCTCGGCGGCGTTGTTGTCGATCTCGATTCCGCCCTCGTCACGGTAGCGCGTCAGCGCCCTCCAGCGCGTGAGCACGTAGCTGATGGCCTTGGCCAGTTCGGACTTCTTCGACACCCGCGCGAGTGTCTCGCGCAACCACTCGCGCAGCGACTCCAGCAGTGGTCCGGCCCGCGCCCGCCGGACAGTGCATCGTTGGTCAGGGGGTTGACCGCGAACCTCCGACTCGATGGCGTAGAGCGCCCCGATGCGCGCGAGCGCCTCGGCCGCGATCGGAGACTGGTTGGCCTGGTGAATGTCGTAGAAGCCGCGCCGGGCGTGCGCCCAGCAGGCGGCTTCCCGGATTCGATCCCCCTCATACAGGTGACCATACCCGGCATAGGCATCGGCCTGCAGGATGCCGCTGAATTTGCGCAGATGTTCGCGGGGCCGCTCGCCGCGTCGGTCTGGGGAGTAACGAAACAGGACCGCCGGGGCATCGGTGCTGGCCGCCGGCCGGTCATCGCGCACGTACGTCCAGAGCCTGCCGGTCTTGGTTCTGCCCCGCCCCGGATCGAGCACCGGCACCGGGGTGTCGTCGGCGTGCAGCTTGCCGGCCGCCATCACGTACCGGGCAAGAGCCTCGATCAGCGGATCGGCCAGGCGGAAACATTCTCCGACCATGGTGGCCATCGTCGAGCGCCCGAGTTCCACGCCTTCACGCGCGTAGATCTGCGACTGCCGATATAGCGGTATATGGTCGGCGTACTTGGAGGTCAGGATGTGGGCCAGCAGCCCCGGCCCGGCCATCCCCCGAGCAATCGGGCGCGATGGCGCCTCGACCTGTACGATGCGCTCGCACGCCGTGCAGGCCAGCTTCGGCCGCACGTGCCGGATCACCCGGAAGCGCGCCGGCACGTAATCGAGTACCTCCGAGACGTCCTCGCCGATCTTGCGCATCGCCTCACCGCAGTCCGGACAGGTGCACGCGGGCTCGTGCACCACACGTTCGCGCGGAAGATGCTCCGGCAGCGGCCGGCGAACCGGCTGCACCTTCTCCTCGGACTTGGGCTTGGCCGGCGCGGCCTGCTGCGCCTGGGTGCTTTGCAATTCTTCCAGACGCAGCTCGTACTGTTCGATCTCCCGGTCAAGGCGCTCGGATGAGCGGCCGAACTGCATGCGCTTCAACTTGGCGATCAGAAGCTTCAGGTGATCAATCTCGGCCAGATTGGAAGCGAGCTGCGCGCGCTGCTCAAGAACCAGCGCCTTGAGTGCTTCAATGTCATCGGGCAACGCTGCGGAAGTCTCGATCGTCATGCGCGTAAGGGGTGCGACTTTCTTATTCTAGATTCTTAATATTTCGACTCGTACGCCTAACGAAAGTTCATCAAATATCACCAGATTCCGCTCTCAATTTCACTATGCTGCAAGCTCCGGCGCCCAGGTTCTCGCGGGCCTGCGCCAGTCGATTCCTTCGAGCAACATCGACAGTTGCGCGGCGCTCAATGCGACCGCGCCGCTGGTTGCCTGCGGCCACACGAAGTGCCCGCGCTCGAGGCGTTTGGCGAACAAGCACAGCCCATCGCCATCGAACCACAGCAGCTTTACCAGGTCGCCCCGCCGACCGCGAAAGGCGAAGATATGTCCCGAGAACGGATTCTCCAGGAGCGTCGTCTGCGCCAGCGCCGCCAGACCGTCCATGCCCTTTCTCATGTCGGTCACACCGGCCGCCAGCCACACCCGGGTCCCCGCAGGCAGCGCGAACATTACGACCCCAGAAGCCGGTCCAGTACCTCGGACAGTTGGACTCGGTCGACAACGCCATGCACGACCAACTCGATCGTGCCGATCCGGATCTCCATCGACCCGGCAACGGCGTTGCGCACCCGCGCTCTTGCTGGCGCCCGCATCCTTCGCGGCAACTCCCGTTTCGGCTCGGCATCGAGCGTCACAGGAACCAGCTTCGAGACCGACTTCGCCGCAATATCGCCCGCCCGACGATCACGCACCCATTTGCGCACCAGGTTGGCGTTGAAACCATTGGCCAGCGCCACCCCCGCAAGCGAAGCGCCCGGCGCCTGGCACTTCGCGATCACCGCTTCCTTATGCGCTTTGCTGAAATAACGCCGACCGTTTCCCGTGACCCGGTAAGGCTCACCAACGACAACCACCGAATTCTTATCCATCTTGGTGTCCACTCACTCGACTTGGTGGACACCATCCTCGGACTCCACGACTACGCCAACAAGAGGGCCTTCACCGGACGCTTACCTAGTATCGACGAAATCGACTATCTCATCTCGCGTCGGAGATGGGGGTCACAAGCGCTCATGACGTTCCTAATTGGCACACTGTCCAACATCATCATCAGCTTCTTTGGTGTAGTTGTTGGCCACCATGTATACGATCTTATTCGATCGTTGTTCTCTTGAGCACATGACACCGTGACCGGCAGGGGAGATAGCAAACAAAACGTCGGAGAATATGGGAAATCCTAGAGACGCGGGTTTCCCATTTCCATTTTTGCTGCCTGCATCAGGCGGATTAAACGACGCTATTTCTTAGTCGTACTGTGTCACGCGCGCATTGCCACGGTGCCACAGCAGGGGCACCGCAGCAGACGACGCACGAGCGCTGTGCCG
>JBPPMU010000228.1:0-5366 GCA_051306215.1 Gemmatimonadaceae bacterium | reverse complement strand
GGTACGAACGGATAGACGTTGGCGAAGATGATCGCGGCGACGAACCCGGCCGCGAGCCAGCGGATCGTGCGCGTGTCGAGCCGTCGCTTCCAGGCGAAGTACCCGGTGAGAAGCGGGAGCACGAAGAGGCTAATATTCCGCGCGTAAAAGAAATCGTGGGTGTCGAGGTCCATGCCGAACAGCGCGGGAATCTTAAAGAGGATTGCTGCCCCCAAGGCGAGCGCGAATGCGACTATCGCGTCGTTGCGCGGACGCGACGGCCCTTCAGTTGAATCGGATGGCACGACGACGAGCTGCTTCCACAGTCGCTCCGAGTGCTCGAGCGCGAATTCGCGCGAGAGTGAGTCGAGGTCGCCCATGCGCTTGACAGCGACGAGAAACGCCTCGTCAGTGGAGAGTCCCGAGCCGGTAAGCCCGGAGATCTGCTCGCGGAGGTGGTCCTCGAGCTCGGCGATGTCAACGGCTTTGATTGCCTGCCGGCGGCGGAGATAGCTGCGCCACTGGTCGATCTGCTCCTCGACTGCGGCGGTGCTGCGTGGGACTGTCATTGTTCAGGCTCCCTGTGGGAGTAAACGGGCTGTTGCCGGCGTGATTGGCGGGGCGAGTGAGAGAGCGTTCCAGATTCCGCGGATTGTCGCGTCGACCGCTTCCCACTGCTTGCGGTCTTCGGCGAGTTGTGCTTTCCCCGCGCGCGTGATGCTGTAGTACTTGCGGCGCCGGCCACTCTCGGCCGTTTCCCACCGGGCTTCGACGTGGCCGAGCCGCTCGAGGCGGTGGAGTACCGGGTAGAGCATGCCGTCTGTCCACTCCATGCGGCCGCCGGAGAGCTCACGCACACGCTGGAGGATTGCGTAGCCATAGCTGTCGTCCTCGGCGAGAATGGCGAGAACGATCGGTGTTGATGAGGCGGCCATCAGGTCCTTGTTGATCTCCATGATTTCGCGGGTTTGCGCGGTGATTGTTGTGTCGGCGACTGCTTACCTTGAGCTACTATACATTGAGGTTCTAGGTAATGTCAAGTGGTCGAGTACTTTGCTCTGCAAAGTTGGCAGCCGCGATAAGCCCCGGAGAAAGGTTTCATGAACGGCCGACTCGGCCATGGTTCCCGTATGTCAGCGCTGGCGGTACTCCTGCCGGCTGTGCTTACGGCGCGCCGGGGTTTCGAGTTCCGCGCTGCAGGAGAGTTCGCCGCACCGCAAGCTGCACCGCGGTACTCATGACGAGTGCGCCCACGTCGGCGACGCCTTGTGGATTTATCCGCTCCGCGATGTCGTCGGGCCCGTGATAGTCATCATGAAAGCCCGTGAAAAACCAAAGCACCGGCTTGTCGCTGTGCATGTAGCAGGAGTGATCGCTGCAACTCTGGCAGTCCCGCTTGTCCCGGATGACGAAATCTGTCCCTCTCCGGGAGCCAATCACCCCGGACCATTCAGGCGAGGTCCACAACCCGCCAAGGAAAAGCTCGCGGTCACGAAGCCTGCCTACCATATCGAGGTTGAGCATCGCGGATATCCGGAGGGGATCCACCGTCGGGTTAGCACAGTAGTGAGAGGAACCGAGGAGTCCGGCTTCCTCCGCGCCGTAGGCGTGGAAGGCGATCGTGCGATGCGCTTCGCCCCCGGCGCCACCACTTGCCTTCCACTGATGCAGTGCGCGCGCCATCTCGAGGACGAGTGCTACCCCTGATGCGTTGTCGTCGGCGCCATTGAAGATTGGAAACTGGCCGTTCACCGCGACGCCGGGACCGATGTGGTCGATGTGTGCGCCAATGATTATCACGTCGGCGGCGAGTGCGCCGGCTCCCGGCAAGACTGCCAGGACGTTCCTGCCGTTGACCTCGCGGTTCAGGAAGTTTGAAAACCGGACGAACGGCTGAAGGTAATCCGCGGTGGCCGGTGTAAGCCCGATCTCCTGGTATCGCTGCCTGACGAAGGCAGCGGCTCGCGCCTCATCATCACTTCCCGACTCCCGACCGCGGAGACTATCATGCGCCAGCCGCACGATATCCTGCATGATCCGCTCGGCGGACAGCACAGGCAGGGGGTTTCCGCGGACGCTGAAAGACCACGTCTGCCCTGCACGCAACATTGCGCCGTCATTGTTCGTGACGTTCGTCGTCAGCTCGACCTGGTACGAAGCACCCGGATCGAATGCGCCCTTGAGCGTGAAATGGAGATTCTGGTCGCTGCCCGCGTGTGTCTGTCCGGCGACGGGCCGCCCTCCACTCGTGACGACAATTGCCGCCGGGTTGACCGGTGTGACCTTCTCGTTGAAGTGCACAGTGATGACGGAGTTGAGCGCCACGCCTGTAGCGTTTGGCGCCGGGCTCACCTCGAGGACGCGTGGCCCCTCAGGGAATATTGGGCCATTTGAGGGAGAGCTGCAGGCCGCGCCAGTCAACACGGCCGCTGACAAGAACCATCGCATATGCGGAAGGTGCCGGGCCCGCATGTTGACTGCAATGGTCCCGGGTTGAACCGGGTCTACGCCGGGACAAGACGTATCATTTGCTACGCCCTTCGAAACACGAGCGCGGGCGTTTCATTCTCCTTGTGCAGGGGTCGGTGCGACGCGCGTGCCGAGCATTTCGATCGCGCGCAGGCGGGGAGCTCAGGGAGTCGTGAGGGATCGTCGCTGAGCGACGACTCGTCCCCCATAGGCGGCCGCCGCCACCGCCGCCATAAACCCAGCCAGGGCGGCGGGAACACTCAGCAGCATGAGCAGTGCCCCCCAGCACACCGCAAGTCCCATGAACCGCCTGCGCGGGAGGAGATATCCGACCAGGAAAGCACTTGGGATATGCCAGGCGGCTATGTAGATGGTCCACCGCACCATTGACCAACCCATTGGGTAATCTGAAAACGTGATTACTAATCCCCAAAATCCGGTCGCGAGCACCACAAAGGTGGCAAACACGGTACGATCTGAGGGGTTCCATGCACCCATGAGTTCTCCATCGAAAGCCGTGGCCCAGCCAACTACCAGTAGACCGCGAAGTTAGACTGCGTAAGAAATCCGACTACTGCAAGGCCCGGCTGCGTCTCCTCACTCCCGGACCCTGGATCGAGGCTGATCCGGTCCGGACAGCCTGAGCGGATCAAGGGGAATCAAGCTTTCGAAGTGGCCTGTGTCCCGGTGCTGGATTTCCTGCAGCACCGGGAACTCTTGCGCCTTTACGCGGAGCCCTGCCCTGACGCTTTCCAGATGCCGGGGTAGTCGACGACGAATCCCGCGTGGTCGACGGTGATATCGCGCATGAATTTCCCTCCGGCGCTCGTATACCGGAACGTGAGTTCACCGGTGCGCGTGTACGTCTGCTCCAGGGGCTCGAGGGCAAAGGCAGGAAACTTCACCCACGCAGCGCGGACATGCGCCTCCTGCCCTACTTCCAGCTCGAGGCGGCGAATTGGCAGCATGTTCGTGGAGGGACTGAACTGGAAGTCGATGTCGTCGCAGCCTGTGACTTCCCACACCTTGCTGCCGTTCACGGCCCACTCACCGGCCGCATTGCGCACCACCTCGATATCGATCGTCCTCTCGCCGACGTTGCCGACTACGGTGGCCGTCTGAGTGAGCCAGTCGCTGTCGCATCGCACGTCGTAATCGAGGCGGCATGGGGTGCCATCATGCGTCACCTCGACGCTCCCGCGCAGCCGCCAACCATCCTCAGTGCGGATTTGCTCGGCGGTCTCGTGCCCCGGAGTATCGAGCCGGTCCCATGCCATCTTCATTGAGGATATTTTCAGCGCGGCATTTGAGTCGCACAAGGGACGGTGCGCGTTGGAGCCCTGTTCTACCTGCCTGCCCTGGTCGGTCTCGCAATAGATTCCTGCTATGCCCCGCATCGTATCGTTCCTCCCCGCCGCCACGGAGATCGCCTGCGCCCTCGGCGCCGGCGAAGAGCTCGTCGGGAGATCGCACGAGTGCGATTACCCGCCGGAGGTGATGCGGCTGCCGGTGGTGAGCAGACCCGCCCTTCCGATAGACACGCTGAGCCAGGGGGAAATAGACTCCGCCGTCTCGGCGCAGCTCGCGAGCGGGGAGAGTCTCTATCACGTCGACGAGACGCTCTTGCGCGATCTCGCGCCTGATGTGGTGCTGACGCAGGATCTCTGTCAGGTGTGCGCGCCGTCGGGAACGGAGCTGTCGCGCGCGCTTCGGGAGCTGCCGTCGAAACCCGAAGTGTTGTGGCTAACTCCCCGAACCCTCGAGGAGGTCGAGCAGAACGTGCGCGACATTGGCCGCTTCACAGGGCGCGATCATGAGGCGGCGCGTTTGATCGACAGCAATCGGGCGCGAATCGATGCCGTGCGACGCGCGGTGGGAGATGCGGAGCCGAGGCGCGTGGTGTTCCTGGAATGGACCGACCCTGTTTTCTGCGGTGGCCATTGGGTTCCCGAGATGGTGACCCTCGCGGGAGGTCACGACCCGCTCGGCCAGCCCGGCGGTGATTCACGCCGTATGTCGTGGGAGGATGTCGTCGGCGCGAAGCCGGACATCCTTGTAGTAGCGCCGTGCGGTTACGGCTTATCCGCCGCGGAGGATGCCGCGCGGAAGCTGCCGGAACTCCCCGGCGTCAGCGTGTTCGCCGTTGATGCGAATGCCTACTTCGCGCGGCCCGGTCCACGCCTGGCGGAAGGGATCGAGCTTCTCGCTCACCTCTTTCATCCTGACCGTTATTCGTGGCAGCACGATGCGCGGCCGTGGGCCGGGCCTCTTGGACTCTAGCCACATCGAACCTGTAGCGTTTGCTCTGTGGAGTGACAGCTTCGCCCGTCATACGCTCGCCGATGCCTCCTGGCCGATCCGCCGCGGGAAGTTCATTTCGTGGTGGGCCTTAGGGCTATTCCCAGCTGCTTGGCATCGAGCAGGGCCAGCTTCGAAGCTTTCAGCTACGACGTAACTTAACAAAGGAAGAGGTTCCAGCAGCCAGCCTGGTGAGCTGGGAGCCAGGAGCCAGGCTATCGGTGTTTCGGCCTATGCGCTCGATCGGGCCGTGAACCGTCTTCCTCACACCTTTTGGCTACAGTTACGACTTAGCTCTGTGTAACCGGGAGGATGGGTGAGCCGTAAACCGGATGATGGGTGAGCCAGCTCTATGAGGCATCACCATCGTCCGGTTTATTGCTCACCTATCATCCCGGTTCGTACCCTGAACGCTCCGGGCTGGCCCCGCTGAATGCGACAAGCTCAGAAGTAATCGCGAAACGCTGTACTACTTGAGCGCAGCCTCCATGACGACCCTGAAATCGGTGCTGCTCTCGATCGTCCTGGCCGCGGTCATGAAAGCTTCCCGGACACGGGTGCTCGTCAGCCTTTTCTGCTCGATCGCAGTCATGAGTGTCACCCGCTTGTCCGTGTCCGAT
>JBPPMU010000227.1:0-2505 GCA_051306215.1 Gemmatimonadaceae bacterium | reverse complement strand
CTCGATCCGGTAGCGGTCCGCGAGCGCAGTGGTGAGACGGTCGAAGGTGCTCACCTCGATTCAGGCTCCGGGAAGGGATGAAGCGCTCCAATGTGTCATCTACCGTTGAAGCGCGCCAGCCAGCGCGGACCCCTCATATCACATCGAACGATCCGAGGCTTGTGAGCCGGCCGTTGACGAGCACGTCGACGATGTGTCGCCCCGGGACCAGAACTTCGGGATGATCCTTCCCGATGTCGTTGAGATTGTTTGCGACTGATCGCCTTACATAGATCTCGGGGTCGTCCTTCAGAAGCTCGAGACCCTGATATCCATGGAGAGCATCCTCCAGGAATTTCTCGGCATCGAATGGCGGCCAGGCCGCCTTGATCTGTCGCGCGATCGCGCGAGGTATCCTCTCGTCGAAGGATTTCTTCAGTGGTTCAGCCAATCATCGCCTCGCGTGCGGGCTTATCTCGTCGGGAGTCCGCCGAGAATCACCGAGAGCCGCGCCTTCACAGTGCTGATGTGGGATGTCACGAACTCATCGCCTGCGGCGGTGACATCGTAGTCAGTGGCGTCGGACGATACGTTCGCATCCTCGAGCCCGACATTTTTTCGGCTCGTGACGGAGAACGTCTCGCCGAAGGTGTACGCCGCTTCGACAACGCGTCCGTCAGCTCCCCGGTAATAGAGCCCTCCGGCCCTTCCCCACACCGGCTCGGCTGCACCGGCGGTCGATATGATCTGCCGGCCACGGGATGCGTCTGGGAATGACGCTACGTAAACCTCTTCCCTGCCCGTTTCGTCAGAGACGTAGGCAAGCCACCGTCCATCCGGAGAGATGGCCGGAGCACTTTCATTGAATGGCGTTTCGAGGTAGGGTCGAGCCACCGACGAGTCCCGGTTGAGAATCAGGATGTCCGATGTACCTCCGTCAGCGGTTACTGGGGTCGCCGTTACGGCGATCCACCGGTCTGAGACGGTGATTGCCGCGAGAGCCTGGGAGTTGCCTTTCCAGATTATCCGCTCGCCTCCGCTGCGGTCGGTGGCCTGCGCGGCGAGCTCCGAACCACCCTTCAAATAAACGACCCCGCGTCCATCGCGTGCCCACGCGAAATGTTCGACGTTGCTGCCGAAAGTGATTCTCTCTGATGTCCCGGCGGCCGGGTCAACGATATAGAGCTGGTGACCCCCCGTGGCCGCCGCCGAAACAGCTATCCTGCGACCGTCCGGGGCGAATCGGGGGTTGTCGAAGTGAGCGAGCCCCGGGATCTGGGTTTGCAGTGTTTTCGATGACCCATCTCGCTTTATGACATGGAGCGCGGCCTCGAACTCCCCTGTCAGCGCGACGAACTCTCCGCCCTTTCCAACGGAGAAATCAATGGTGGCAAGTCGCAGCGGAAGACCCGATATGACCAGCGTGATTTCCCCCGTCGGCTTGTCCGATCCAAGCTCGTACCGCTGGGCATAAACTCCATCGCGGGTCCCGAAAATGAGGAAGCCCTGCGACCATTGTGGTGAAGTTCCCTGCGCGATCCGCTTGATCTGTCCGGATTTCGGCGAAAGCGTAGCAATGTGCGACTGCACGACTCCACCACTTCTTGTAAGAATGCTGAAGAGGACGATGTCAGAGCCAGGGACCCTCGACGCGAAACGATGCACGTATTCCCCGCGAGTCGTGTCGGGCACCGTCAGTTGCTCCGGCGTCCCTCCATCAGCGGAAATACGGTGAAGCCCGCGGAACGCGGGGGAGTTCGTCGAATAGATGATCGTGCCGTCCTCCAGCCACGTCGCGCCAGTGAGGGGGCCGTCAAGGCGGACTAGATTTACGGCGCTTCCACCTGACGCGGGAATCTTCCTGAGCGATGTGACTGCACCGGTGGCATCACGGCCGTGCTCGAAGAGAATCCACTGGCCATCGGGTGAGAAGCTCGGATTCCTGGCCGACTCGCTGCCCGACAGCATGTGGGATGTGACATCGTCGATGTTCCGGAGCATCAGGACCGGGGTTGCTCCCACCACGGCGCTATAGACGATGCGCCGGCCATCGGGAGAGATCGAGACAGCGGAGCTGCAGCACGCCGGCTGCAGCCGGTGTGTCGTGTCAGTCTGGTGAAGGAATGCGACTCGCTGACCGCCGGTTTGCGAGGATTTCGTCGCCATCCAGCCCGCGAGCGCGCCGATCGCAAGTGCGGCAGCCGCCGTCACTGCAACGATCCGCCAGTCGAAGCGGCTCGCCACCTCCGGCGCAGCGCGCCCCCGCGCCACGCTGCTTGTCCTGATCGTCGCATCGGTGAGCGCGGCCCCAAATGCGGCCGCCGAAGCGAAGCGGTCAGCCGGGACTTTCTCCAAGGCCGTGAGTACCGCATCCTCGACGTGTGCCGGAATGTTCTTCCTCCGCGCAACGAGCGACCCGGGATCGGTCGTTATCACCTTCGCAACAATCGCCTGCGATGTCGGCCCGGTGAACGGAGCCTCCCCCGTCAGCATCTCGTACGTCACCGCCCCGAGCGAGTAGATGTC
>JBPPMU010000226.1:0-19187 GCA_051306215.1 Gemmatimonadaceae bacterium | reverse complement strand
CGCAGCCGCACCGCGCGCCTCGGTGAGCTTCTGCTTGAACAGCGTGAGCGCCTCGTCCCACGTCGCTCTCTCAAGGCGGCCGTTGCGCCTTATCATCGGGCCGCGGTAGCGATCCGGATTGTAGAGTCCCTGGAGGGCCGCCTGCCCGCGCGCGCAAAGCGCCCCGCGGTTGAGCGGGTGCTCGGGATTCCCCTCGAGCTTGATAGCCCGTCCGTCGCGGGTCTCAGCAACTACTCCGCACGCCGCAGAACATTCGCGGCATGTCGTCGAGTAGAAAGTCGAGACTCCGGGAACCGTCTCGTCCGGGGAAACCAGGTACGGGATGAGCTTCTCAACACTCTCGGACGTGCATCCGATAGCGGTCGTCGCGGCGGTCGTTGCGCCAACGACCTTGAGGAACTCGCGCCGTTTGACAGTCGTCATATTTGCATCAATGGTGGCATGTGGCGCAATCGTAGCGCGCCCTGAACTCGGGATTCGAGCGACCGATGTGACAGTTGACGCACCAGCCCATGTTCAGCGAGTTCTGCTGGTAAACCTGCACCATGTTCTGGACTTCGCCGTGGCATTCCTGGCAGGACACTCCTGCATTCACGTGGCGCATGTGCGGGAAGCGAACGTATTCCGGGAGCTTGTGGATCCGCACCCAGGGAACGGGCTCCTTGCGCTGCCAGAATCCTGCAAGCTTCTGCACCTCGGGCCGGTCTGCGGCAGCGGTAGTGTGACACCCCATGCATGTGGCGACAGCCGGAATTCCCGGATCAGGTGATTTCGTCGCCGAGTAGTGGCAGTAAACGCAGTTCATCCTGAGGTTGCCGGCGGCGTGAAGCGTGTGAGGAAACGCGACTGGCTGCACCGGGCTGTTCCGCTGCGATGAGCTAGCGCCCGCGTACGCCGAAAGCGTGGCGGCTGCCGCGGCAAGAGCGAGGAAGCCGGAGATGGCGAGCCATTTCCTCTTGGGTTTCATCGGCGATCGAAAAGGCGAGTCAAATGATCGGCTTTGTGAAGATTTTCACAAGCTCGGAAAAACGTGGCGGTAAAATGCCTTTTCGCGATTTTCTCCGCAAGGCACGGAGCACGAAAAAAACGAACAAATCACTCATGATTCGGAGCATTCCTTTCGCGCTCGATGGTTCGCAGAACTTCGATCGCCATCGCGCGAAGGAGGTCGACTTCCCTCCCATCCGGGGCCGCACGGAAGATCATCGACCTGAGCGAGCGCATTACATGCTCGTCGTTGCGAGTCTTGAAGAAGCGGATCTCGGCGAGCGCCCTGTGTGCATCGGCGAACAACATCTCGAGCTGTGCGCTCGTCGGCGGCTCTGCCGCCTTTCGTGGCGGCGCGAGATGTCGGGTGGCGTCGGCTGAAGATATGTGCAGGTGATACAGTGCGAGCAGCACCGCCTGCGCGAGATTCAGCGAGGCGTGGGCCGTGGTGGGGATCGTAACGACGATGTGCGCGAGGTCGAGCGCCTCATTTGGCAGACCCTTGTCCTCCCTCCCGAACAACACTGCGATTGGCCCTTGGCCCGCGAATGAAAGCAGGTCCTCGGCGGCGGCAACGGGCTCCGTGACTGCCCGTTTTGCGGCCCGCCTGCGCGCAGTGAAGCCAGCCACCCTGACGCAGTCGGCAAGCGCGCCGGGGAGGTCGTCGAAGTGCTCGATCCCGTCGATAATTTCCTGCGTGTCGTGGGCAACGCCTACCAGCCGGTACGGGTCGTAGGCAACCGGCTTGACGAGACGGAGCTTATTGACGCCCATGTTTTTCATCGCGCGGATTGTCGCGGCGATGTTGATGGGGTCGAGCGGCTCGTAGAGAACGACGCGCACCGCGTCGAGTCGCGTCACCTCGAACTACCGGCGACGCGGATGGGCTGCGCCACACAGGGACTGGAGACTGCCGCTCCCTGCGTGACGACCGCCCGAATCATTCCGCTAGACTACCGGCCTGCCGGTAATGAGGCGGTATACGACTACGATGATCGCTATTACGAGCAGCAGGTGGATCAGGGCGCCGCCCATCGGCACAACAAAAGCTCCCAGAACCCACAGGATCAGCAGGACAAGTGCGATGGTCCAGAGCATTGATTAATCCTCAGTAAGGGTTGACCCGCGACGGCCTCAGAGGCAACAGTCGTACCGTCAGGTCGCCTAACGCGGCCCGCGCTCGACGAACTTCGAGGGATCACGTTTGCCCGCTTCCTCGTGGATCGCCTGTCTGCCCAGGAGAATACGAGTCGCCCGGATATCGTGGCCGATGTCTATGAGCAGTAGCGCAAGGTCGCCGCTACCATAGAGAAGCCCGGCAAGAACCACCAGCCGGCTTATCTCGCCGAGCAGTGTCGGGATCGCCGCGGTTCCCTGGGCCAGGAGGCCTGTCACGATCTCCGAAAGCAGGAGGAGCAGCAGCACAGCCGCCATGAGCTTGAAGAGCTTCGACAGATAGCCAAGGCCGGTGTACGGCTCGAGGTCCGCCGAGCGAACCGGCATCGCCGGGTCGGGATTCGTGTTACGCGCGGGTGGCTGTCCAGCTGACGAATCGGGCGCGCTGTGCGCGGACACTACGGTCGTCGCTTCATCCATTTTAGATCTCCGGTTCCCCTTACCACCGCGCGGGATATCCGCGCGTGTCAATGTGAGTGAACGGCCCATGGGCGGAAGTGCCCGGGTACACGCCCACACCTCCTATCAGCGAAGGATGTGCCGCTTCGACGCGATTTGCCGCTGCAAGGATAACCCGGGCGTCATCTGTATTCACCTTTCCGTCCCCATTCAGGTCGTCCATGTTCCCGTTTCCGTCGTTGTCAATGAAGATATCCGCCGCGTCCCCGTACATGTGGCGGCTGAGCGAGGCTCGGCCCCGGGTATCGCCTTTCCCCGCATTGTACTGGGGTGTGCGGAAGCCGCTCATCACCTTGACGCCCTTCGACGAAATCCCCTGTTTCTCCAACTCCGTGAGGATCAGCTCGAGCTTGTCGATGAGCTTCATCTCGACGACGATGTACTTGGGCCAGACGTTCGCCTGGTCGTGGGGGAAGAAGTCACGCAGGCGGAAGTGGTCGGAGAGCATGGTATTCTGCTTGTCCTGGGTCACCTCGATGAACCCGCGGGGTGGCCGATATGTGACGCCGCCCGAGGTCCGGGCGCTGGGCCAGTTTCCTATATAGTAGAGCCCGATTTTTCCTCCCCGCTTCTCCGACGCGGGTTTGAGCGTGATGAGCGAGAAATCGGCGACCGGCCTTATCGCATTGCCCACGGCGACGGCGACCGACCAGATGCCGCTCCGCCGGGGAGCCGCGAGGACAGCTGTCGATTCGGCCACGGCACCCGTCGAAAACGTAGTCACCACCTCGGCCGGAGGTGTGTCTTCGCTCAGCGGTGCCCCCGGATCCTCCACCCGGGCGCGAAGCCTGCCACTTTCGCCCTGGGCGGGCGTTACGAGGCCGAGAGCGACGTCTGTGAGAAATGCGACATTCGGCGATCGGGAGTCCGTCAACGCCCTGCTGATTATGCCCCCGGTCCTGGAGAGTCCCGAGGCGTCAGTGCGCGCTGTCGCGATGGTCCACATCCACCCGAACGCGATGAGGCCTATCAGGATCGAGGAGCCGATGTTGAAGCGACGCTCCGCCCGCCGCGACATCCCCTTTCGATGCCACCGGCTCGGCGCCACCTCGGGAAAGCTCTCTGCCCAGTGCTCGACAGTTGACCAGAGGTGATCGAAAGTTGAATTTGACTTGCTGCCGTCTGCCATCTCCCCTCACGACGATTTCATGGAACAACTGAGCGAGCTCTTCGCGAATCTCCGCGACCTACCTGCACTCATAAAGTGGGCCGGATACGTCGGACTCACCGCGATAGTTTTCGCCGAAACCGGACTTCTCGTCGGATTTTTCCTCCCGGGCGACTCGCTTCTCGTGACAGCGGGGCTTTTCTCCTCTCAGGGGCTGTTCAACGTCTACCTGCTCGGGGCGCTTCTCAATACGGCTGCGGCAGTGGGCAATTCTGTCGGATACTGGATCGGAAGGGCCACCGGGCCTCGCATATTTACACGCGAGGACTCGCTGCTGTTCAACAAGAAGCATGTTTTCCGCGCACAGGCATTCTACGAGCGTCACGGCTGGCTCGCCATCATACTCGCTCAATACATGCCGATCGTGCGGACCTTTTCGCCCGTGATCGCCGGGGTCGGGAGGATGCCATACAGGAAGTTTCTGCTCATCAGCGTGATCGGAACGACCCT
Source organism: Gemmatimonadaceae bacterium (assembly GCA_051306215.1). Classification (GTDB taxonomy): domain Bacteria; phylum Gemmatimonadota; class Gemmatimonadetes; order Gemmatimonadales; family Gemmatimonadaceae; genus UBA4720. The sequence continues at coordinate 14,947 of JBPPMU010000226.1, read as the reverse complement.
CTGGGTATGGAGCATGCTGTTCACAGGGTATTTCCTCGGCACGTACGTTCCGGGAATCGACAAGCACATCGAGATTCTGATTGTCGTAGTCGTTTTCATATCGATTCTTCCGGCGCTGATCAGCTGGTGGCGGGAGCGGCGGAAGGCTGCCGCGGCATTGAACTGACAAAGGAGAGCACGCAAATGGCGTTTGAACTTCCGAACCTGCCGTACGGCTTCGACGCGCTCGAGCCGCACATCGATACAGCGACGATGCAGATCCACCACGGCAAACATCACCAGGCTTACGTAAACAACCTCAATGCTGCAATCGAAAAGGCGCCGGAGCTCGCTGGGAAATCGATCGACGACCTGATGCGCGGCATCAACGACGTGCCTGAGGCTGTCAGGACCGCGGTGAGGAACAACGGCGGCGGTCACTGGAATCACTCGAAGTTCTGGACGTGGATGGCGCCCGATGGTGGCGGGGAACCCGGCGGTGACCTGGGCAGCGCGATAAGCGATGCGTTCGGCGGATTCGACAAGTTCAAGGAGCAATGGGGAGCGGCTGGTGCCGGCCGCTTCGGCTCCGGCTGGGTATGGCTCCTGAATGACGGTGGGAAGCTGTCGATCACCAGCACGCCGAACCAGGACAACCCGCTGATGGAGGGGAAGAACGCGATTCTCGGCCTCGATGTCTGGGAGCACGCGTACTACTTGCGATACCAGAACAAGCGGCCGGACTACATCACGGCATGGTGGAATGTCGTCAACTGGGATGCGGTAAGCGAATCGTACGCAGAGTAGGGGACATCGCAGAGAAGTCCACGCGAGTAGCGGGTTCACAGTCGTGAGTTTTCAGTTGCCAGTTGCTGCGGCGGGCGAAATGTCTCCTCGGTGATCTGAAAACTGCAAACTCAAAACTGGTTACTCGCTACTCGCGTGGACTTCCGCTTATCTGTACCCAGCCGCTTGCATCCTGAACAATTCTTCGTATAGCCCGCCAAGCGATACGAGCTCTTCGTGGCTGCCCGATTCCTCGATCTTCCCCGCCCGAAGGACGATGATTCTGTCAGCCATCCTGACAGTCGAGAACCGGTGCGATATGAGTATCGCCATCCTCCCCGCGACGAGCTCCGAAAATCTCAGGAATACCTCATATTCAGCACGCGCATCGAGGGCAGCCGTCGGCTCGTCGAGAATCAGCACCTGCGCATCGCGGAGATACGCGCGCGCGAGCGCGACTTTCTGCCATTCACCCCCGGAGAGGTCGACACCGTCCTCGAACCGCCTTCCGAGCATCTGCTGGTAACCATTCGGGAGGCGAGGCAGGAGAGAAGCGGCGAGTGAGTTAGTTGCGGCAAGCTCGATGCTGTCAGGCGTCGTTTCACCCCTGTCGAGCGCATCGCGGACAGACTCTATCTCTCCCACGCCGATATTCTCGTCGAAGCGCATGTCGTAGCGCACGAAATCCTGGAAGATCACTCCGATCGCATGCCGCAGCGACTGAAGGTCGTAGTCACGCAGGTCGGTTCCATCGAGCGTGATGCGCCCTTCGGTCGGCTCATACAGTCGCGCGATGAGCTTCGTTATCGTCGTCTTCCCCGCCCCGTTTTCCCCGACAAGTGCTACCCGCTCGCCCGGGCGCAATGTCATCGAGACGTTGCGCACCGCCCATCTCTCGCTTCCCGGATACCGGAAGCCCACATCCTCGAACGCGAAGCCAGTCTCGATGGGACGCGGAACAGTTTTGGCACCCGGTTTCGAGACAATCGTCGGCTTCATCTCGAGGAATACGAACAGGTCACGGAGGTAAAGTGCCTGCTCGTACACGCTCGACGCCGAAAGGAGGATCCCCTGGATTGTATCACGGCCGCGGGCAAATGAGGCGGAGAGAAATATCAGTGTCCCCGGCGTGATCTCGCCGCGCACGGCGCGCAGTATGATTATCACGTAAGCGGCGTAGTAGCCAACCGTTCCGAGCAGCGAAAGCGCAGCACTCACACCGCCGCGACGTATCGAGAGTTTCTTGTTCTCGGCATAAAACCTGTCAGCGAGACCGCGGTACCGCTCGATGAGCCACGGCGCGAGGCCGAACATCTGGACTTCCTTCGCCGTCACGTCGCTCGCGCCGACCGTACGCAGGTAGTCGAGTTGTCGTCTCTCGGGAGTCCACCTGAACAGGAGCGAGTACCCAAGCGCCGCGAAATGAGTTTCGCCGAGGAAGCTGGGAAGAACCGCGGCAAGCAGCAGCAGCACCATCCAGGGGCTGTAGGCGATCAGCACTCCGCCGATGGTAAGGAGCGTTATCGCCTCCTGCGTCATCGACACGAGCTGTGTCAGGAGCGCGATGCGACCGACGGTTTGCCGGCGGGCGCGCTCGAGGTGGTCGTAGAATGTCGGATCCTCGAACTGCGCCAGGTCGAGACTCGCGGCATGCTCCATCAGCCGCACGCTCATGCGATTCGAGAAAAGGTCGCTTAGAAGGCTCTCGATGAGTGCCGAGGCGCGTGCGAGAATCTCCCCGGTCACGACAATGGCAATCTCGATCGCGATGTAGCGCCAGAGCAGGCCGATGTCAGCTTCGCCGTCGCGGACGGCGATGACAGTGTCGAGAATGAGCTTGCCGACCCAGAATGTCGCGATCGGGACGAACGCCCGCGTGACCCTGAGCAGCATCATCGCGAGGGTGTAGCCGCGGTGGGTGCCCCAGACGAGCTTCGCGAGGCCCGGGATGTGGCGCATCGCGGAGAGCCGCTCGCGCCTCGTGGCGGGCTTTTCGTGCTTGCGGCGGCCGCGTGAGTTGACCTGAATCACGATTGGCCCGCTCACGATTCAGTCTCCGGCGCCGTCGCCTCTCGCGACGGGATTCCCGGACTTTTCCCAATCCGAAAATCCGCCGTCCATGTTCGCGATCTCATCCCTGCCGTGCTTTTGCAGGATGCTGGCCGCTATCGCAGACCGTCCGCCTCCCTGGCAATGAACCGCGACCTTGCCGGCGGGAACTTCGCCCATCCGCCTCTCGAGCTCTCCGAGGGGGATGTTAAGGGCTCCTGGAATGTGTCCTTCCTCGAACTCGCCCCTGCCGCGGACGTCAAGTATGGTAGTGTCGGGACGGCCGCTCACCTCGGCGACAGTTGCCTGGCGGGTGCCGCGCAAGCGTGCGCCGAGTTTCGCCAGCTCGTCGATCTGGTCGGCCGGCGCGATTCCGCGAATCCTGTCGAACCCGATCAGTGAGAGGTCTGCGGCGATCTCCCTGCGCGCATTTTCGCTCGATGACGCGATGAACCAGGTATCACTGTCGTAATCGAGCAGCGAGCCGGCCCAGTTGAGGAACGACTTGTTCCGCGGGATGCTGATCGTGCCCTCGATGTGCCGTGCTGCATAGTCAACCGCCGGACGCGTGTCGACGACGCGGGCGCCGTCAGCGATTGCGGCGACAATTTCGGCGGGTTCGGCCTCGACGGGCACCGCGGGAGGCTCAGTCGGCGGACCATCGCGATTGAGTTTTTTCATTCGGGCGAAGTACGCCGGAGGTTCAGGCTGGCCGGCAAGCACCTCCTCCACGAACCGCTCTTCGTCCGACTCGGCGAGGGCCCAGTTGAAGAGCTTTTCGTAGCCAAGCGTCGATTGAGGCATCGCCCCGAGTGCCTTGCCGCATGCCGATCCCGCGCCGTGGCCCGGCCATATCTGGAGGTAGTCGGGGTAGGTCCTGAAACTGCGGAGCGAGTCGAAGAGCTGGCGGGCGCCGGCTTCCATTGTGCCCTCGAAGCCGGCAACTCGCTCGAGGAGGTCGGGCCTTCCAACGTCGCCGACGAATATGAAGTCGCCGGTCAGGGCGCCCATCGGCTCGCTGGCGGTTGCTGTGTCGGTGACGAGTAATGTCATATGCTCGGGCGTGTGGCCCGGCGTGTGGACGGCGTCGATGCGGACGTCGCCGACCATGAAGTGCGATCCGTCGGTGAGCATTTCGGCGCCTGCATCGAGCGCGAAAGCGTATTTCCAGTCCGCGGTTCCGGCATCCGAGAGGTAGAGGTGCGCGGCGGTGCGCATGGCAAGCTCGCGTGAGCCCGAGACGAAGTCGGCGTGGATGTGCGTCTCGGTCACCGCAACTATGCGGAAGTTGTCCTTCGCCGCCGCCTCGATGTACTGCGCGACGTTCCTGTTCGAATCGACGACGAGCGCGAGGCGGGAGTGCTCACAGGCGACGAGGTAGCTTGCCTGGGCGAGCTTGTCGTCGAAGAAACGACGGAGGATCATGGCGATCTTGATTGAACCGGACGGGCGGAGCTCAGTACGCGATCACCTGCCGCGAGACGCCTCTGAGTTGCCTCGACGGTATCACAGGAATGAGCGAGCTATAGGCATACCTGACAGTCACCTCCACGGTATCTCCGGGATCCTTTCCGGATAACCAGAGGGTGGAGACGACTATTCCACCCAGCTTCGTTCTCCCCTCAACATAGCTCGCCACCGCAGCGGAATCGGCGACCGATCCACTTAATGACCCGTGAACGATCGCGTATCGAACGCCTTCGCGGGCAGCGGCAGTCAGACTGGTTTTTGCATAAGCCATCCGGCCGAACTCGAGAATGCCGAATATCATCGGGATAAAGAAGACAACCGCGACGATGGCAAACTCCACCATTGCCGCTCCGCGCTCATCCCGACAAAAATGTCTCACGAGGCGCCACCGTTGCCTCATTCGACGAGAGAAATCCGCTTGATCACAGAATTGCTCGTCACTGGTTGATTCATTGTCAGGGCGGTACCTGGTGCCACCTCTACTATATATGAGATGATCGACCCATTTATCTGAGTAGAGTTGTTGCTGCCCTGAAAAAAGGCGGTCTGGGTCGGCAAGTAGATCGTTCCCCCGAGCGGCGTGTCATCCGCACAGGCGAACGTGTTGACGTAAGTAGTCCCCGTCTCACCCGCTTCAGGATCTTGAATAAGCAGCATCCCCTCGAACAACTCACCCGATGGTGGGGAAGTGAGGTTACACTTTGATCCGTTCCCGAAGTAGAACGGCTCGTACAGTGCGGGATTATTCACTGGCCCGTTCGTGTTGATGATCGTCACGCCTGCGCCGTCGACTCTTCCGCTTGTCTGGACTGTGAAGCCGCCACCTGCAATAATGTAAACCCCAGGATTGAGCGTGAGCTTATGGCTACCTGTGTTGACACTGATTCCTCCGCAATACGTGCCGGGATTCAGCGTGAGGTCAGCCGACACCACAACCTTTGTCGCGTAGTCGCAGGTTTGCGCCAATGGCACCCTGGGCGCTATGTAGTTCGCGATCACCGTATCGAATGCAGCTAGCGGGTTAGGGCTTGCCGCAGCGCCCGAGCTCGCAGGTGGATCGATGTCAGCATTCCGGGCATCGACTATAGCGGCCGAAATCGATGTCGCATCCAAGTTAGATCCCGCCTTGGCGTCAAGCGTTCCATTTACTGAAACCCCACAGTTCGCGACAATTGACCCGTCGAGCTGCAACGACACGCCGGTCGGGTTGAGGGTATAGATGCAGTTGAAGCTGGTTGTCGAAACCCCCGCAACTGCGCGGGCTCGAACATCCCAAGACGATCGATTGAATAAATGCGCCATCAGCGTTGGGACGTTCCTGGCGATGACTACTTCCACGAACGCCGGATTGCCGATGAATAGTCCCGTTGCGGGTGGGTAAAAAACAGTGACCTCAGATGCGTCGAAACCATTCCTGACCGCCTCTGCAAGCGCTCCGGCGTCAGCTAGATCCTGCCGATTCCGAATAATCTCCTGAGCACCGCCGATCGCTCCGGCGTCCGCGGAAGTCTGGGCAATTCGCCGCTGCCGTTGACCCAGGCCAGTATCAAGCACCAGCGCGACCGCACCAAGCAGCGCAACCATGCTAACCCCCACGAAAGCCAACATCGCTCCGCGTCTGCGTCGATCACTGAACAGTTTTCTTCCTGAGCGAATATCGGGCGTCATGAGCACCTCTGGAGCTGGCGTTAATACATCCTTTTCTATTGAACCCGAAAAACTGCCTTGCGCGTTATCTGAATGTTATTGGGCACGCCCGGGTAGGGCAGGATAAGGTTGACCGTCTTGGTCGCAGTCACTTCAACGAAGGCTCGGGGGTCACCATACCCTGCGCAGGATGATGTGCATACCAGGACAGTCTCATCAGGGCACCTGCACACTGTCGCAGAAGACACCACTATGGCTCCAGCCTCAATTCCATCCTGCTCGGCAAAATCAGTGATAGCTGTTGTCGAACCGAATGCCTTGCCTTTGTCCTGCGCACCCCACTCGGCACCCGCACGTGCCGCGTTTGCTACGGCGATAGAAGTAAAAAACACTCGACCATAGTCCGCAGCGCCAACGAGAAGCACGACCAGCAGCGGCATGACCACGGCAAACTCAAGCATCGCCGCGCCCCTCCTAATCCGGGGAATGCGCTGATCCCCACGCCGCATAAATTGCTGCTTCAACAGCCCCATCACTGAAACTGGCTGACGATCTGAATGACCGCCGGGCCCATGATTACCACGAACAGTGCCGGGAAAATGAACAATGCCATCGGAATTATCATCTTCAGGGGTGCCGTCGCAGCGCGCCTCTCGGCAGCATGCCGGCGCTTTCTGCGAAGCGTCTCGGCCGAAACCCGGAGGACCCGAGCGCTACTCGAACCCCATTTCTCGCTCTGAACCAGGCTGGCTACCAGCGCCCTCACCTCCTCGACACCCGTACGGTCCCACAGCCCGCGCAACGCATCCTCGCGGGTCATGCCGGCATTTGTTTTCCGGCTCACAACCATGAGCTCCTTCGCAAGCTCTGGATGAACGTACATTAAGTCTTTCGCAACGCGCAAGATAGCCGCATCAAGGCTGATTCCGGCCTCCACGCAGACAACGAGGAGATCCAGCGCGTCAGGCAGTGAGCGCCGGATCTTCTCCTGACGCCTCCCCTCAAGTCGCAGGAGGACGAACGGGGGCAAAAGAAGCCCGAAGAAACCCGCCGCAAGAACACCGACCAGGAGGCGCGCGAAACTCGTTTGTGCCAGAAAGAAAAAGGCCAGCAGGGGAAGGGCCAGAAGCACGATCACGCGGATCATCGAGTAGCCCAGCGGCGCAATCGGGCCGTCATAGCCGGCCTTGATCAGACGCTCCTGAATCGTCTGGTTCTGGGCCCAGATCGACGGCGCCTTCTTGAGCATCCGGGCACGGAGATCGTCCTGGTCCTGGCCAAGACCCTTTCTCACCGCGCGCCTTATGTCAGCGGTTGCGGAGGCGCCGCCAAGCGCCCTGTCCACCGCTTCGCGCCGGGATGCCTCTCGCAGCTGCAGCCAGAGCGCAACAGCAAAGGCAGCAACACTGAGGATTATGAGGATGAAGAGAACGACCATCGAGGTCATATGTCTACGTCCGCGATCTTCATCATTATCATATAACCGACGATCACCGAAACAACAGACCCGGCAAGCACCGCCCGTCCGGTACTTCCCTCCTCCGTCATCGGATCGAAGAACCCGGGCGTCACGAGCGAAAGCACGGCGAACACGATCACCGGCAGCGCTGCAAGAAACCGCGCGGAAAGCTTCGGCTCCGCGATGAGTGTTTGGATCTGGCTCCTCATCGTGAGCCGCTCGCGCACGAGATCCGCAAGGTTAGACAGCACTTCACTCAGGTTTCCGCCGGTTTCGCGCTGAATCAGCACGGACGTGACGAACATCTTGAGGTCCAGGCTGTCTACCCGGCTCTGCATGCCGAGGAGCGCTGTTCGCACGTCGATCCCGAGGCGCTGCTCGTCGTAGAAACGCGCGAACTCGGGACCCAGCGGCGCGATCATCTCCTCGCCGATGAATTGCGAAGCAGCCTGAAACGAGTAGCCCGCCCGCATCGCGCTGACGAGCATGTCGATGGCATCGGGAAGCTGCTGCTCGAAATCCCTTAGGCGTTTCTTCTGCTTCCAGCGCAACCACAAGAAGGGGCCCGCCCAGCCGAGCACGGTTAGGAAAAATCCTGCAATGCCGCGGACGGACAAACCGAGGAGTGTGCCGGCGGCCCCGCTCACCAGCATGAGGCCCACGAACGTGCCAGGCCTGATGAACGAGCCCGCGCGCTCGAGCTGCACGCCAAGCCCGGTCACCCACGCTTTACCGCTGAGGAGGCGGTTGAGAAGCGGAACCTCGCTGATCCTGTCGTCCTTGAGAAGCGTCCACGTCTTCTCAGGTCCGTCAGCCGTTTTCAGTCGTGACCGGGCGACCTCCGCCGCCTCGAGTGTCCCGCGGTTGACCAGGATGTAGCCGCCGATGACGAAAGACATGACGGCGACGAACACAGCGGTCAGGAGCAGGATCACCTGAGCATTCCCTCCGCGAACATATCAGCAGGGATCTCGATACCCGACACACGAAGGCGGTCCATGAACGTCGGCCTCACGCCAGTCGTCTCGAAGTCGCCGAGCACGGTACCGTCGGGAGCGATCCCCTTTCTTCTGAACCGGAAAATCTCCTGAGTCGCGGTAACGGGGCCTTCCATGCCTGTCACCTCGACAATGCTCGTGATCCGGCGTGAGCCGTCGGCCATGCGCGATACCTGTATCACCAGATCGAGCGCGGATGATATCTGCTCACGCATCGCGCGGTCAGGCAGGTTCGAACCTGCCATCAGAATCATCGTCTCGAGACGCGAGAGCGCGTCGCGCGGCGAGTTAGCGTGAATCGTCGTCAACGATCCCTCGTGACCCGTGTTCATTGCCTGGAGCATGTCGAGCGCCTCGGCAGACCTCACCTCTCCGACGATGATCCTGTCCGGACGCATGCGGAGCGCGTTCTTGACGAGATCACGCGCTTTTACCTCGCCCTCCCCCTCAGCGTTGGGCGGGCGGGTCTCGAGCCGCACGACGTGCTCCTGCTGCAGACGGAGCTCGGCGGCGTCCTCGATGGTGATGACGCGCTGGTCAGGTGGAATGAATGACGCCATGGCGTTGAGCAGCGTCGTCTTTCCTGCACCTGTTCCGCCTGAGACCAGGATGTTGAGCCTCGCCGCGACGCAGCCGGCGATGAGCGTTGCCATCGCTGGTGTGAAAGTTCCGTTCTCGATGAGCCGCTGAACCGAGAGATCGGCGCCGAACCGGCGGATCGACAGTACGGGGCCATCGAGAGCGAGCGGCGGGATTATCGCATTCACGCGCGATCCGTCGGGAAGTCGGGCGTCGACCATCGGCGAAGATTCGTCGACGCGCCTTCCGACGCGGCTGACGATCCTGTCGATGACGGCCATGACGTGCGCATCGTTCCTGAACGTGGCAGCAACACGGATGAGCCGCCCAGCGCGCTCGATGTAAATCTCCTTCGACCCGTTTACAAGGATGTCGCTGATCGACATATCCCTGAACAGCGGCTCGATCGGTCCGAGGCCTGTTATCTCGTAGAGGACCTGCTCGATGATGTCTTCGCGATCCGCAACTGTAAGCGGCGTCGACTCTTCGCGAAGCAGCTCGATGACTACCGCGCGGATCTCGGAATTGAGAAGGCGCTCGTCAGGGATCTGCTCGAGCGCCTCGAGGTCTAAACGCTCGATGAGCTTTCTGTGCAGGTCGATCTTCACCTGATCGACCGCGCTTATCACAGTCGCTTCATTCCTCCTCGTGTACATCCCCGACGACTGCGCAGGCGTGGGCGAACGGCCGGCAGGCGTCGGGCGTGTCGTCGCCGGAACCGTTCCCGGCTCCGCCAGCTGAGCCTGCTCCGGCGCAGCGTCCGCCGCTTGCGTAATCCCGTTCCCGCGGCGGGTCAGTCTATCTCTAAGTGACATTTCTCGCTCCCCTTTCAGTGCCGAACAACTTGCGCAGTCGCGAGCCGCCGCTCGGCGTAGAGCGCGAGAACGTACCCGAGCCTCCAGCACCGCTCAATTTCCTTGCGAGCTCGCCGTAGCTCCTGGCGAGCTTCGAGTTGGGATCCTGAATCGTGACCGGAACGCCCTGGGTCAATGACTCCGCGGACAACCGGTAGTCATTCGGCAGCCTCCAGTATATGGACGCCTGAAGGAGGTCCTCGGCATCCCTGACCGGAAGCACGTCGCCCGACTGGTACCTGTTGACGACAACGCAGAGCTTTGAATCCTCGTACCCCAGACGCCGGCAGACCGCCAATGACCTCTGCGTGCTCCTCAGGGCGGGTACTGTCAGCTGGGTGACGAGCACAATCCGGTTTGCGGCATCGAGAGCCGTCAGTGTCGCCTCGCTCAGGTGATGATCGCAGTCCACCACAGTGTAGGCGAACTGATTCCGCAGCAGTGACAGAATCGATCCGACTGCCGCCGAGTCGAACAGTTCCTCGTCTTCGGGCGTGTCACCCGTTGGAAGGGCCCACACGCCGCCCGGGCATGCAGTCAGCACCGAGTTGAGCAGCTCCGTGTCGACCTGGCTGCCTTTTGCGATCAGGTGGCTGAGATCATAGGCCGGCCGGAGATTCAGGAAGACCCTGATGTCCCCGCCCGTCACAACGAGATCGATCAGCGCGACGCGCGAATCAGTCCGCTGGGTGGCTAGCGCCTGGGCGAGATTTACTGCTATGCTCGTCCCCCCGAGCCCTCCCTTGCCACTGTGTACGGCGATCAGGTCCCCTCGCTGGGTTTCCGTCGCTCCCCGGCGCATGAGCCGCTCCACTGCACTTGCAAGCTCTTCGGCCTTCGGCGGATAGACTAGAAACTCGTGAACTCCCGCGCGCATCGCGCGAAGGATCAGGTCGGGGACGGGTGACGGCGCGGTCGCTATCACCGAAGTCGTTGCGTCCTTTCTTATCTCGCGTTCGAGCGCGATCAGCTCGTTCGGCGTGATCCCCTCGACGGGAATAACGACGAGGTCGAAATGGCCGTCGTGCATTTTAGCGACGGCCTGATCACGCGTCGCTACCTCGACATTACCCGAGAACCCAAAGCGCGTGAGTACGCCGGCTACACCCTCGGGTGAGCCGGCGGCATTGTCAGCAATGAGCGCGCGGCGCTGCATTCACTTCCCCCGTTCAGCGGATGATGGGGGATGGGGGTCGTCTCGATGCGTCGTCGAGGCGCTTCTGGATCGCGTCGCGGGCGGGCAGCGCGGTGTCGGGCAGTAGGCGCAGCAGGTCCTGCGGGCGCGGGTCGAGCGGGTCTACCAGAACCGGCGTGACTACAACGAGCAGCTCGCTCTCGTTGTTCTGCCAGCTGGTGCTCGAGAACAACGCGCCGATTATGGGGAGATCCTTGAGGAGGGGAATGCCGCTTCTCACCCGCTCCTGATCATTGTTGAACAACCCCGAGATGATCATGCTCCGGTCGCGAGGGACGTCAACCGTTGTTCTGACACGACGTGTCCGGAATGCCGGGATCCGGAACCCGGAAATGATAATGCCGTTCACGTAGTCGAGACTCGAAACTTCCGGCTCCACGTGCAGCTTGATCAGGCTGTCACTCAGGATCTCGGCGACGAATTGAAGCCGGACCCCGAACTCCTTGTACTGGATCGTGACTCGGGTTTCGCCGGCCCCAGGCTGCACGATCGGAATCGGAAGCTCGCCCCCGGCGAGGAAGGTCGCTGTGTCTTTGTTCCCAGCCATGATGTTCGGCTCTGCGAGCGTCCGTGCGTTTCCTGTCTGCTCCTCGAGGTCCAGAAGTGCGAGCAGGTTCCGCGTACCGAAGTCCGAGAGCACGGTCAGGAAGCCTGCGTCTGTCGGCAGCTCGATCCTGCCGTCATCCTGAAACACGTTGTCGGTGTTGAACGTGCCGGTGCCCACTCTGGTGCCGCGGTTGCGATAAAGCCCGGAGATTCCCGCAGTACGCAGGATGTCGCGGCGGACCTCGGCGATCTTGATGTAGAGGGCAATCTGCTGACGGTCAGCAGGAGAATGGACAGATATCCGGTAATGCTGGCGCGTCCCGTTCGCGAGCCAGAAGATCGCGTCGGTTTCGCCATTCGCCTTTGAATTGATTACGAGCTCGCGGGTTCCGACAACTACGACGTCGGCGACATCCGGATTCGAGATGGATACCCTCGTGATGCCTACGGCTGTTGTCAACGGATACGCGCGACCAACCGGCAGGTCGATCCGCGTGATCTGCCCTGGCTGGGCCGACGCTGGTGTCGCTATCGCGCCGAAAACCAGAGTACCCACGAGAACCAGCAGCCTGCTAACGTCGGTGAGAACTTTCAGACGAACCTCCACGAAAGATTGCGCATTGTGCAACTGCTCAAATGCTGATTATGGCAGGATCACCGCTTGCCCGCTGTGTCGAACTTCTGCGGTGTCGCCTTTCCCGCCCTGTAGACGTTGACGAGAACCGACTCGGGTGGCGGAGGTGGTGGCGGCGGCTTCGCTGCCGGAGGCAGCGGCCTGTAGACTACCCGCGGCCTGGCCGTTGCCGCCTGCTTCTGGGGCACCGGTACCGCTATGCCCTGGAGCTGCGCGAGGACGTCAGTCGATGTCGCACCCTTGGTGCGGACACTGTCGGGATCGCCGTAGCCACGAAGGACGAGCTGTATCGCCCCGGTGTTCATCGCGATCGCAAGCCGCTCAGCCTCCTCGGGGGTCACGGCCAGCGTCACTGTAGTCGCGTTTATCGATTTCCCCGACTGGTCGCGCTGAATCTCCGTTCCGACTGAGAGCACAAGCATGTTGGACATGAACAGCTTCGCGACCTGCTTGTTCGAGCCCTGGCCCTCCGGAAGAGTGACGAGAACATCGACACGGCTGTTGGGCTGAAGCAGCCCGCTTATGCCAGCAACGTCATTGATTCTCACGGCCATTGCTCTCTGCCCAGGAGGAATCTTGAGCTCGAGACCGGGTCCGGTGCCGACCGGCGCAAGCCTCCCGGGGACTATCGGCTCCCCGTTGAAGACCGAAACTCTCGTGACGCGGCCGTGGACCGAGTCAGTGCTCGAGAACGCTCCCACCGGGATCATCTGAACCGGCAGCTGCACGGTCTTCAGCGCGATGCGATCGATGACGCTCCCTTCGGGAATGTCCTGCGACGCCACAACGACCGGCTGAGTGACAACCTGCCCCGCCCTGCTGTTTGCCGCCAGGAGCCGATAGGCCCCGAATGTCGCCGCCGCGGCGACAAAAAGCGCGCCCCAGAAAACCAGCTTATATCGTCCGCCCATTTTCCTGCTCCAATCTCTTCAATGTTGATACTTCCTGCCGGCCGCCTGAAACGTCCACGACCGACATCAAGCGAGCAGCAACCCGGGCAGCCAGGCGGCCCAGATAGCTCCAAACGCAATTGCAATCCCGTACGGCAACTTCGACCTCGGGGAGCTCTTGTCGCTCGGTGAGAGAAGTGACGGCGTCCCGGCAGCCATACCGAGAACTTCCGAAGTCTCCCTCATCCCTCGCGACCGTATCATCCATGCGAGCGCCAATACGGCCCCGGCGCAAGCACCGACAAGCGATGCTTCCAAAACCCCGACAGGCCCGAGCCAAGCGCCCGCCGCCGAAAACAGCTTCACGTCTCCCGCTCCGAGCCAGCCCAGTGCATAGAACGGCAACCAGCACGCAAGGCCGACCAGAAGCCCCGCACCTCCCCTCAATACACCCTCGAGCATGGGAAACCATGCTACCGACCAGGCAAGGCCGGCCAAGGCGATCATGACGACGAGACGGTTGGAGATGCGCCTCGTTCGTAAATCTCCAACCGCCGCCGTGATGAGGAGGCTCGAAAAAACAATCCCCCCCAAGAGAGCCAACGGAGTTCCGAATCCAAGCATTCGCGCGGGGCCCGCTACGCGAGGATGGGCGGGACGTATGATCCCGCGCACATCCCAGTCCCGGACCCACGCGAGCAACAACAGCAATGGCTAGGCGGAACTGGAACGAAGCAAACCAGATTCAACTCAGCACCTCACCTGCAGCCGCCGTTACGCTAAGTCACGAAACGAACAACAGCAATGCTTGTTTACGAACGTTTCGAGATCTTGCCTGCACTCGCGAATGCGCCCGTGTAACAGGCGCACTCTTATGACAGTGCGTTGGAGTAGTCCGAGAACTTCTTCTTGATCGTGTTACCGAAGAACGTCACGGCCACAATGGCGGCAATTGCGATAAACGCGATAAGGATCCCGTACTCGGCCAGGGCCGCCCCTTCCTCCTCATGGAGGAACTTCTTGATGCTTTTCATGTTTCAAAAACCTCCGAATAGTGAGACAGCAACCAGAGTGCTACCGTACAAGCAGCCGCTCAAAAGTGCAAGCCGAAACAATGACTCTCCCCAATCGTCACGGAACCGTTACGGTAACGCGTTCCACCACAAGGACATAGGAACCGGAAAAGACCGATAGCGTACCAGCGGATTTCTCGCAACCTTTGGCGGCGTGAAACTGAACCGTGCACCCAGCGTCGCCGACATTCTCTTCTTTATAGTTGCGCCACTGACGGCCATCACCCGCACCGTCAAGCTGACACACAGCGACGGCGACCTCGCCGCGCACATCAGGATGGGACAGGTGATACTCGAGACGAGGCAGATCCCTCCCCACAGTCTCGCATCTTTTACCGCACCGACTGAGCCCCTGATAGCTCACGCCTGGCTGAGCGAGGTGATTTTCGCCCTCCTCTTCTCAGTCGGAGGACTCGCCCTGATCTCCGTGGTCACGGGGATCCTCGTCGGCGCGACACACGCCAGCGTCGCGCTGTTCCTCAGGAGACAGGGAGTCGACGCGCGGTGGGCTCTCTCCGCTGCTCTCCTAAGCCTGGCGGTGAGCTCGACTCACTGGCTCGCGCGGCCGCACATGTTCTCGATCCTCGGCGTCGCCTTGACCCTCTACCTGATGGAATCCCGGCAAAAAAGGCGACTCGCTCTTACCGCCCTCCTGTTCGCAGTCTGGGCAAACCTTCACGGCGGGTGGCTTTACGGTCTGATGATGGTTGCCCTCTACGCAATCGGGAGCGCCCTCGAGGCAACGTTGTCGGCGGAAAATCGATCAGACTGGCTCAGCCGGTCGAGAG
>JBPPMU010000225.1:0-2135 GCA_051306215.1 Gemmatimonadaceae bacterium | reverse complement strand
CGCTGCCGTGTCGCCGCGATCGAGAGAAGCGCTCGAACTGCTGCTGCGGGAATTCGAGAATCACGAGGCGCGGTTGCCCGCAGGCGAGCGCTTCGACATCGATCGTTTGCGGACCGAGCTTGACATGCCGGGATGATCAACGGGCCGCTGCGCTGATAGAAATGGCAATAATCGATACATGGCGGCAGAATGTCTACAAAACGCCTGTTAATTTCAGTCGCGATCAGCATTCTGTAGACATACCCTTGCCAGAATGTCCACATAACGCCTATTATATATAACTACAACAGGCCTAATGTGGACATAGTTTATTCCTCTGACACCAAGCAGGACAGATTTGCCTTAGCCAAGGCAGCACAACGCGGTCAACTCCGCCGAATCGCAGCGGGCATCTATACGTCGGATCTCGCCAGGCCAATCGACGACATTGTCCGCGAGCATCTGCCGGCACTCGTCGCCGCGGCAGATCCCCAGGCTTACCTCACATACAGCTCGGCAGCCCTCCTCCGACCGCTCAACGAGTCCGCCTGGATCTCCAGTGACCGCAAAACCAGCCGTCCGATGAGGTTTCCTGGCGTCACCATCCATCGCGCAAAACCGCTTCCGTTTCCCGAGATCGCCACGATCGATCTCCTGGAGATGACAGCACGCTCGCTCACCTCCGCGCCAGGTCCACTCAAGGCACGCGTAAGCTCGCCACTCCAGACAGTCTTCGAGCTTCTGAGACCTGCGCGCGGACAGCCGGATAAGACGCTTCCGCCGGAAACGATTTACGGGCTGATCGATGCGCTCAGTGAATCAGACCGCCTTCGCGCAGGTGCGTTCGCAGAGCGCAACGGGTTGCAGAAGGAGATGACCCGGTTCGATTCCATGTTGAAGGACCTGAAGAAAACACGGGGATTCCAGGTAGCGCCTCCCGAAGCACTCGATCTCTTCTTCTATAACTGGCGGGTCGGCCAGCTCTCTGTCCTGGCAAACGGTGAGTACCGCTTCAGATACGACGAGGAGTGGACGATACCGGTCAGCGGCCTCGTCAGGCGCAGCGATGGAGTCGCATACGAGGGCGCTGGACTTCCCGCATTCTTCGACAACATGCTTCCCGAAGGATGGGCCGAGGCGCGGCTTCAGGCGGTGTTCAAGATTGCGCGGACCGATACCTTCGGACTGCTGCGCACGACTCAGAAGTATCTGAGCAACCTCACGCTGCGTTCACGCGATTTCGACGAATCGCGCATCGTCCTGGACTATCTGGACATCAGCCTGAACGATGTACCAGCTCCCCGCGGGCCCCTGCTGGTTGACGAAAGCATCAATGCCGACCCCAATTCACGCGACCTCTGGCTCGAGCTGCGCAGGCGCGGTGCGACGAGGCTGTCGGGAATTCAGCCCAAGCTGCCGATACACCTCGATCCGAGAAGCGGCGCGCTTCAGCTCGGCATCGGCGGGCTCGGCAACACAAGCACTCATATTCTCAAGCTACCGTCACCGGAATTTCCCGAGCTCGTCGAAAATGAGTGGACCACCATGGAGCTCGCGCGGCGGGTGGGACTGACTGTACCTCCGATTCGCCGAATAACCTTTCCTGACAGCTCGGCGTTGCGAGGTCCCGGTCTCCTGGTGGAGCGATTCGACCTGCCCACCTCGCTGTCGTCGCCACGCCGGATTCCAATGCTCGAGGAAGCCGCATCACTCCTCGGAATACGCCGCCACGAAAAATACGATGTATCGATGGAGCGCATAGCCGCAATTCTGCTCGCCGCGGGAGTTGGTGAACAGGGCATCGCGGCCTTCTTCGATCATGCCGTCTTTTCATGGATAATCGGTAACGGCGACCTCCATGCAAAGAACATCGCGGTCCTGCGCTCGATCGAACCGGGCACACTCGGCGATCCGCCACGTTTGATAGAAACCTTGTATTCCCCGCTGTACGACCTCGTCAACACCAACGTCGTGCTGCAAGGCGATCTCTTTGCGCTTCCGCTGAACGGCAAGCAGAACAATCTGCGCACGAGCGATTTTGCCGTGCTCGCACGCAGGTGGGGATGGACGAAATCCGAATGTGCCGATCGGGTCGGGTCGCTTGCAGACAGAGTTTCAGCGCAGGTGCCTTCCACTCTCGAAGCGTCCGGGCTTTC
>JBPPMU010000224.1:0-7131 GCA_051306215.1 Gemmatimonadaceae bacterium | reverse complement strand
GTAGCGGGAACGATCGGGGGTCAGAGGGATACAATTCCAGCACGGATAGTTGCACCTTGATTGATTGACCCGTACCGGAGTTGCGATGACAAGTAAGGCGATGGCAGCCGCGGCGCTCGTTGCGGTCGCGGCCGGGGCATATCTCGTTGCCGGGCCCTCGAAGCCGGCGCTCGCATCATCGCCATCGGGCGTTCCTGCGCCGGCGTACGACAACCCCCTCGCGTCAAAACCCGGCGAGGAGGTCGCAGTTTTCGCAGGCGGATGTTTCTGGGGAATCCAGGCGGTTTATCAACATGTAGTGGGCGTGAAGTCAGCTGTGTCCGGATACACCGGCGGTCACCAGGCCTCGCCCACTTACCGTGACGTGACAACTGGACGCACCGGTCACGCGGAGTCCGTCAGGATCGTTTACGATCCGTCGAAGGTCACCTATGGAACGCTGCTCCAAGTGCTATTCGCCGTCGCTCACGATCCCACGCAGCTGAATCGGCAGGGTCCCGACGTCGGCACTCACTACAGGTCGCATATCTTCTTTACCAATGAGACGCAGAAGAAGATCGCAGCGGCCTACATCGACCAGCTTGGAAAAGCAAAGGTTTACAGCCGCCCCATCGTGACAAAACTTTCTTCACTCGGCGCATTCACGGTTGCCGAGGATTACCACCAGAATTATGCGAACGAGCATCCGAATGACATGTACATCCGGATTCACGACGCGCCGAAGGTGGCTTCGCTGAAGCGGGACTTCGCGCAGCTCTACAAGGAAGAACTGTCGGCCTGGAAGTGAAGGTGGATCGCGATCTCCTTCGTCCGGCTATTATCGCCGTCGGGATCACCCTGGCCGGGCTCCTGATCGGCGTCGGCTTCGCGCGCGGCCGCGCTGCCGACAGATACGTGACAGTCAAGGGGATCTCGGAGCGCGAGGTGCAGGCGGACCTCGCCATATGGCCGCTCCGCCTGGTTTCAGCCAGCGACAATCTGGCGACTGCGAATTCACAGCTTCAGGAAAGTCTTCAGAAGATCCGCGCGTTCCTCACGGCTCAGCAGATCGATGCAAGTCAGGCGACGCTCCAGGATTTTTCGGTGATGGACGCGCAGACTAACCAGTATTCGGGTGGAATCTCCGCCGGCTCGAGGTTCGTGATACGACAGACCGTTGTCGTGCGCTCTACCCGGCCCGAGCTGATCAATGCGGCGAGCCAGCGCGTTTCAGAGCTCGTCAGCGACGGAGTCGTTCTCTCGTCTGGCGGCGAGTACGGCAACGGTGGCCCAACCTTCATTTTTACCGGACTCAACGCGCTCAAGCCCGAGATGATCGGCGAAGCGACGGCACGGGCGAGAGAATCGGCCGAGCAGTTTGCACGCGACTCGCGAAGCTCGATCGGGGGAATCCGGAGGGCGAGCCAGGGTGTCTTCGAGATTCTCCCGCGCGACCAGGCGAGCGGAATCACCGAGGCGAGCCAGATCACCAAGACGGTTCGAGTCGTCTCGACGATCGATTACGCCCTGGGCCGGTAGGCAGCCCGGCAGCCAACCTGAGCGAGGCGTAAACCGCCGCGCCTCCTTTTGAGTCAAAGGAACGGCACTCTCACCGGGACTCATGACAATTCGTCGTTTCATATTCATCGTGGCAGCAGCGCTGACAGCGATAGTGCCCCCAAGTCAGTCGTCTGCCCAGCAGGCAGATGTAATTCGTGGCAGGGTGACCGGCCCGGACAGCGCAGCAATCGAGAACGTGACGGTCACCGTCACTTCGATCTCAGGCAATGTCAGCCGCACTGCCCGCACCGATCGCAATGGGCGTTTCACAGTGACCTTCCCCGGCGGGGACGGCGACTACATGGTGTCGTTCGCGGCCCTGGGCTTCGCGGCGAAGCGCTTCGAGCTGAAGCGGATGGCTGACGAGGAGATTCTCGTCGCTGACACCCGTCTCGCGGCCGTCGGCACGGTCCTCGATCCCGTGACGGTGTCCGCGGAGAGGCAGAAGGTTTCGCGGACCGAGGTGCCTCCTGACGTCAGCGGCACCGAGCAGCCGCTCAGCAACAGTGCGGTTCCGGCAAACCTGATGGGCGACCTCGCTGCGATGGCCGCTTCCCTTCCCGGCGTCCAGTCGGTTCCAGGCCAGGACGGTGGCGCCGATGGGTACTCGGTACTTGGCCTCGGCGCTGACCAGAACAACGCCACACTCAACGGGATGCAGTTCGGCGGCTCCAGCCTCCCGCGCGACGCGATGGTGTCGAGCTCCGTCACCACGTCGCCCTATGATGTTTCCCGCGGCGGGTTCAGCGGCGCTCAGATGTCGTTGAGGTCGCGCTCGGGGTCGAACTACAAGACGCGCGGGATGAGCCTGAACGTGGATGCGCCGCAGATGCAGTGGGCAGATCGGGCCGCGCAGTCTCTCGGGCAGGAGTACTCGAACTTCTCACTCGGCGGAACAGTCGCCGGCCCGCTTAAGTTCGATCGAGCTTTCTATAATGTCGCCTATCAGCTGGGCAGGAGGTCGAACGATCTCCAGACGCTTCTCAACACTGATTCGCGGGGTCTCGCCGCGCTTGGCGTCTCCTCGGATTCAGTGACACGGCTTTTATCGATACTCAACACTTCGCGGGTTCCATTGGCACTCGGTCCGCAAATCGAAAACAGGATCGGCGACCAGGGATCGTTGTTCGGCAACTTTGATTTCGCTCCGCCGTCCTCGACGAGCGGACAGGCGGTAAACCTGTCGTTCAACGGGAGCTGGAACAAGCAGGACCCGGCGACCGGATCACCGCTCGAATCACCGGCGAGCAGCGGCGAAAGAACTAGCTGGAGAGGCGGCGTTCAGGCCCGTCAGAACATGTATTTCGGCATCGGGATTCTCAGCGAGACGACGCTCGGGTACAACGCTTCGCGAACCTGGTCGAATCCGTTTCTCGACCTGCCCGCAGGACTGGTCCGCGTGAACTCAACATTCGACGATGGAGCGAGCGGCGTCCAGAACCTGATGTTCGGCGGAAGCCAGGGTCTCAGCACGACCCAGACGACGAGCAGCCTTGGACTTCTCAATCAGCTTTCGTGGTTCAGCGCCAACAACGGCCACCGTCTCAAGCTCACGACCGAGTTGCGGCGCGACGGCTCGGGCCTCGAGCTCGCGAATAACCGGCTCGGCACGTTCGCATTCAATTCGCTCGCCGATCTCGACGCGTCGCGCCCGGCGTCGTTCACGCGCCAGCTCGGGTCGCGGGAGCGCGACGTGAGCCAGCTCGTCGCGGGATTCTCGCTTGGCGATGCATGGCGGAAGACCGATAATCTCCAGATTCAGTACGGGATCCGCGTAGATGCAAACGCGTTCCAGGGGGATCCGGCGTTCAATCCGGCAATAGACTCACTCTTCGGGCGGCGCAATGACCGGATGCCTAACCGGGTTTATGTGTCCCCGAGAGCGGGCTTTTCGTGGTCCTACGGGCAAGCCCCGCAGATCGCGGGTTTCGAGGGTGCCGCACGCGGGCCCCGCGCCGTCGTGCGCGGCGGCGTCGGTGTTTTCCAGAACATGCCGTCGACTAACCTCGTCGGCAGCGCGATCGACAATACAGGACTTTCCTCCGCGGTTCAGCAGCTCGTATGCATCGGGAGCGCGACACCGATTCCCGACTGGGCGAGCTACGCCGAAAATGCCGCCGAGGTTCCGACGCGCTGCGCTGACGGCTCGACCGGCAGTGTATTCGCGAATAGCGCTCCCAACGTCACGCTGTTCGCCGACGACTACGCGGCCCCGAGGAGTTTAAGATCGAATCTGCAGTGGAGCGGCCCGATCCTTGGAAACCGTTTCTCTGCCACAGTCGAGGCGACGTATTCGGCGAACTACAATCAGGCGAGTCCGATTGACCTGAACTTCAATCCGGTGTCGCGGTTCACGCTCGCGGGCGAAGCGGGACGGCCGGTTTATGTCCAGCCGACGAGCATCGTACCCGCCACTGGAGTCGCATCTCCGGTCGACGCCCGCACGTCGCCACTATTTTCGCGGGTGAGCCAGCTCTCTTCTGACCTCGAATCGCGGAGCCGGCAGCTGAGCCTGAGGCTTTCTCCTGCGACGTTCAATCCGAGCTTCAACTGGGGGCTGTCCTACGTCTACTCCAACGTCCGTGAACAGTTCAGAGGATTTTCGAGCACAGTCGGGAACCCTCTGGCGGTCGAATGGGGGCGTTCGTCGTTCGATTCCCGCCACCAGTTCGTGTACAACCTCGGTTACAACTTCTTCGACTTCGTTCGCGTCAACTGGTTCGGACAGTTTCGTTCCGGATCGCCGTACACTCCGATGGTCGCCGGTGACATAAACGGTGACGGATACCAGAACGACCGCGCGTACATACCGTCGCTGAGCGATTCGGACCCGGCCCTCGCAGCGTCAGTCAGGTCGCTCCTCGACAACACTACCCCCGAAGCGCGGCGCTGCCTCGAGAAGCAGCTCGGCACTCTGGCCGGCCGCAACAGCTGCCAGGCTCCATGGATGTCGAGCGCGTCGATGTCGATTTCGTTCAATCCGGTCAAGGTGCGCATGCCGCAGCGGGCTACGCTCTCATTCCAGGTGTCGAATCCGCTCGGCGCTGCAGACCTCCTTTTCAACGGTTCGAGCAATCTCCGAGGCTGGGGTCAGCCGTCATTCCCGGACCAGCAGCTGCTATACGTCCGCGGCTTCGATCAGCAGGCGCAGCGTTACAGGTACGAGGTGAACCAGCGATTCGGCTCCAGTAACCAGTCGTCCGGGTTCAGGATTCCCGTTACTCTGACTGCGATGATGCGGTTCGATGTCGGGCCGACGCGAGAGAAGCAGATGCTGACTCAGCAGCTCGACCGGGGTCGCCGGACAAACGGCCCGAAGGCGCCCGAGATGCTTATCAAGGCGATGTACGGGACCGGCGGAATTCCGAATCCTCTTGCCACGATCCTCCGCCAGCAGGATACACTCAAGCTGACAAGTGTTCAGGCGGACAGCCTGGCGACGCTCAACCGGCTCTACACGATCAACAACGAGCAGCTCTGGGCCCCCCTTGCGCGACAGTTCGCCGAGCTTCCCGACTCGTACGACAGGGAGGATGCGTACCGGAAGTACATGGTTGCAAGAAAGGCCACGATCGATCTCCTGATGAAGCTGGCTCCAGACATCAAGGACCTGCTGACCTCAGAGCAGCGCAGGAAACTTCCCGCTTTCATCTCGAGCCATCTCGAGCCGCGTTACCTCGCGTCGATTCGCTCCGGCACCGCCGGATTCACCGGCAGCATGGTGTTCGGTGGCGGGGCCCCGGTGATGATGACTTCAGAGGTCATGATGCACGGCGGCGGCGCGCGAACGATCACGATCACTCGCTGACACTCTCCAACACCTTCACGGATATATCGATGAAACCTGTTCTACGACTTGCGGCGGCCCTCGCTCCCCTGATTCTTGCAGCAGCAGCCGAAGCTCAGCAACGCCCGCCGGTGCGCCAGCTCGGTGCAGTCACGGCAAGGTCAGCCGAGACATTCGCCAGCGTGGCCGGAGTTCGCGCGCTGTCGAACGGGTCTGTTCTCGTCAACGACGTAAGCGGCCGGCGTGTCATTCAATTCGACCCCACGCTCGGCGTTTTCAAGGTTGTGGCCGACTCTACGAGCGCGACCGCGAACGCCTATGGCGGCAGGGTTGGAAGTCTGCTCGCGTACCGCGGCGATTCGAGCATTTTCGTCGATCCGTCAACCGTGTCGATGCTGGTACTCGATCCCGATGGGAAGGTGGCGCGAGTCATGGCTATTCCGCGTGCCGAGGATGCGGGAACAATTGGCAGTCCGATGGGGAACGCCGCGTTTGATGAGCGGGGCCGTCTCGTCTACCGAGCCTCGCCTGCTCTTCGCATGGGAGGTGGCGGTGGACAGGTGCGGATACAGGCGACGCCCGGAGCCGCGCGTACGGCTCCACCCCCGATGCCGGACATCCCGGATTCAGCTTTTATCGTCAGCGTGGATCTCGCAACGAGAAAAGTCGACACCGTCGGTTATATCCGCACGCCGAAAGTGAAACTCGACATGCAGCAGACCGAGAACGGATTCAGGATGCAGTCGATGCTGAATCCTCTTCCCGTCGTCGACGACTGGGCGATGCTGCCGGACGGATCTGTCGCCATCGTTCGCGGCCGCGACTATCATGTCGACTTCATTGGTACCGACGGCGCGACGACGTCGGCAGCAAAGATCCCGTTCGACTGGCAGCGGCTGACTGACGAAGATAAAGTCGCGTTTCTCGATTCGGTCAAGGCAGCGCGTGAGCGGCTCGGCGCAAACGCGCCCGTGCCTGCGGCCGGAGCGGGTGCAGCGCCGGGCTTGGGCGGAGGGGGCGGTCCGCAGGTAATGGTTTTCTCGCAGACAATGAGTGGACCCCCCGGTGGCGGGAGCGGTCCACGCCGGGCGGGCGCCGGCAACATGCACACGGAGCTCGTTTACGTTCCTGCAAGCGACCTGCCCGACTACAAGCCGCCTTTCTTCGCCGGGTCGACCCGCGCCGACAGCGAGGGTAACCTGTGGATACGGACAATCCCGACGAGTGCGATTCCCGGCGGGCCCGTCTACGACGTCATCAACCGGAAAGGAGCGATCGTCGAGCGCGTACAGTTACCGGAGAACCGCTCGATAATCGGGTTCGGACCCGGCGGAGCTGTCTACCTGCTTCACCGCGACGGATCGACGTCGACTCTCGAGAGGGCATCGGTGAGATAGGTCAATCGCTATCTTTCAGCGAACCCGCATCCAAAGGTCCTGACAGATGAGCCGCATCCCCGCTTCCCTGGCTTCGGTCGCTCTCGTGCTTCTCGTGTCCGGCTGTCTCGACAGCTCCGGTCCCGGGCAGGCAGTTCCCATAGAGGAAACGATATTTGCGTCGGCACTCGGCGTCGATCTCACGCAGTCGACAAAGACATCGAACGGTGTCTACTATCGTGACATCACGGTGGGCACGGGCGCGGCCGTCGTAAACGGAAACTTCATCGATGTCGGCTACACCGGCTGGCTATCGAGCGGATATCAGTTCGAGACCAACGTTTACAGCTTTACGCTCGGTACTGGCAACGCGATTGCCGGGTGGCATGACGGTATCCAGGGCATGCGCGTGGGCGGTGTGAGGCAGCT
>JBPPMU010000223.1:0-8349 GCA_051306215.1 Gemmatimonadaceae bacterium | reverse complement strand
TTGAGGACAAGGGAGGACGGTCCTCGATAATCCTCAGTCCTCAATTAGTCGCGACTCTGCAATGGCCGTGAGTCCTGAGTCCGCAATCTCAATGTGCGGTGGCTGCTTCGTCGTCCCGCAGTGTGTCGAGGTGCATGAGCTTCTTGACCAGCGGCGAGATGAGGATCACGAACACTCCAACGCCCACCGCGATCCAACCGATCTGGTTGTATACGTCGAGCACCACCTGCGCTCCAGCCGTATCACCCAACGCGCGCTCGGAACCCGTCGCCGCCGATATCAACCCGGCCACGAAATTCCCAGTCGCCGATGCGAAGAACCACGTTCCCATGATCAGTGACGCCATGTGCGCCGGTGCCAGCCGGTTCATCGCCGACAGCCCGACGGGTGAGAGACAGAGCTCACCGGTGGTGTGGAGCAGGTAGATGAGGAAGATCCAGATAACGGGCGTGAGACCTTCAACGGGTGCGCCAAACACCAGGATGAGGAAGCCTGCTCCGAGCTGAATCATCGCGAGCCCGAACTTGGCCGGGGCAGATGGCTCAAGCCCGCGCCGGCCGAGCTTCGTCCACAGCGAAGCGAACAATGGAGCGAGAAGAACTATGTACGCTGCATTGATCGACTGGAAAACCGACGCCGGCACGCCCCACCTGTCGACGTAGCGGTCAGTGTAAAGGTTCAGAGAAGATCCTGCCTGCTCGAATAGCGCCCAGAACAACACCGAGCCGAGAATCAGGAACATCGCCGCGAAAATGCGGTCGCGGTCATGCGGCTGGAGCTTGAACACCGCCGTATAGAGCACGTAGGCAACGAGCACTGCCCCGGCAATCCCGAGGAAGCCGCCAACCAGATCCTGATTCTGCACCATCCACCAGCAGACGCCGACCGCGGCAACACCTATCGCATAGATGAGCCACTCGAATTTGATACCGAATACCGGCGATTCCAGCCGCGCGGGGTCGGGTGCCTCGCCCCGCCCAACCAGCATTGGCTTGCCGATAACGAAGACGATGAGACCGAGGAGCATCCCGACGCCAGCGGCACCGAATCCGTACCGCCATCCGTATGTCTCGCCGAGCCAGCCGCAAAGCAGCGATCCGAGGAAGGCGCCGAGGTTGATGCCCATGTAGAAGATCGTGTACGCGCCGTCACGCCGGACGTCGGTGCGGGGATACAGCTGCCCGACGATCACCGAAATATTCGCCTTCAGGAATCCTGAACCCACGATTATGAAGGCGAGCGCGAGCCAGAACACGTTTAGTGACGCGGCATTCTGGCCGCCAGTTCCCTCGACGCCCATGAGGAAGTGGCCGAACGTCAGCAGCACCGCACCGAATAGAACCGCCTTGCGCTGCCCGATGTACTTGTCCGCGAGATACCCGCCGAGCACCGGGGTGATGTAGACGAGCGCGGTGTAAGCACCGTAGATGACGCTCGACTGCTCGTCGGAAAACAGCCAGTGCTTCGTGAGATAGAAGATGAGGAGCGCCCGCATTCCGTAGTACGAGAAGCGCTCCCACATCTCGGCGAAGAAGAGTACGAAGAGACCCTTCGGATGCCCGAGCAAGGTGCCTGCCGAATCACCGCTCTGCACTTGACCGTTAACCATGAAAATCAATTCCTCGCTAAACGCTGGTTGAGAGTCGGGACATCCTTTCGACGACGGGAAAATATGCCTGTGGTGGATTCACGCCACCTGATTTTGCCTGTTCCTCAAAAGAAACCGAGGTTGGCGGCTGCTTGATACACGCCGCGAGGTGCCCGGGTGCCTTCTCCTCGAGGGGTGGACTGATCGAGGCACACGCAGCATCCCGCGCCGGATGATGGCACCTGGGATGGAAAACGCAACCACCCGGGGGATTTGACGGAGATGGAACGTCACCCTCGAGCAGTATGCGCTGCTTCTCGAACGTGGGGTCGGCGACAGGAACGGCCGAAAGAAGCGCCTGCGTGTAAGGCATTGTAGGGCGCTCGTAAAGATCCTTCGCGTTCGCGAGCTCGACGATCTTCCCGAGGTACATCACGGCCACCCTGTCGGACATGTGCTTCACTACCGAGAGGTCGTGCGCGATGAAGAGATAGGTTAGTCCGCGCTGGCGCTGGAGATCGCGGAGGAGGTTTATGACCTGCGCCTGGACAGACACGTCGAGGGCGGAAACCGGCTCGTCACAGACGATGAAGCGGGGCTCAACAGCCAGTGCCCGCGCGATCCCGATTCGCTGGCGCTGGCCGCCCGAGAACTCATGCGGATATTTCGTCGCATACTCGGCGCGCAGCCCGACTTCCTCGAGCAGCTGCTTCACGCGCTTGTCTGCCTCTGCGCCTTCCGCAAGCTTGTGAATTGTTAGCCCTTCCCGGATCGCCGCACCGACAGTCATTCGCGGATTCAGTGAGGACACCGGATCCTGGAAGATGATCTGCATCTCCCGCCGCAGCACCCGCAGGTCAGCCTGATTCATCCCGATAATGTCACGGCCGGCAAACCTCACTTCTCCCGACGTTGGCTCGATGAGCCGGAGCATGGCGCGTCCTGTCGTAGTCTTGCCGCACCCTGATTCTCCGACGAGCGAGAGTGTTTCACCCTCGGCGATGTCGAACGAGACGTCGTGAACCGCGCGAACTTCGCCGGCCTTGCGCGAAAACACTCCCTTCGTGATCGGGAAAACCTTGCGGAGGTTTTTGACGGAGACGAGGGGTTCCTTCAAAGGCTCGCTCCCGCCTGTTCGACCAGCGGCAGATGCGGATGCGCGCGACGCTCCGGTTCTTCCGCAAGGTGGCAACGCGATGTGTGCCGGTCTCCGATCTGATAGAGTGGCGGGTGCTCGGTCTCACATCTCTCCCACGAATACGGGCACCTGTCGCGGAACCTGCATCCCGATGGCCATGCGGTGGGCGGAGGAACGGTTCCCGGAATCACGTTGAGCCGCTCGCGCGACTCGGTGATCTGCGGCATCGCATTCATCAACCCTTCAGTATACGGGTGGTGCGCATCCTCGAAGAGCGTCCTCACCGAAGCCTCCTCGACGACCTCACCACCATACATCACGAGGACTCGCTCGGCCGTCTCGGCGATTACGCCGAGGTCGTGGGTGATCATGAGGATCGCCGTCCCAAGCCGGTCCTTGAGGTCGGTGAGCAGCTCGAGTATCTGGGCCTGGATCGTGACGTCGAGCGCAGTCGTTGGCTCGTCAGCGATGATCATTGCCGGATTCATCATGAGCGCCATGGCGATCAGGACACGCTGGCGCATTCCGCCGGAGAGCTGGTGCGGATACTGCTTCGCGCGTTCCCCGGGTGACGGTATTCCGGTCAGTGTGAGCATCTCCACTGCGCGGTCCCAGGCCTGGCGGCGCGAGCCATTGCCATGAACCCGGGCGACTTCCGCAACCTGGTCCCCGACGGTGAAAACGGGATTCAGCGCCGACATCGGCTCCTGAAAGATCATCGCGATGCGGTTGCCCCTCACATTGCGCATTCCCGCATCGTCGAGCGTGACGAGGTCATTCCCCTCGAAGACGATCCTGCTTCCGGCCTCGATCCTTCCCGGCGGCTGGATGAGCCGAAGGATCGACAACGCAGTAACTGACTTGCCGCATCCCGATTCTCCAACGATGCCGAGTGTCTCTCCGGGATTCATATGGAAGGAAACGCCGTCGACCGACTTTGCGATTCCATCCGGCATGTGGAACCAGGTGCGCAGCGACTCGACTGCGAGAAGCGGCTCTGTCATCAGGCGACGGAGCGCCGTGGAGACAGCGCCCTCAGGAGCGCGTCGCCGAGAAGATTGAAAGCCATGACAGTCATCACGATTGCGAGACCCGGAAACAGTGAGATCCACCAGTGCGAGGCCATCTGGTCGGAACCGTCCTGAATCATGTTCCCCCAGCTGGGTGTGGGTGGCCTCACGCCAATCCCGAGCCACGAGAGCCCGGCTTCCAAAACTATCACGTGGCCAAGCCCCAGCGTCGCCGCGACGATGACCGGCGTGGCGACGTTCGGCAGTATGTGCCGCATGAAAATACGGATCCTCGATGCGCCGAGGGCATGGGCTGACGCCACGAACTCCTGATTCTTCAAGGCGAGTACCTGCCCTCTCACGAGCCGTGCCACGCCGTACCAGCCGGTCATTCCAAGTATCACGATGAACCCGGCGATCGGGATGTCCCGCCATGCTGCGAAAACGGCGAGAAGGAGAAGAAGACGGGGAATAGAGAGCAGCGCGTCGAGGACGCGCTCGAGGACCGACGCTATGATCCCGCGCGAATATCCCGCGGCCGCGCCGTACGCAGTGCCCAGGGTCACGCTGACAAGCGTCGCGAAGATTGCCACGCTCAGAGACAACCTTCCGCCGTGCAGAAGCCGGCTGAGAACGTCGCGGCTGAATGGGTCGGTGCCCAGCGGATGCAGAAGCGACGGCGGCTTGCTCTGGAGTGCGATGATGTCCGGTTGCGCGATCGGATCGTATGGCGCGACGAGAGGCGCGAGGAGGCACGGGATAGCGATCGCGAGAAGCAGAGCTCCGGCGAAAACCGCTGACCTGTCGCGGTCGATCAGCCGGCGCGCCGTGCGTACACCCCCGAATGCTGCAAGCGGAGTGTCAGAGTTCATCGCGCAAGCGCGGATCGAGCGCACGGTAGAGGATGTCGGCGAGCAGGCTTCCGACAATCACGAAAACGCTTCCAAAAAGTACTGCGGCCATCAGAAGCGGATAGTCCCGGGTATTTATCGAGTTGACTATCACCAGTCCCATACCCGGCCAGGAGAACACCTTCTCGACGAACACGGCGCCGGTCAGCAGAGCGGGGAACGCGACACCCAGGAGCGTGACTATCGGCAACAGTGCGTTTCTCAGGGCGTGCCTGGTTATTACCGTCGACTCCCGCACTCCCCTTGCCCGCGCGGCAGTTATGTAGTCGAGCGGCATTACCTCGATCAGCGCTGCCCGCTGGTGCCGGGCGATGAGCGGGAAGTAGAGAAGCGCGAGGGTCAGCGCCGGAAGGAAGAGGTGATGCAAGCGGTCGACGAAGCGCCCCGCCGTGCCGAGCATCTCGTGAATGACCGGATCGGTGGCGCCTCCGATCGGGAAAAGGGGAATCCAGTAGGCGAACCCGACAAGGATCAGGAGCGCCAGCCAGAAATCGGGAACCGAGAACAGCGTAAGAGAGATCGACCCGAGAACGCGGTCAGTTCGTTTTCCGAGCTTTCGAATCTGGGCGATGGCGGTGGCTATTCCGAGCACGAACGCGCCGAAGAGTCCGACCGACATGAGCAGGAGCGTATTGGGCAGGGCATCGGAGATCACATCTGCCACCGGGCGCTGGAGCGAGAAGGAGAAGCCGAGGTTGCCGCGGAAGACGTTAGCTATGTAGCGGGCATACTGCTCGCCGAGCGGCCGGTCGAGGCCGTACGACTGCCGCCAGTTTTCGCGAACGCTCTCGGTGATTGCAGGGTTCTCGAGAGACGCGCTGAAGGGGTCTCCGGGTGCCGCATGGACCAGAGCGAAGACAATCGTCGCCACGATTGCCACGACGATGAGGCCCTGCGCGATCCGCCGGGCAAGAAAGGCAAACACCTCAGCCGGCCGGAACCGAGCGGTCCCTGGCGATCCTTGCCTCGGGCGGGACTGTCCAGTCGCCGATGTTTATCCACCATGCGTCGGGTCTCAGTCCCCTCGGCTCAATCCTCCGGTGAATCGCCATCACCCTTTTCGGCTCGGCCAACCATATTGCGGGGGCATCGTCGATTATCTGCTGGTAGGCGCTTGTGAACCACCGGCGTCTCTCCGCCAGGGTCGACGCTGTCAGCGCGCTGTCGACGAGCGAGTCGAAGAGATCGTTCTCGTATGACCCGTAATTGGTTCCTCCCCCACGCGAACCTGCCGAGCCCCATGTCTGGCGTATCCCACCGGGACTGGCTTCCACGCGCCATCCTCCGAAGACAGCGTCGAAGTCGCGCCGGGTTTCCCGGTCGATGAATGTCGTGAAGTCCAGCTGCTCGAGGTTCACTTTGGCGCCGACCTGCCTCAGCTGGTTCTGAATCAGGACAGCCATCGAGACGCGTGCCCGGCTCGAGCCCGGGACTGCGAGAGTGAACTCGAGCTTCTTTCCGTTTCGTTCGCGAACGCCGTCGCCGTCCGCGTCGGTCCATCCAAGAGAGTCGAGGCTGCGTCGCGCTGCGTCGGGAGAAAATGGAATGTGCCTGAGTGCGGTATCGGTTGTGGGAAATGCGCGCACGGTCGGCCCCACCGCGACGTTGGCAAGCGAATCGTACGCGTTCTGGACCGTTCTCCTGCGATCGACTGCGGAAGTCAGCGCGCGGCGCAGCGCCCTGTCGGCGAAAATCGGATGAGGTCTGTTGCGATTCTTTGGGTCCCTGAGGTTCAGCTGGACGAAGTTGTAGTCGAGTCCGGGGCTGAGCATGAGGCGGAGGCTCGAGTCCTTCTCGATATCCGCGATGCTCGTCGGCGGGACCTGCTCCAGCAGGTCTGCCTCGCCGCCGAGCAGCCGTGTGAGCGCTGTGTTGAAGTCTGGCGCGATCGTCATTATTACCCTGTCGAGCCCCGGCCTGCCGCGGTAGTGGGAGGTGTCTGCCGCAAGTTCGATTGAGGCGCCGGCGTTCCAGCGCACGAACCTGAACCTTCCGCTGCCGATCGGGGCGCGCGCGATCGATGCAGAGCGGAGCGCCGGGCCTGCTGCATCGCTTACGGCGTGGGATGGGAGAATCGACATCGTGTTGACGGCGTCGTAGAACTGCATCGGAGATCTTGCCCTGAACCAGAACACGGCGGTTACCGAGTCGTGCACTGTAACCGAATCGATGCTCGCGATGGCGGTTGCAGAGGGGGACGCGGTGCGTGGGTCGGAGTAGAGCCGCCACGTAAACCTTACGTCTTCCGCGCGGACTGGAACTCCGTCGTGCCATCTCGCTGAGGGCTCGATGTCGAACGCGATCGAGAGGGAGTCCGGCGCCCACGTCCAGCTTCTTGCCAGCCGTGGCTGAAATCCCGCGTCGCCGACCGTGTTCATCGAGTCGCCGACTTCGGCAAGGTGCTCGTAGACCAGGTCGCCGATGATGCGGGCGGGCACGGTCGACGCAAGTGGCGGGAGCAGCGTCTCGGGATCGCCGCTGGCGGTGATCACAAGGGTGCCGCCGTGCGGGGTGGTGTCGCGACGATCATCGGTCTCGCCACTGTCGCATGCTCCGGAGGCGGCCAGACAGGCCGCCATCGAGAGGCGGATCATGGCGGCACGGGGGATCATGCCGTGATCACTCGTGACCGGCGGGAAATTGATACTTCGCGCAATGAAAGGGTGACACAGCGCAACTAAGTTGTGGTCTCATCTCCGCCACGTCCACATTTCGTTGCTGTAGCGCCCTATGTGGCTCGCGGTATAGCCAGCCGTCTCCCTTTCCTCGATGGGTGCTGCCCCCCCGTCCTCGAGGTTCCTTACCGCCTCGAAAAGGGCAGCCGCAACCTCCTCCGCGGACGGGGCGCGTCCGAGGATGCGCGACAACGTCGCCGCCGGGGGCGCAGGACCCTGCTTCGGGCCAGCGAGAAGCAGCTCAATCAGCGGTTGATCATCATCGATCAAGATCGATCCGTGCTGGAGCATTGCACCGCGTTTTCTGACCTGGGCGCTCCCGACGAGTTTTGCACCCCGGCTCACGAGCTCGCCGGATGCGGGCGTTGCAAAGCAGGGAAGTGTGCCGGGGAAGGGAGTGCGGGCCGCCGCGGCGGACTCAACGGCGTCGACTCCGAGAAGCCCGAGTCCGGTGAGCAGTATCCGGTTGATTCGGCGGTAAGCGGCACTCAGTGACTCGCTGTCATCAACCAGCGCGGCGACACTGTAGGTGACCTCGCGGTTGTGCAGCAGAGCTCGGCCACCAGTCGGGCGCCTTACGACATCGAGTCCGTGAGCGGCGATGGCGTCGAGGTCGTAGTGATCGCGGGCCGTCTGATTCACTCCCAACGACAGCGTCGGCCTCTCCCATCCGTACACCGAGAAGACAGTTTCCCCCGTCTCCCTCGCGCGGTCAATGAGCCCCTCGTCCCGGGCCATGTTCTCGGCCCCGGTACGGGGGGAAACAATAAGCAGGCGCCAGCCGGCGCGCGTACGCGACTCAGTCACCGGATGTTAAATTGACCGGACTATGGCGACTACAATCAAGCAGCTCGACGGAACTCTCGCGGCTGTAGAATCATTCGTGCCGCGGCATATCGGGCCCAGCGCTTCTGACATAGACCAGATGGTTGAGGCTGTTGGCTTTGGAACGCTCGACGAGCTGATCGAGGCAACGATTCCCGCCAACATACGTTACCGCGAAGAGCTTGGCATTCCGCACGGGAAA
>JBPPMU010000222.1:0-6872 GCA_051306215.1 Gemmatimonadaceae bacterium | reverse complement strand
AGCGCCACGGAGGCCTGCGATTGCGGATTGAGGACTTTGCGGCCTCAGGACGAACGGCCATTGCAGAGTGGCGACTAAGTAAGGTTTGAGGACATGGGAGGACCGTCCTCGATAATCCGCCGGCCTCCCTTAGTCGCGACTCTGCAATGGCTCCGAGTCCTGAGGCCGCAAAGTCCTCAATCCGCAATCGCAGGCCTCCGTTGCGCTGGCCGAAATGCTCCCCAGAAACTAGATTCCGCGCGCTCGGCCCACCGTAGCAAACCCCCGAAGGAAAGCTGGCCCCATTACCTCGACCGTTCATAGAGCAGCGGCCGCCGGCACCTTGCCGGACCGCAGGTAACCTCAGGAGAGCTTCAATGAGATTCAGGATTCACCCGTTTCGTCGCGCCTTGCCGATTGTAGCAGCCGCCTTGATGACGCTGCTCGGAGCCGGCTTGTTCGCGCCGATCGCACACGCCCAGCAACCGCTCGAGCCCACGGGTGAGCTGCCCGCGCCGGTCGAGCACAGGCCGGGCGGGGAAGCGAATCTCGTGATTCCGGATCTCTCCCAGGTGTCGTTCCTCGGTATTCCCGGCGACACCCTGCTGATGTTCGGCCTCCTCGTCTGCGCGGCGGGCCTTCTTTTCGGCCTGGTGATCTATTCGCAGCTCAAGAAGATGCCGGTCCACGCTTCGATGCTGGCCATCTCCGAGCTGATCTACGAGACCTGCAAGACGTACCTGATCACGCAGGGCAAGTTCATACTGATACTCGAAGTATTCATCGGGTTGATAATCCTTCTCTACTTCGGGGTCCTCCTCGACTTCGAGACGGTGAAGGTCGCAACGATCCTCGCGTTCAGCCTTGTCGGCATCGCCGGCAGCTACGGCGTTGCATGGTTCGGAATCCGGGTAAACACCTTCGCGAATTCCCGGACCGCGTTCGCAAGTCTCAAGGGCAAGCCGTATCCGTGTCACGCGATTCCGCTCAAGGCCGGAATGAGCATCGGAATGCTCCTCATTTCGGTCGAGCTTTTCATAATGCTCGCGATCCTGCTCTTCATTCCGGGCGACTACGCCGGCGCATGCTTCATCGGCTTCGCGATCGGTGAGTCACTTGGCGCCGCCGCTCTCAGAATCGCCGGCGGAATCTTCACGAAGATCGCCGACATCGGCGCCGACCTGATGAAGATCGTGTTCAACGTGAAGGAAGATGACGTGCGCAACCCGGGTGTGATTGCCGACTGCACCGGTGACAACGCCGGTGACTCGGTTGGACCGAGCGCCGACGGTTTCGAGACCTACGGCGTCACGGGTGTAGCGCTCATCACGTTCATCCTTCTCGCGGTAACCGACACGACGGTCCAGCTGCAGCTTCTCGTCTGGATCTTCGCAATGCGTGTGATGATGATCATCGCGAGCGGCGCGTCGTACCTCGTCAACCAGGCAATGGCAAAGGCGCGCTACCTGAACGTCGACAAGATGAACTTCGAGGCGCCGCTCACGAACCTCGTGTGGCTCACCTCGCTCGTATCGGTTGCCATCACCTACGTCGTCTCGTGGCTCCTCATCCCCGACCTCGGAGATGGCTCGCTCTGGTGGAAGCTCTCGACCGTCATCAGCTGCGGAACGCTGGCCGGCGCGATCATCCCCGAGCTCGTGAAGATCTTCACCTCGACCGAGTCGCGGCACGTTCGCGAGGTAGTCACGTCGTCACGCGAAGGCGGAGCGTCGCTCAACATCCTGTCGGGCCTCGTCGCTGGAAACTTCAGCGCGTACTGGCTTGGCATGACGATAATGGGCCTCATGGCCGTCGCTTACGGAGTGAGCACGCTCGGTGTCGGATCGCTCATGATGGCGCCGGCGGTCTTCGCATTCGGTCTCGTGGCGTTCGGATTCCTCGGCATGGGGCCTGTCACTATTGCCGTCGATTCGTACGGACCGGTGACCGACAACGCGCAGTCGGTGTTCGAGCTCTCTACTATCGAGCAGATGCCGCAGATCGAGCAGGAACTCCAGCGGGACTACGCGTTCACGCCGAACTTCGAGCGCGCGAAGCACCTGCTCGAGGAGAACGACGGAGCGGGCAACACGTTCAAGGCCACAGCGAAGCCGGTGCTCATCGGCACCGCTGTAGTCGGAGCGACGACGCTCATATTCTCGATCATCATGTCGCTTACTGAGGGCCTGAGGCCGGAGCTCGTGACCAACCTCTCGATGCTCCACCCGCCGTTCCTCCTCGGCCTGGTGACAGGCGGAGCAGTAATTCACTGGTTCGTAGGCGCATCGACACAGGCGGTGACTACTGGCGCGTATCGCGCTGTCGAGTTCATCAAGGCGAACATGAACCTCGAGAGCGCTGCTGCGGCGTCGATCGAGGACTCGAAGAAGGTCGTCGAGATCTGCACGCTTTACGCGCAGAAGGGAATGTTCAACATCTTCCTCGTGGTGTTCTTCTCGACGCTGGCTTTCGCATTCGTCGAGCCGTACTTCTTCATCGGCTACCTGATCTCGATCGCGCTGTTCGGTCTTTACCAGGCGATCTTCATGGCGAACGCTGGCGGCGCGTGGGACAACGCGAAAAAAATCGTCGAGGTCGAGCTTAAGGAGAAGGGGACAGCGCTCCACTCCGCGACTGTCGTGGGAGATACCGTCGGCGACCCGTTCAAGGACACGTCGTCGGTTGCGCTCAACCCGATCATCAAGTTCACGACGTTGTTCGGCCTGCTTGCCGTCGAGCTCGCAGTCTCGATGACGGCGGAGCGCGGCCCGAACCTCACGCACATTCTTGCGGCTGTGTTCTTCGCAATCTCCGTGTTCTTCGTCTACAGGTCGTTCTACGGAATGCGGATCGAGAGGAAGTAGGTGGAAGCGGCGTCGGGACAGAGGCGGGGCAGGGGAATGAAGCTTCACACGAAGATTCTCCTCGGCCTCGTCGTCGGCGCCGTCATTGGCATCGCCGCCAATACGTTTCTCGGCCGCGATGCCCCTTCAGTCGAGTGGATAAACGAGTACGTGGCGGGGCCGGCGGGGCAGATATTCCTCCGCCTGCTGTTCATGATCGTCATCCCGCTCGTCTTCTCGTCGATCGCTCTGGGAGTTGCCGGGCTCGGAGATCTCAAGCGCGTCGGGCGAATAGGGGCGAAGACGCTCGGATATTTCCTTGGCTCAACGATTCTAGCCGTGATTCTGGGGCTCATAATCGTATCGGTCGCGAGGCCCGGAGAGCGCATTCCGGAAGCCACGCGCATCGACCTGATGGCGACGTACGCGAACGATGCGTCGTCGAAGGTCGAGGCCGCCGCGATGTCCGAGTTCGGCATCCAGACGCTCGTCAACATCGTTCCGAGAAATCCGGTGCGGTCGGCCGCGGATCTCGACCTGCTCGGCACGATCTTCTTCGGAATTATTTTCGGCGCTGCGCTGACGATGATCGCGGCCACGCGGGCAAAGCCGATGATATCGTTCCTCGAGGCATTGAACGACATCGTCATAAAGATCGTAGAGATGGCGATGCGCCTGGCGCCGTACGGCGTTGCCGCCCTTATCTTCGGAGTCACATCACGCTTCGGCTTCGACGTCCTGCGGCTTCTCGGCTGGTACGTAGTCGTCGTGCTCGGCGCTCTGTTCCTTCACCTTGCGATAAACATCTCGGCGATCGTCAGGTTCCTTGTCGGAATGTCGCCCGTTCTTTTCTTCAAGCGAATACGCGGGGCGCTCGTAACCGCTTTCTCAACGAGCTCGAGCGCCGCGACACTTCCGACCGCTCTTGCAACCGCTGAGGAAAACCTCGGCATCCCCAAGCAGATCTCCGGCTTCGTAATGCCGCTCGGCAGCACGATGTGTATGCACGGGACTGCGTTGTTCGAGGGAATCACGGTCATCACGCTCGCCCAGGCC
Source organism: Gemmatimonadaceae bacterium (assembly GCA_051306215.1). Classification (GTDB taxonomy): domain Bacteria; phylum Gemmatimonadota; class Gemmatimonadetes; order Gemmatimonadales; family Gemmatimonadaceae; genus UBA4720. The sequence goes on along the minus strand of JBPPMU010000222.1, from coordinate 2,994 downwards.
TTCAACGTAGACCTGAGTCTCGCGCAGATGGCGGCAGTGATGATCATGTGCGTCGTGACGGCAGTCGGTGCCGCGGGTGTTCCCGGCGGATCGATTCCTCTGCTCGTCGGGATACTCGTGATGTTCGGAATTCCTGCCGAGGCGATCGCGATCGTGCTTGGCGTTGACCGGATACTCGATATGGCGCGGACGACGGTGAACGTCTGCGGCGACTTCAGCGCCGCCTGCTTCATCGGGAAGAACGAAGGGGTCTGGACCCCGGCGATGATACCGGCTGTCGAAGGAGGTGTCGGAAAGCTCGATGACAGCCCGGGGTGGCCAAAGCCTCAGGTCTGAGCCGTTACCCGGGTGTCAGCAGCCCATTTCATCGCTCCGCGGGCTGGCACCACGTCACCTGATTTGACCTGAGCGCCCGGAACAGCCGACTTGAGGCGTTGCTCGAGCCGCTTGCGAAGCAGTGATCCCTTCAGCATGAGTCCACCTGCAAGGGCGACAGGAACATGCGCCCGCTCGTCCCCGAAGAGTTTCGTGGCGAGCATGCGCACGTGGAGAACGAGCTCCTCGACTGCCATCGACACAATCGCGTTCGCTCTCGCATCGCCGTTCGCCGCGGTGTTGAGGACTACGGGCGCGAGAGCGGCCAGCTCGCGGCCTGTGGCGGCGATCGCCCACGGTATGAGGTCTGATGGCTCGTTGACTTGAGCTGCGGTGAGGACAGCCCCAGTGAGCTCGGTGGGCGGCTCCCTGCCGTCGGATGCCGCGGCCACGACGGCAAGCGCCCGCTGCCCGATCCACCGTCCGCTGCCTTCGTCGCCGACGAATATTCCCCAGCCGCCGCAGCGTGCTTCCTGTCCCGAAGGACCGCGGCCGTGGGCGATCGACCCGGTTCCTGACACGAGCAGAACACCGGGACCGCGGCCGAACGCGTCGTAAAACGCGATCTCTCCGTCGCCAACGACGCTCACCTCATCGGCCACTTCGAGGTCTTCAAGCGCAGCGACCATCGCCCGCTGGATGTTCACGCGTCCGGCGCCCGAGACGCCGCACACGACAGATACGGGGCGAAGATCTCCCAGGCCCGAATCAGCAACTGCCTGCCTGACGAGGTCGGCGATGATCTTCGACGACTCATCGGTGCGGTCCGGCGCTGTCGCGGACCCGGCGCCGATCGTCTCCCCGATGATTTCTCCGCTCGCGTTACCGACGATGACGCGGGTCTTTGACCCACCGCCATCGACGCCTGCCACTATATCAGTCATCGGGATGTCTTGCCCGGTCAGCGTGCGTAAATGACGAAGTAATTCCGACGATCATTGTAATCGTCGTCCCGATGAGGACGTACCAGGGCCACGCGATCTTCGTGAACGGCGTCAGTATCCCCGACATCCACGGAAGGAGCGGGAGAAGCTGCCGCGAGAACACTATGAACGTCATGACGGCAATCGCGACAGCCATACCAAGTATCGCGTCGCGCTGGATTGCCCTTCGCCACAGCATTCCCAGAAAAAATCCGCCGAGTAGCGCGCCGTAGGTGAAGGAGGCGATGGAGAGTGCGACGACGACGACAGGCGTGCCCTGCTGGCGGTAGAGAAGCGCCGCAGTCAGGAGGCCAACGCCCCACATCAGCGAGAACCGCCGGGCGAGCTTGAAGGTGTTCGCGTCTTCCGCCTTGCCGCCCTTGAGAGGAAGCCAGATATCGTGAACGGTCGCCGCAGCGAGCGAGTTGATCGAGCCCGAGAGCGTACTCATCGACGCAGCGAGTATCGCAGCGACGACAAGTCCGGTCAGTCCGGCCGGCATCACGTCGACGACGAACGTCGGGAAGATCGAGTCAGGCACGGCGAACGTGCGTCCGGCGTAATAGCTGAACAGCCCGAGGCCGATCGTGAGGAAGAGGGCGAACTGGAGAAACACCGCGATGCCGCTGCCGATCAGCGCCTTTCGCGCGTCCTTGAGGTTGCCTGAGGCAAGCAGGCGCTGAACGATGAGCTGGTCGGCTCCGTGCGATGCCATCGACAGGAACGCTCCGCCGATGAGCCCGGCGAAAATCGTATGCGCCCTGTCGAAACCTGTATACGTATCGATGAGCTGAGTCTTGCCCGCGCTCGCGGCGTTCGCGAATATCGTGCTCCAGCCTCCGTCGACGCCTCTGCCGAGCAGGATGATGGCCGCGATTCCTCCTCCGACGTAGACACCGGTCTGGAGAACATCTGTCCAGACGACCGCGCGCATTCCGCCGTGATACGTATAGAGCAGGGTAAGCAGGCCGAGTATCAGGATTGAAGCCGGAGTCACGTACTGGGCAGGTATCACAGGCCCGATTATGATCGCGATAGGTATTGCAGTCGCGAACACTCGCACCGAGTCGCCGAACGCACGGGTGAACATGAAGATCGTCGAGGCGAAGCGGCGCGTCCTAACCCCGAATCGCTGCTCCAGAAGGGCGTAGGCCGTGACGAGCTCGCCCTTGTAGTACCGCGGCAGGAGGGTGTACGCGACGACGATTCTTCCGAGCAGGTAGCCCATCGCCAGCTGGAGGAAGCCGAGGTTCGTGACGTAGGCGAGGCCTGGTATGCTGATGAAAGTCAGCGCGCTCGTTTCGGTGGCGACGACAGAGAAGAGGATCGCCCACCACGGTATCCGCTTACCCGCTACGAAGTAGTCTTTAGCGGTTTTCTGGTCGCGCCCGAGCCAGACACCGAGCGCCGTTGTGCCGACGAGGTAGACGACGAGCACAAAAAAATCGAGGGCGGTGAAATTGGTTCTCATCTCACCACCCTCGAGGAGCTGATGCCCGTTGAGCGCCTGCTACGCAGTGAAAGAGCTGCCGCAGCCGCACCCGCCAGTGGCGTTAGGGTTCGTAAAGGTGAAACCCGAGCCCTGCATTGACGTGACATAATCGATTGTCACTCCGGAGATGTACTGCGCGGAGAAGGGATCCACGAACACCTTGAAGCCGTCGTTCTCGAGAATGAAGTCATCCTCGGCGCTTTT
>JBPPMU010000221.1:0-21921 GCA_051306215.1 Gemmatimonadaceae bacterium | reverse complement strand
TACGACGCGCGGTCAGGGACCTTCGGCAACGCCCGCCTTGTGCGGAATCTCTTCGAGCGCTCGCTGACTTCCCAGGCGAATCGCCTTGTCAACTCTTCCCCATCGCGCGACGCGCTCTGCACCCTCACTGCGTCAGATATCGGCGGGCCGCGCGACAGCTGAGAAGCAATAACCCAGAGATTGTTCAAGCGGACTCGCGCCGAATCTCCCGCTCCTGAGTCGTTTTCGCGTCGAGTCCCTCGAGCTGATTGTCATCAGCGTCAACCCGATCGTCGTCAGCTCCCTCGGCGTTTATCGCATAGGTGGGACAGTGATGAACGAAGTCGCCGTCCGCCGGTGACCAGTCGACGACTGGCCTCTTCGCGAAGGCCTTGCCCGTCGCGTCCATCTCCATGATCCCGGGCGCAAGCGCGACACACAGCGTGCAGCCGATGCACTTCTCCCGGTCGACCGACAGCTTTATCTCGCGGCGCGGAAAGATCCCGCCCGGAGCGGCGAGGCTGCTGTCCAGGTGCTCGAGAACTTCCACCGCCGCCCTGTAGCCGGCCTCGATTAGCTCGTCGGCGTGCGTGAAGCTGAACCACCCGATGTGCGATACCCGCGGCCTGATGAGCATCATCGGCGGACCGGTCCAGCGCTCGAGCGGATGCAGTTGAAGCGCATGCATCATCGTAGTCGCGGCGCGCATGTAGATCGCCGTGAAACCGTGCCGCGCAATATTCTCCCTGCGGATCAGGTAGCTGCTTCCCGTATCGACCGCGATCACTGCATCCATCCCCTGCGATGCGACGCTCGTAGGAAGGTTGTCCACGACTCCGCCGTCGACACAGCTTCTCCCTCCAACATCGCCCGGCGGGTAGAAGCCGGGAAGCGCGCACGATGCATAGACGGCATCTATCACGCTCACATCGCGCAGCCCGGGCAGTCCCCATACGACAGGCGACCCGCGCTGAAGGTCGACGGTGTTGACGAGCAGCGGCATCTCGAGCTCGTCGAAGGTGACGTCCCGTAATACCGACTCGCAAAGCTCGCGAAGCGGGCCACCCTGGTACACTGAGGGCGCCCGGGTCCGCTCGAGAACCATCGCGATCCGGTTGAGCCGGAACAGGTCCTTCCGCTTGAGATTTCGCGCGCGATCAGCCATCTCCCCGATCGACATGCCACCGGCCTTCGCAGCACATATCAGCGAGCCGATGCTCGTCCCCGCGAGAACAGAGGGCACGATGCCCCTTTCTTCGAGCGCCCGCAGCACTCCGATGTGCGCGAATCCCTTGAGGCCTCCCCCGCCCAGCACAAGTGAGATCTTCCGCTGCTTCGGGGCAATGTTCAAAGTCTGCATTGCATGGGAAAGTAGAACTGGAGGCGCGCCACGGCCATTATTCCCCATCACCTGATTCCACTACCTGCCATGACCATCCCGGATAACTCTTTCATCAGCACCGCCAGGTCGGCCCGCCCAGTGGCGGACCATTGAGGGACGCACTGCTCGACTACCGCATCGAGTTCGGGTCGGTTGCCAGGTCAACTTACCTGATCTCGAATTCTCTCGGGCCCATGCCCCGCACAGTCCCCGGCAGGCTCGCGCAGTACGCCGCGGAATGGGGCGAGCTCGGCGTGAAGGCATGGGCCCGCGGATGGTGGGAGATGCCTGTCGACACCGGCAACGAGATCGCACCTCTGATGAACGCCGAGCCGGGCGCGGTAGTGATGATGCCGAACGTCACGATCGCCCAGTCTGCCGTTCTCTCCGCGATTGACTTCAGCGGAGGGCGCGACACGATAGTGATGACTTCGCTCGACTTTCCATCGGTGCGTTACGCGTTCGATGCGCAGGCGAAGCGCCTCGGCGCGCGCATCGTGGTGGTGGAGTCGGATGACGGAATCTCGATTGACCAGGGCCGGCTGCTTGCGGCGATCGACGAGCGCACCCGCCTCGTCGCGATTTCTCACGTGCTGTTCAAGTCGGCTTTCATCAACGATGCCGACGCCATTTGCGACCATGCGCACAGGATGGGTGCCCTGGTTTCGCTGGACGCATTCCACTCGGTTGGAATCATTCCCGTGGACGTCCAGAAGAGCGGGGTTGATTTCCTCACCGGCGGCGTGCTCAAGTGGCTTTGCGGCGGCCCTGGCGGCTGCTTCCTCTACGTCGCGCCGCACGTCCGGGATACGCTCGCGCCAGCGCTCACCGGATGGCAGGCACACGCAAGACCGTTCGGGTTCGAGGAGGAGATGGAGCTCGCGACGGGATCATTCCGCTGGCTCAACGGAACGCCTGTCATTCCCGCCCTTTATGCCGCGGCCGAGGGCCCGAAGATCCTCAGGCGGGCCGGCATCGACGCGATCCGCGACAAAAGCATGAGGCAGACAGCCCTGCTCATCGCGCTCGCCGATGCTCGCGGATACAAGGTCAACGCTCCCCGCGATCCCGACCGCAGGGGAGGAACTGTCGCGATTGATGTCCCCAATGCCTACGAGGTGGCGCAGGTGCTGCTATCGCAGGACATCCTCGTCGACTTCCGGGTCGGAGCAGGCATCCGGGCCGCTCCCTTCTTTTTCAACAGCGACGACGAGGTCGAAACCCTCGTTGCCGCGATCGACGAGTCCATCGAGTCGGGGTCCTGGCGTGCCCACACCGCAAGGAAGACGGTCGTCACGTAAACCAGGCCGGACAACCAGCGATTTCGCGGTTTACTTGTTGCGAAATTGCAAAAAGAGCGAAGAACGATTCACCGGCCGATAATCTGTCTTGAACAAAAGCCGGTTCGCATTGTACTATAGGGCAACTCGATCCAGTCGGAGGTTGTGAACGCCGTGAACCCCTTCCTGAGTTCCGAGGAGTACGATGAACGCGCCCATCAGCTGTACAATGAAGGCCAGTATGATGAAGCCCTGGATGTACTTCGCGAGGGACTTGCACTCTACCCCAACTCGGTCGAGCTGCACATCGGCGTCGGCTACGCCTATCACGCCCGCGAGGAATTCGCATGGGCGCGGCGGAGCTTCGAGGAAGCGCTAGTACTCGACCCCGAGCACGAGGACGCCCTCGCCGGCCTCGGGGAAACCCTTCTCAAATTCGGACAACAACCCGCGGCGCTGAGAAGCTTCAGGCGCACGCTCGAGCTCGGCTATGAAGACGACGTTGAGCTCATGATGCAGGTAGGTCGCGCCCTCTTCCGCGAAGGCCTCATCGACGAGTCACGGGAATACTTCGAGACAGCTGCCCGCCAGTCGCCCGATTCGGCAGAGGCGGTGTCGTGCATCGGGTATGCGCAGCACAGGCTTGGCGACGACGATTCGGCCATTGCCACCCTGCGCCGCGCCCTCAAGCTCGACGAAGATCATACGGAAGCCAGGATCTACCTCGGCAACATCTTCTACGACCGCGGCGACTACGAGGCGGCCCTCTATCACCTCGACAGGTCGGCCCCGGACGACCACTGGGACGAGCTCGGCATCTGGCGCCTGATAGAGTTGAAGAAGATGGTCTATCGTTTGCGTGACAGTGATCCCGAGCTGAAGCCCTGGGAGGACCGCCTGGCCGAGCTCTCCGGCGAGCCCGACGACATCGATGAGATGCTGGCGGAGATCGAGGCGAGAGCGGCCGAAGCGGCGGAGAACGAGGCCCGGGGGCAGCTCGAGCTGTTCGGCGCGCTGCTGAACAACTTCGTGAAGGAGAAGTCGGCTGAGCCGCACGAGCACTGCATCACCATCGACGAGGACCACTCGTTCGAGGGAACCTGGGAGGAGATTCTGCAGAAAATGAGAGAGGCGCGTGGATCGAACGGCGATGGATCCCTCGAGGAGTTCATGCAGAAGGAAGCGCGCCGCGGCTACTCGCTTACCGGTCATCTCATTCCCACGGAAGATGCGGAGAGCTTTATCCGCGGAAGCGCCGACGCCGGGCTTCTGCGGATAGTCAGATGACAGCCGACCAGCAATCCGCCCTGACAGCCCTCAGGGCTGCCGAGCCGATTGCGCAGCGACTCGATCGCTCACGCGAGCCGGAAGACCGCGCGGCAGACATTCTCGAGCTCTGGCAGGCGACCGAAACGTCGCTTCGCGCGCTGATGGGCGGATCGTCGCTCGGTGGCCAGGGACTCATCCGCGAGCTTCGCCAGCGAGAGCTCATCTCACTCGGGCAGGCTTACGCCCTGCTCGAGTTCCTTGGGGCGCGCGACAGGTCGAACCGGACGACGTATCGCGCCACCGACAACGATGTCGTAGTCGCGCGTGAAGGTTTTCGCCAGCTCGAGGCAGGGCTCGCTGCCGCGGTCTCCGAACCGGCCGCTCCGCCCATTCCGCCACCACCCGCGCCGGTTGAGACCGCCGGCCCAGATTACTCGCGCCCGGCCGCCGCAGCCGGCGTGGCACCTGGTGCGGCATCCTCGAGACCGGCTCCGCCACCACCGCTCTCGTACACCCAGCCTCCCATCGTACCTCAACCGGTTGTGACTCAGGAGCCGGTCGGCTACACGGACCGCAAGCGCCTGATCCCGGCAAACCTCTGGTTCATCATGGCTGTGGTCGTGCTGCTGATAGCCGCCGTTGGCGCGTGGGTCGTGCTCTCAGAGGGGAACGATCCCGAGAAGGACATGAGCGAAGCGATCGCCATGATGCAGTCGGGACGCCGGGAAGCGGCGCGGGGCGCGTTCCTCGAGATCTCCCGCGAGAATCCGGACCTTGCGACCCCTCACGTCTTCCTGTCGCGACTGGCACGTGAAGAAGGCGACCTCGGCACCGCAAGACGCGAGCTGGAGACTGCGATCCGCCTCGAGCCCGGAAACGCAATCGCGCTGCGGGAGATGGGGCTCATTCTTTTCTCGGCCGGGAACTACGAGCTCGCTCGAAGGTTCTTCGTCCGCGCGCTCAACGCGAATCCGGAAGACCGGGCATCGATGGGATATCTGGGGTGCGCCCTCGCGCGCCTCAACCGCGTCGAGGAAGCGCAGAGATTCCTGGCACGGGCGGGGTCAGGTGCGTGGAGCAGCTGTCTCGCCACAGCGCCTCTGTGATCGAATTCAATTCGACGACAAAAATCTATAAATCGATTCTCGGCCGCTCCGTAACCGCGGTTGAGGATTTTTCGTTGCAGGTCGCCGAAGGCGAGGTGCTGGGAATCGCCGGTCCGAACGGTGCAGGCAAGAGCACGCTTATATCGCTGCTCCTTGGTTACATCCGTCCGACGAACGGCAGCGTCACCATAGAGGGAATGTTGCCGCGTGCTTACGTCGAGAAGCACGGAATCGGATATCTCTCGGAGCTGATGACGATAAATCCGGGCTGGACGGCTGAATCGGCCCTCGCCCGGTTCGCTGTTCTCGCCGCGATTCCGCCCGGCGAGATAAAGGCACGCATCGACGCGGTCATCGAGCAGCTCGGCATCGGCGAGCACCGGGAAAAGAAGGTGAAGGCGCTCTCGAAGGGAAACCTTCAGCGGCTCGGACTGGCGCAGTCTCTCCTCCGCCAGGAGTCGGTCATGATCCTCGATGAGCCGACACACGGTCTGGACCCCGTATGGACCCAGCGTTTCCGCGACATAGTCGAGTCACTGAGGCGGCCAGGTCGCACCGTTATCATCGCGTCCCACAATCTCGATGAGCTTCAGCGCCTCGCCGACAGGGTTGTGATAATAGATCACGGCAAGCTTCAGCGACTTGTGAGGACCGGATACGACAAATCAGCCGAAACCGCGAGTGTCTACCGGCTCAGCGTCGCTCAGGGCGGCGAGAAAATCACCGGGATATTTCCTGACTCAGTCGATACCGGCAACGGCGAGTTCGAGATCCCGGTGAAAAACCTTGGCGAACTCAACGCAGGCGTGTCTCAGGCGATCGCCGCCGGAGTCGTGTTCGCCAGCGTCGTGCCTTCGAGGTCCGTCCTCGAGCAGCAGTTCAGGGAAGCCGTCGGGGAGAAACGATGAGCCGGTCGAACCTGAGGCGCTACGCGTTGTGGCAGTTCCGCGATTTCATCCGCGAGCGCGGGGTAGCTCTGCTCGTTGTCGGCTTCCTCATCGGGTTCACCGTCGTCGGTCCTTTCAGGGCAATGGGAGGAAATCTCGACGAGAGGATGTCAGAGCGACTGCTCGCCGCCGTTCTCATCCAGGTACCGTTCATCTGCGCCTTCATCGCCCTCAACGGAATCGTCTCGAACGACCGGAAGCTCGGGTACTTCAGGTTCCTTTTTTCCAAGCCCGTGGGGATCCCCGCCTACTACGCTCAGGTGTTCTTCATCTACCTCGTGGGGTTCCTGCTTGTCTGTGCAATCCTTCTCGGAATCTTCTCGATCTTCGCGGCCCCTGTCCCGCTCGTCGGGCCGCTCGTCTTCTGCGCGCTCGTATTCCTCTCATTCGGCGGCGTCGCCTTTCTCGTTTCGAGTCTCTTCAGGTACGACTGGCCTATCCTCGCTGCAGTTTTTCTCGGCTCGTCGATTCTTCACTCGATGTGGCAGTTCGAGACCGGCATCAGGCGGATGATCCTCAGCGTGCTGCCACCCATATACAATCTGCCGGAAATGGTTCCGCTCCTGATCCAGGGCCAGCCAGTCGACGTTAACAACGTGCTGTGGCTGCTGGGATACAGCGCATTCTGCTTCGTGGCGGGCCTGCTCGTGCTGCGGCGGCGCCCCTTCGCCTGAGCCGTCAGGAGGCGATATTCAGTAATGGCTTCCTTCATCGACCCCTCAACGGTCAGGCGCGCTGTTCTCCCCAACGGCCTCACAGTTCTCATCCGCCGCGACAGCTCGGCTCCGGTCGTCGCAATCGTCACATACGTAAAGGCCGGGTACTTCGATGAGACCGACGATGTGAGCGGCATTGCGCACGTTCTCGAGCACATGTTCTTCAAGGGAACGTCGCGCCGCGGTGTCGGCGAGATAGCGAAGCAGACGAAGGGAAGCGGCGGTTATCTCAACGCTCACACCATCTACGACCAGACAGTTTACTACACGGTCCTGCCTTCGTCGGGCTTCGCTGCCGGCCTCGATATCCAGGCTGACGCTTACGCGAATTCAGTCATCGATGCAGCCGAGCTCTCGAAGGAGCTCGAGGTGATAATCCAGGAGGCGAAGCGGAAGTCCGACAATCCGACGGCCGTCGCCGTCGAAACGCTGTACGAGGTGCTCCATGACGAGCACCGGATCCGCCGCTGGAGAATCGGGCACGAAGCGGGACTTCGCGCGCTCGACAGGCCCGCCATGATGGGGTTCTACCGCAATTTCTACCAGCCATCGAACACGATCCTCAGCATAGTCGGGGATGTCGATCCTGACGACGCGATGACGCGGATCGAGGCGCTGTATGGTCCACTCACCGATGCCGAGCCGGTTCGCACACCCGGCCCTCCGGAGCCGCATCACGAGGATCTCAGGTACCGCGAGCTCGACGGGGACATCACTCAGTCCCAGCTGGTTCTCGGATGGCGAACACCGGACGCGCTTCACGAAGACACTCCGGTTCTCGATTTCGCCGCGCATCTGCTGGCGGCAGGCCGCGCTTCCCGCCTGTATCGCGCTCTTCGCGAACGGCAGCTCGCCTCATCGGTGAGCGCATACAACTACTCGCCGACCGAGCTCGGCGTGTTTGTCATACATGCGGAGACCCAGCCTGACTGCGTCGTCGATGCGGCGGGTGCGGCGTGGGACCAGGTGAGATCCCTGCGCGAGGATCCAATCGATCCGGGCGACGTCGAGCGCGTGAAACGGATCTTCGAGGCGCGCTGGATGCGCCGGTTCGAGTCGATGGAAGGCCAGGCCAATCACCTCGCCGAATGGGAAGCCCTCGGCGGATGGCAGCTCGGCGATGACTACTTCGCCCGTTTCATGGCCGTCGAGAGCGAGGAAGTTCACGAGGTCGTTTCACGTTACTTGATCCCCGACCGCGCAGCGATCGTGGTCTACCGGCCGTCAGCGTCACCCCGCATTGCATCGTCCGCCGCTGAAATGGCGGGCCTCCTCGAATCGAAGCGGCCGGATCCGCTCGATGAGCTGCCGCCGAGAGATGAGCCCGCTCCACCACGTGCGGCCGAAGCTCCCGCACTCGAGCGGGTCGAGGCGGGTGTGTCAGTGTTCGTCACCTCCGGGGGAACGCCGGTTCTCGTGCGGCCGAAGCCGGGCGCCGCCTTCGCTCACATCGCAGTCCATGCGGTGGGTGGAGTAAGAGACGAGCAACGGCTTCAGAGTGGAATCACCACGCTGGGAATGCGCACTTCGGTGAAGGGAACATCGACGCGGACCGCCGCCCAGATAGCCGAGGACTCGGAGATGCTCGGTGGCAGCATCGGCGTCAGTGTCGGCAGTGAATCATTTGGCTGGTCGATGTCGGTTCCCGTGCAACATTTCGAAGCGGCTGTCGAGCTTCTCGCCGACGTGATTCACGATTCCGTGATTCCCGAGGACGCAATCGAGGTCGAGCGGTCGGTAATACTGTCTGATCTGTCAGCGCTGCGCGACGACATGTACAGATATCCGATGCGACTCGTGATGGCCGGCGCGTGGGACGGCCACCCGTACTCACTCTACCCGCTCGGCAGCGAGGAATCGCTGAGGGCACTGAATGTCGAGGATGTTCGCCAGTGGTATCGCGGCGCCCTGCTTGGCTCGCAGTTCGTGATTGGAGTGGTGGGGGACGTGGTACCCGAAGATGTCGCCGGAGTGGTTTCGCGGGCACTCACGTTTGCGAAGTCGTCGCACGCCTCGACAGTCCCGGCGCCGGTCTGGCCGCCGCGTCAGGTCACCACGGCCGAATCGAGAGACAAGGCGCAGACCGCTCTCGCCCTCGCGTTCCCCGGCCCCTCACGCAGGGACCACAGGCGGTACGCCGCCCAGATGACCGCGACGATAGCAAGCGGACTTGGCGGTCGCTTCTTCGACGAGCTGCGCGACCGGCAGTCTCTTGCTTACACAGTGCACGCTCACTCGAGCGACAACGAGCTTGCCGGGATGTTCGTCTCATACATCGCCACCTCACCGGAGAAGGAGGACGTGGCGCGTGAAGGATTGCTGCGGGAGTTCGAGAGATTCCGCGCCGAGAAAGTAAGTGACGACGAGCTTGCGCGCGCGAAGCGGTACGCGATCGGGTCACACGCGATCAGGCAGGAGAGCGGGGCGGCGATTCTCGGTGAGCTTCTCGATGCGTGGATGTTCGGCTCCGGGCCCGCCGAGCTCGACGAATACGAGGCGCAGATAACCGACGTGTCGGCTGACGATATTCAGGCGCTGGCGCGAGAATATTTCGATCCCGCAAGACGTGTCGAGGGAGTTGTGAGGGGCACCGGGGTCTCTGCCAGGGGAATCCCAGGCTAGCCGTCATCACTGCGGCGCTACTGTCTCCTCGAGTCCGCGCCGCGCGCGCATCACTGCGGAGACTATTGGCCGATACCTTCCCGACGGAGTGCGCAGGCCGCGCATCACGTCGTAATCGCCCGCCTCCGTGACGATGAGTCCCTTGATCGGCGTCTGAGTGGTTGCCCAGGCAAGCACTCCCCAGAACGCCAGCTCCTGGCTTGCCTCGCCGTGGGTCACAGGATAACCACCCGCCGAGAATACCCAGTGGGGCTTGGGCCGCGTGGGGAATGCCCTCATCCATCGCTGCGCGATGCGCATGTGCGTGTCGAGCGATATCGCCCCGTCGAATCCGGGCATCATCGAGAACCCGACGACGTCTATCGGCGACCCGCGTGCCGCCGCCCAGAAGTAGAGCGTGCTGTCACGCGCCCCATAGGTAGATGCGGAAAGGCCAACCCTGATATTCGGGTTTACATGATGAGCGATGTTCGCCGCGCGCGTGAAATAGTCGGTCCAGTACTCGGCCGGCTGGGCGCCGAGATGGCGCGCTCCCTCTCCGTTCGGATCGACGGCTGGTATCAGGATATCGGGTCGCAGGCGCCGGGATATCCTGTCGATGTCGGCAACGCGCCGCCTCGTGTACTCTTCCGGCGACGCGCGGAACTGCTGCGCGGCGTCCTTCGGGTACGCGAGCGAAATGATTATCACCGCGCTGTCGGCCCTTCGATCCTCGACTGTGCGCGCGATCGAGTCGAGCGACGCGAGCCGGGCACCTTCGGGCGTGATGGTTATCGAGACAGCTTTCGACAGAAGCGTGTCAGCGAGTGCGATGTCCCTCTCCATCGCCATCGGGGGCGGTGGTCCGCGAAGATCCGGGTAGATCTTCAGGCCAAGGGCAAAATCCCCCTCAGGCTGCTCCTGCAGCTTCAGGTTCGCGTATCGCTCATAACTCTTGGCGGTAGCGAAGGCGTTCGGCATCTCTATCAGCACAAGCCCCGCGAGCGCTGCCGCTGACGCAGCGATTCCCGCGCGCACGATCCGCCCGAACCGCCATCGTGAGGGCAGCGACGGCGACATTACGGGAACCTGGATGAACTGCGGGCCCCAGAGCGCTGCGGCCCCGAAGAAGAATCCAAGCGAGCTCGTGTGCGCCGCGGAGACAGCCATGCCGAAGTCCGGCGGCAGCCAGCCATGCGCGATTGAATAACGCGATACCGCAACTATTGCGATGATGAGGTTGTAGACGAATATCGGGACGCCGAACATCGGCGTGACGAGGCGCCGTGTCAGGGCGAATGTCGCCTGGATGGCGAACAGAACCGCGGTGAACGGCCAGACCCAGGCGATTGGCTGTATCCCGCGGCCGTAGAGTATCGAAGTCGACGCGTAGGCGATGAGCAGCGCCGGCACGATGAGCAGCCCGGCGAGGGCGGTGACCGCAGCGAACGTGCGTGGCGCACGACGGAGCTGTGAAACGCGGCCGGCGACCAGCACGTCCCACATCACCATCACCGCTGCCGCGGCTACGTAAACCGCAGGGAGAAGGTGATACTCGCTCAAGGCTCGCGACACTGCGGGAACCTAGAGTTTGCCGTCGATGCTGGCAAGCGTCAGCGACCCGGTCTAGCTTTGGGGATGGAGCGAGGAACGTTCTTCAATCTTCCAAACAGCATTTCACTTTCCCGCCTCCTGCTGGCGTTTGCGTTCGTCGTCGTTGATGGAACCGCCTGGCGCCTCGCCTTGATCGCAGCCGCCGCGGCAACGGATTTTTTCGACGGCTGGTTTGCGCGGCGCTCACGCAGCTCGACGGTGATGGGGGCCCTCATCGACCCGATCGCCGACCGCCTTTTTGTGCTTGCCGCCGTCACGTCGTATCTCGTCGAGGGGAAGCTTGGCACCGGCCAGTATTTCATCTTCCTCGCGAGGGACATCGCGACAGCGGTCGGCTTCGTAGTGGCACGATTCATTCCGGGACTTACGGTGGGCTCGTTCCGCGCCCGGCCGCTGGGGAAGGTTGTGACCGTCCTGCAGCTCGCGGCACTTCTCGCCGTTCTTATCGTGCCCTCGGCCGTGTACGCGCTGATCCTTGTGATCGGCGGAGTCTCCGTGCTGTCGATTGTCGATTACACCCTGGCTCTCGAGCGGGCCAGGAGGGCCGCACAGTCGTGAAGGAGCTCCCGCTGACGGTGTTGCTCGCAGCAGCAGTGTCCATAGTTCCTGCGGCCGCAGCCCGCGCGCAGACAGCCGAGGGAAGGGTCGACGCGATCTTCGCCGAGCCGAACGCCGTCCACGCGGGCGCAGGGGTGACGTGGCGCCTGGGAACGTATCTCAGGAGCGGGGTCGTGGCGGGGATTGGCGCGACCGAGGCCGGTGTGAGCGCGAGACTCGACTTCGTCAACCGGTTCCATCTCGATCCGTTCAGGGAGAGCAGATACGGTCCGTACGCCGGCGGGGGAGTCAGCACACGTTTCGACGACGGCCGGACGGGCCGCGTGTTCCTGCTGCTGATTGTCGGGGTCGACGGACCTGTCGCGCGCGGGGTCACGACGTCGTTCGAGGCCGGATTGGGAGGGGGCGCGCGAATAGGGCTGGTGATTCGCCGGGCGACGCCGGAGCGGCGCTAGGCTCGCTCCGCACGCCAGACCTTACAACTAGACTGCTGCTTTTACTTTCGCGGGCTGCGAGAACCGCTCGCCAAGCACTCTGAGCTCCGCGATCTGCTTCGGGCTCAGCTCGTGATATCTCTCGGCGATGTAGGTCATTGCGCCGTCGAACCACTCTTTCTGGTCGTCAGGCGTGGCGCCGATGACCCCGCTCTTCATGATGTGCTGGAACATCTCGTCGCGGGCCTCCTCGAAGGGAGTCGCAACAGGCGCTGCGCTTCTCGCGTATTTAGGCTTCGTTTTGTTCATTAATTCGTGTGAGAGGAATTTGATGCTTATACTCTCAATCTAATCAAAAAGTGCCCGTATTTGGAGTCATTCCGCGCAAGTGAGATGTGTCCGGTGTTTTGGTGGCGCTGGGCGTCAGGCGACCGCGCGTCTCCTCACAAAATCAAGCAGCAGCTCACTCATCTGCTCCGGATTCTCCTCCGGGACCAGGCGGGCGACCCCGGGAAGCCTGACGAGGCGTCCATCCGGGAGGGCGTTGACCAGCCGGTCCGGCAGCTTTGGATCGAGCCACTGGTCGGCTTCGCCCCAAACGATCAGGGCCGGGACGTGGATGGTCCTGAGATCCACTTCCTCCATGTCGTCCCCGGATATCGAGCTCGCGAGCGTCAGAAGGTGATTCACCCCGTCCTTCCCCACAAATGGCGCGAGATAACGCGCTATGAGCTTCACCGGCATCTGCGTTTCCGGATCCGAAACGCTTCCCTTCAGTACCCCTTCGACAAGTGGCGCGGCCCCCAGGATCCCCCGGGTTGTACGGAAGGCGAACTTCGCTGTGCTGCGCTGCATCTGGGTGATATCGCGCCCCGGGATTTCGTCGAACGCTGGAGTGTTGATGAGGACGAGCTTCTCCACCCGCTCGGGCCGCGTGGCGGCTAGCCGCAGTGCGACATCGCCCCCGATGTCCATGCCGACGATGATCCCTCGGGCAACCCGGAGCGCCGTCATTGCCGCGTCGAGATACTCCGCCTGGGCAGCGATCCCGAAATCCGCGTCGAACGGCCTGTCGGATTCGCCGTGCCCGAAGAGATCTATGGCGTAGGCGGTATGCCCCGCGTCGCTGATCGCCGGCGCGACATTTCGCCAGAGGAAGGTCGATGTCCCGAAGCCGTGAATGAGGATCACGGCAGTCCCTCCGTGACCGAATCTCTCGACGTGCATCGCCCCGGGACCAACAGGAACTCTCAGGACATCAGCTTGCATAACGTTTTACCTCTCCCCTAGCTTTTCAGTCGTCGCGCACCGCGGCCCGAGCGCATCTCATCCTTCAAGGCGGCTCTCGCAATGGCTGGCAAGAAAAACAATCGCAAGAACGTCGTCCGCAACGCATCAAACCGGCCAGGCCGGTTCTACTTCGTACTTGGTGCAATTGCGGTTGTCGGGGCAAGCATACTTGGCTACGTCCTCCTCCGCAAACCGGCGGTTCCCGTGACCGAGGCGGTGGCAGTCGATCCGTCAGCGCCCGGCGGCGCGTCGCGGGGATACACCAAGGGCAATCCTGATGCCCCCGTTCACATCATCGAGTTCGCGGACTTCGAGTGCCCCGGGTGCGCGCAGTTTGCAACGGTTACGGAGCCAGATGTCCGGTCGCGCATCGTCGATGCTGGTTTGGCCAGGTTCACGTTCTACGATTTCCCGCTTCCTCAGCACCGGAACAGCCAGCCGGCCCACAATGCAGCTGCCTGCGCCGACGACCAGGGCCGATTCTGGGAGATGCATGATCGCATCTTCATGGGCCAGGATCAGTGGAACACGCAGGCCGCGAGCAATCCCCGGCCATTCTTCGAGAAATACGCAACCGATATCGGACTCAACGTGGGCGTGTGGCGGACGTGTTATGACCAGCGGAAGCATCAGGGCAGAATCATGGCGAACCTCGCCGAGGGGGAGCGGCGGCGCGTGGGGTCGACCCCGACGTTCATCATTGGGGACAAGATGTATCCCGGCGCGCTCCCGTATGACGTCCTTAAGGCGGCTGTCGATTCGGCGGTCGCCGAAGCTGCGGCTGCTGCCGCGCCCGCGGCGCCGCCACCTGCTGCTCCAGCCGGATGACAAAACGGATGATCATGGCTGCGCTCGCGCTCGCCGGGATCTTCCTCGCACTCTACCTGCTCTTCTACAAGCTCGGCATGCTTGGGTCGCTGACGTGCAGCGTAGGCTCGTGCGAGACGGTCAATACCAGCAAGTGGGCAACGTTCCTCGGCTTCCCGGTTGCGGGGTGGGGAGTTGCCTGGTATGTGACGGCATTCGTTGTGTCACTTGCCGGCACCACTGAGCGATTTGCGGATTCGCGTAACGTGTCGCTGGTACTCGTCGGGCTGACGGGGTCAGGGCTGCTTTTTTCAGCCTATCTCACCTGGCTCGAGCTGTTCGTCATCCACGCCATATGCCAGTGGTGCGTTGTTTCGGCGATTATCGTGCTCGCGATGTTCGTTATGGCGGTGCTCGATTTCCGGGATACATCCTCATTCACTCTGGAGTCCGAACAACGGTAAACCCGGAGGGGGAACGGATTGGGCGGATTTTACGGATTTGGCGGATAAAGCGACGGGCTGGCGGGTTCGTCGCCTGGCAAACCTCCACCCGGAAACACATTCGCGCTTTTTCTGGGTGAAACCAAAAAGCATCCCTGGATCTCGCACCGAAGCGATGCCAGCGCGGGGAGCCCTTCTCTCCCTCGGATTGGTTGATCCGCCCAATCCGTTTCCCTTCTGGATTTTCCCGCCCTAGGCTCGCTTGACGTTCTTCTGCCTCGCGGCCGCATCATCGAGCCGGAGGCGCGGCTTGACCTCTTCGTCCTCCTGACCCTCTTCTCTCGCCCGACGCCGGAAGGGAACGAGGTCGCGGCCAAGGCTCACGAGTGCGCGCGTCGCAACAGTGCTGGCGAGCGGCTCCGGAATCCCCATCACGCGCACGTAAGTATCGATTGCCCTGTCGAATGACAGGTCTTCAGCAAGCGTGTCGACGAACATCAGGGCGTTGTCGACGTGGGCGCGGATTATCGTCTCTTCGGCGCGGGCCTGCGACAGCCGCAGCCGCCGCTCAGCGTTCGGGTTGAGCTTCCTGCCGAAAATTGATTCGGGAAACAAACCACCTAGCATGGGACCTTCCAGTGTGTGATGTGGCTGCCTGAAATGTAAGGCAGAGTTCATACCCCCGCGATCACCCTATCCCTCTTCTGCCTCGTACTGGTCCCTCAGGCTCGCGACGACGTTCGGATCCGCGAGGGTCGTCGTGTCCCCGAGCGTGCGACCCTCGGCGACATCCCGGAGAAGCCGGCGCATGATCTTTCCCGACCTAGTCTTGGGCAGATCCGCGCTGAAAATAATGTCGTCGGGGCGTGCCAGCGCGCCGATCTTGTCGGCAACAAACTGCCTGAGCTCGTCCCGGAGAGCCGGCGTGAGCTTCCGACCGTCCCGCAGGGTCACGAATGCGGCGATCGCCTGGCCCTTGAGCTCGTGTGTCCGGCCGACGACTGCCGCTTCCGCCACCGACGGATGTTCGACGAGGGCGGACTCGACCTCCATCGTGCCGATGCGATGTCCCGCGACGTTGAGCACGTCGTCAACCCGCCCGAGAATCCAGAAGTAGCCTTCGTCGTCCCGCTTCGCGCCATCGCCGGGGAAATAGATGTCAGGGCGCCCTGGCCATTTCGAGAAATAAGTCTCGACGTATCGCGGGTCGTCGTTCCAGATCGTCCTCAGCATCGACGGCCAGGGACGCATTATCGCGAGAAGCCCACCTCCCACGGGAATCGGCTCCGCCTTCACATCGAGAAGCTCGGCGTGATATCCCGGAAGCGCCATCGTGGCGCTGCCCGGCTTCGTTGACGTGACACCTGGTAGCGGCGAGATCACTATCGCGCCTGTCTCAGTCTGCCACCAGGTATCGACTATCGGGCAGCGATTGCCGCCGATGTGCTCGCGATACCACATCCACGCTTCTGGATTTATCGGCTCGCCGACTGAGCCCAGCAGCCTGAGACGGGAGAGGTCGTGTGCGGCAGGGTGCTCGTCCCCCCATTTCATGAAAGCGCGAATTGCGGTGGGCGCGGTGTAAAGAATCGTAACGCCGTGTTTCTCGCAGATTTCCCAGAACCTGTCCTTGTCGGGCCAGTCAGGGGCGCCCTCGTACATCACGACTGTCGCGCCGTTAGCCAGAGGACCATAAACTACGTACGAGTGGCCGGTCACCCACCCGATGTCCGCGGTGCACCAGAAAACATCTTCGTCACGGAGGTCGAACACGATCCGCGTCGTCGACGTCACCCCGGTCAGGTATCCGCCGGTGGTATGGACGATTCCTTTCGGCTTTCCCGTCGTGCCCGACGTGTAGAGGATGTAGAGGACGTCCTCGGCATCCATTTCAGCGGGATCGCAATGAATCGGCTGGTTGCGAACGATCCGGTGCCACCAGTGGTCGCGGCCCTCCTCCATTTCCGCGAACGCTTCGTCACCGCCTGACCCGGGCCGCCGCTGCACGACGATCACGTGTTCTATCGTCGGCGTTTCCTCGAGCGCCTTGTCTGAATTCCGCTTGAGCGGGATCACCTGTCCGCGCCTGTATCCGCCGTCGGCCGTGATGAGCACTTTCGCCTTGGCATCGTTGATCCTGTCGCTCAGCGATTCAGGCGAGAACCCGCCGAAGACGACCGAATGGATCGCCCCGATTCGCGCGCATGCAAGCATCGAGATCGCCGCTTCCGGGATCATTGGCAGGTATATCGCGACGCGGTCGCCGCGCTCCACGCCAAGCTCCCTCAGCGCGTTCGCAAACTTGTTGACCTCGCAATAGAGGTCCCAGTACGTGAGGGTCCTCCGGTCGCCGGGCTCACCTTCCCAGATCAGCGCGGCCTTGTTGCGGAGGGGCCCGCGGAGGTGCCGGTCGATGCAGTTGACCGAGACGTTAAGCTTTCCCCCGGCGAACCACGTCGCGTGAGGCGGCGTCCACTCGAGAACCGTGTTCCAGGGTTTCATCCATTCGAGCTTTTCCGCTTCAGCCGCCCAGTATTCCTCTGAATTCCTTGCCGCGCTTTCGTAAATCTCCGGCGACGAAATGTGCGCCGCCGAGCTGAACTCTGAAGGCGGGTCGAACTTGCGGTGCTCCTGAAGCAGGACGTCGATGTTGGTCATGATCGGGGGATGATTGTTGGCACCTGCCAACGTTGCCCGTTTTGCATGGCGTGCGCCAGAGTGTGACCTTTCAGCCCCATGAAGCAGGCGTCCCTTCAGCATGCGCGGGGGAATTCGCGTCAGGTTGAGAGAACGGAGAGCCGATGAAAGCGGATGACCGGGAAGCGTTCGGTGCTGGCATCGTTCATATCGTCGGGGCCGGACCGGGAGATGCCGGCCTGATCACGGCGCGGGGGCGCGACCTGATCGAGCGCGCCGACGCGATAGTGTTCGATTCTTCGGTGAATCGCGCTCTCCTGCCACCCGGCGCGAGGGAGTCGGGACACCCCGATCTCTACTTCGTCGGCCGCCGGAGGAAGGAAAGCAAGCGCGTGAGCCAGCGCCAGGTCGAGGAGCTCCTCGTTGGTCTTGCCCGGAGCGGCAAGCGTGTCGTGCGGCTCACGGGAGGGGACCCATTCGTTTTCGGAAGGGGTGGGGACGAGGCGCAGGCACTCTATGACGCATCCGTCCCTTTCGAGGTTGTTCCCGGAATCACGGCCGGTGTCGCCGCGCTGTCATACGCGGGGATTCCAGTCACGCATAGCGGGCTTGGCGCATCTGTGACGTTCGTCAGCGGCAGGGAAGTGCCCGGTCGCGGCGCGACGCAGACAGACTGGGCGGCGCTGGCGAAATCAGGCGGAACAATCGTCATCTATATGGGCGTCAAGACAGTCGCTGCGATCACCGAAGCGCTGCTCGAGGGAGGAATGCCCGGGGAGATACCCGCGGCCGCCGTGGAGCGCGGCACGCGGAAAACCCAGCGGACCGTCACTGCGACTCTCGGTGACCTGGCAGAGAGCGTGAGAATCTCCGGCCTGACAGGGCCGGCGATCCTGGTGGTGGGCTGGCCGGTGATCCTCCGCGAGGAGATGAGCTGGTTCGAAAATCGGCCCCTCTTCGGCAGGCGGATCGTTGTCGCCGATCCCGAGTCGCAATCGGGCGTGATCGCCGAGAGACTGCGGGATCTGGGTGCAGAGGTGCTGTTTGTTCCGGAACGCCTCGTCGCCCGGCTCGACCTGTCGCCTCTCCGGGAAGCCGTCTCGCGCCTCGATGAGTACAAATGGCTTGTATTCGCCACCCGTGACTCGGTGACGATTTTCTGGGAGCAGCTGCTTGGAAGCGGGCGCGATTCGCGGGCACTCGCCGGATTGTCTGTCGTGGCCGTCGGGGCCGATGCAGCGGCAGCGCTGCTCGAGCACGGCATTACCGTCGACGTGATTCCCCCGGGATTCACTGAAGAGTCACTCATCGAAAGCCTCGGCGAGCGGTCCGACGTCGATGGCTCGAGCGTTCTCTTCATTTCGCCTGAGGGGTTCGACGGCCTCGTTGCCGACTATTTCGCCGGGCGCGGCGCGCGGCTGGTCACCGTCGATGCCTACCGTAGCGTTGCCAACGACGCGGCGGTGCGGCGGCTTCGGCGCGCGCTCGACAGGGTCGCGGCGGATGCAGTCGTATTCCTCTCGACCGCTGCCGTTCGCGCGTACCTCGCCGCGGCCGGAGAGGATTCCGCGAATCAGGCGCCCGCGGCATCGATAGGTGACCGCGTGACAGAGGCGTTGAACGCGGCGGGAATCGAGATCCTCTGCGAGGCGAGCGAGCCGGTCAGCGACGCCCTGGTCGCGGCCATTCAGCGAGCGCTCGCGTGACAGCCCGCCCGCCCGTCCGGATCGCGGCAAGGGCGTCGGAGCTGGCGATGAGACAGGCGCGGATGGTGGCGTCTCTGCTCGAGCTCCGGGGTATCGCGTCGGAGATCGTAACGGTGAAAACCAGAGGCGACAGGAAACGCGAGAAGCCGACCGGCGAATCAAGCGCGCCCGGCCTTTTCACTCACGAGCTCGAGGTCGCCCTTTCGAAAAAGAAAGTCGACTGCGCGGTCCACTCGCTGAAGGACCTTCCCCTCGAGCTCAGGCCTGGACTGGCGCTGGCGGCGACTCTCGAGCGCGAGGATCCCCGCGATGTGCTCGTCGTGAATCCGGTCACCGGTGCGGACGACCTCGAGTCGCTACCTGCCGGCTCCCGAGTCGGAACGTCGAGCGTTCGGCGTCGCGCTCAGCTGCTCCTGCACAGGCGCGATCTGGAAGGCGTCGAGCTGCGCGGAAGCGTGCCGTCCCGCCTCCGCAAGGTCGAAACCGGAATGGTTCACGCCGCAATCCTTTCCGCCGACAGTTTGATCCGCCTCGGAGCAAGCCGCCGCATCACGCAATATCTCGACGCGCCCGACTGGCTTCCGGCGGCGGGGCAGGGTGTAGTCGCGATTGAAATCCGCGAAGACGACGAGGAGATGAGGGAAATCGTAGCGCCGCTCGATCATCAGCTCACGTCTGTCGCCGCACGCGCCGAGCGGGCGTTTCTGGCCGAGCTCGAGGGGGTGCCACGCATGCCGATAGCGGTACTGGCGATGCAAGGCGCAAGCACGGGTCTTGTGCTTCACGCCCTCGTCAGCGATCCTGCGGCGCGAAACCCCGTGCGCGGCTCGATCGAAGTCGATGGGGAGTCGCCCGAGGCGTCGGGCAAGGCGCTCGCGACGGAAATGCGAAACCGGGGAGTCGCAAGCCTGCTGCTCGAGCTTCGGAATGCGGATAAGTTACAGGCGTGAATCCATGGCATGATTTCCCTGTCGGCTCAAATCCGCCCGAGGTCGTGACGGCGGTCGTCGAGATCCCTCGCGGGAGCCGGAACAAGTATGAGCTCGACAAGGTCAGCGGACAGTTCCGGCTTGACCGCGTCCTGTTTTCGGCGGTCCATTACCCGGGCGACTACGGCTTCATCCCGCGGACGCTTCACGAGGACAACGATCCGCTCGACATAATCGTGAGCATCAACGAGCCGACATTCCCCGGCTGCCAGATAGACTGTCGCCCCCTGGGCGTTCTCAAGATGCTCGATCGCGGGGAGCCGGACGACAAGATCATCGCGGTGCCGGCGAACGACCCGTTCTATCATGACTACTTCGACATAGCCGACCTCTCACAGCATTACCTCAAGGAGGTCGAGCACTTCTTCCACATCTACAAGGACCTCGAGGGACGGCGCGTCGAGATAGTCGGCTGGGAGAAAAGCGAAGTGGCGATCAGCGTAATCCAGGATTCGATCGAGCGATACGAGGAGAAGTTCCTCCGCGTTGGCCCGTGACATGGGCAGGGACATTGCTGACGAGCTCAGACGAATAATCGCCTCGGAGTCAACGAGGCTCATGTCGTTGAGTGACGAGGCAGCATCAATTCGCCCGTCGCCGGCGAAGTGGTCACCCAAGGAAGTCCTCGGACACCTCATAGATTCAGCGTCCAACAACCACGCGAGATTCGTCGGGGCACAGCTCAGTGAAGAGCTCGTGTTTCCGCGATACGAGCAGGACGCGTGGGTGCGGGTCCAGAACTACAACTCGCGCCCCTGGACCGAGCTCATAACTTTATGGCGTTCGCTCAACGCGCACATCGCTTCAGTGATTGGCGAGATGTCGCCTGAGAGCCTGACGAAGGCGAGGGTCCGGCACAACCTCGACCAGATTGCCTGGCGGACCGTTCCCCGCGCTACTCCCGCAACGCTCGAATACTTCGTTAGAGACTACATCGGGCATCTGCGGCATCACCTCGCACAGATCAGCTGACCGGGATCTCAGCGCCCGGGTGGTATTCGCAGGATGACGGTCTCGCCCTCGGAAACAGTGATCTCCTCTGACACCGGCGTGACGGTTCCCCCTATTGGATCCGCGAGGAAGCGGAGCGACGTGGCGCCGAACACGATTCCCTGCGGAATTGTCAGCTCCGTCTTGCGCAGCCCGCTCGCGATGCCGAGCCTCACTCGCTGGCTTCCCCGGATGACGTAGACAGTCATGTCGGCGAGAGACTGGTTGTCGACCTCCACCATCGTCTTTGCCCGCTCCTGATAATTCTTCCCTGTGGCACACGCAGGGATGAACGCGACGACCGCGAACAGGGCCAGCCATTTGAGTCTTTTCATTCGATCTCCGTGTGGAGGGCTAGAGATTCTTACACGCAGGGCAGCTTACGTTCCAAACACCTCTTCATAGATTGGACGCTCGGCGTCTGGCTTCAAACGCTAACATCCAGGTCACGCGTGAAGGGAAAGCTCACAGTCCTCATGGTCACGGCGTTCGTGGACATGCTGGGGCTGATAATCATATACCCGCTCCTCCCGTTTTACGCGACGCGGATGGGCGCAAACGCCGCGATGGTGGGCGCACTCATCGCCGCCTTTTCGGTGGCGCAGCTCGTCAGCGCCCCGGCCTGGGGGCGGATGTCAGACAACTATGGCCGGCGACCCGCCATCCTGGTGGGCCTCCTTGTTTCAGCCTTTGCGTACGTGATTTTTGCGTTTGCCGGCTCCCTGTGGCTCCTCTTTGTCTCCCGGGTGATCCAGGGCCTCGGCGGCGGGACCATAGGTGTTGTTCAGGCATATGTCGCCGACATCACCGAGGGCAAGGACCGGGCGAAGGCGCTGGGCTGGCTTTCAGCGGTCACGAGCCTCGGAGCAGTGATAGGCCCCGCTCTCGGGTCGATTCTCGTTGGAGTCGGTGGCCGTACGGCACCTGGTCTTGGCTCTGCAACGCTCTGCATCCTCGTGAGCATCTTCGCGTGGAAGTATCTCCGCGAGTCGCAAGTCGAGCTTTCTACGCATGAGCGCCAGGCACTTAGGGAGCAGTCACGTGGAGGGGCGATTCGCACCGTCGTGACAAGGCCGGCCGAGCCGGCGTCTAGGCTCATCTGGATCTACGCTATCGCTATCGGTGCGTTTTACGGAACGACTCCGATGCTCCCGCTTATTCTCGCCGACCGGTT
>JBPPMU010000220.1:0-19329 GCA_051306215.1 Gemmatimonadaceae bacterium | reverse complement strand
TCGGGGTAGCGCGGGCGAAGGTTGTCGAACGGGACGCGCGTCTTTATGACTTCGGGGTCCTGCTCGTTCACGCTCTCGACCTTGAGGAGGGCGAGGTAGCGCTCCCACGCTTTCGGCGGGCGCACCTGTCCGCGCACGAGATCGCCGGTCAGGAGCCCGAAACGTTTTATCTGCGAAGGAGAGACGTAGATGTCGTCAGGGCCGGCGAGGTAGCTGTAATCCTGGCTCCTCAGAAATCCGTATCCTTCAGGCAGGATCTCGAGAACTCCTTCGCCATGGAGCGCGACGTTGGAGTCGAGAAGGTTCTGCTCGATGCGGAAAATCAGCTCAGGTTTTGCGGTGATGGCGGTGTCGGGGATGTTGAGCCCCTCCGCCATGTCCTGAAGCTCGGAGACAGATTTTCGCTTGAGCTCTGCGATATCCACGGGAACGGTGCTGGGAATTGCGGGAGGAGGGGGGTGCTGCGGCAGGCGGGGAACGGGGGGATGACGCGAACCTAACCGCGTCCCTGAGGTGGGTCAAGCATTCAGGCTGGCGAGGACGTTGTGACTTCGGATCGAGGACTTTGCGGTCTCAGGACTCACAGCCATAGCAGA
Source organism: Gemmatimonadaceae bacterium (assembly GCA_051306215.1). GTDB lineage: Bacteria > Gemmatimonadota > Gemmatimonadetes > Gemmatimonadales > Gemmatimonadaceae > UBA4720. Next base: position 18,733 of record JBPPMU010000220.1, on the reverse strand, counting down.
GTCGCGACTAATTGCTGACTCAGGACAAAGACGAGGTCGCAAGTCCCCGGTGCCGCCTCGGTCCTTCGTCCTCCCCTAGTCGCGACTCTGCAATGGCCGTTTGTCCTGAGGCCGCAAGGTCCTCGATTCGCAATCCGCACTGGAGCACTGGCTCGGTGCCCGAACATCAGAACGAGATGTACGCTCCGGGATTCTTCTTGATGTCCGCCATCAATGCGGCGAGCTCGGCGCTCATCTTTGCCATTTCCTTAGTCAGCGCCGAATCTGTGCGCACGCGGGACATTGTACTCTGCCCCGAGAAGCGCGTTCTGAGTGAGTCGAGCTGGGACTTGATGCTCGCGACGTTCAGCATGAGGGTCGAGTCGCGGGCGAATCGTCCAAGCGTTCCATCGCCCGATGACAGAAGTGCCGAGATCGAATCCTTTGCCGCGGTCAGTCGCGAAAGGCGGCCGGCGAGGTCGTTGCGTGTCGCAAGTCCGATTGTGCCGTCACCTGCTGACGCCTGGCGCATAAGGTCGTCCATCGACCCCACCGAACCGGGCATTTTCGGAAGTCCGTCGCGCTTCAGCACGCCGATCGTTCCCTGGGACGAGTTGATTATCGCGGCAAGTTTTCTAGCTGTGTCGGCAAGCATGTCCATCCGTGCGGTCAGCGTCGCGACCCGCTCGCCGAGCGGCTTGAAGGCACTGGAGCTGATGGCTGCGATGGTGTCGCCGCTTTCGAGCGCCGGGAAACGTGCCGTGCCGCCGGTGATGTTGATGATCGGGGCTCCGATGAGGTTTCCGCCGGGCCTGATGTCGACTCGCGCGTCCCGCCGGATCAAGGTCATCCTGCTCGCCATTATCTCGGTCTGGATCGCGAGGCGCCTGAGGGTATCTGTCGCGATCGGCCTGTAACGTACCCGTTTCACCTGGCCGATCTTTTCCCCTGACAGCCAGACTTCAGTGCCGGGAAGGACCCCGGTAGCCTCGTCCGAATAGACGTAGAGGATTTTCTTGTCGCCGCGGAGCTGGCCTACCCGGGCGAAGAAGATGATGCTGAACACTGACACCGCGACGGCGATGCTGGCAAATATGCCAAGCCGGAGGTCGCGCCATTCAAGGTGTCGTGCCATCCTTGAAAGTTATCTGAAAGTTGGCGGAGTGGGGGAAGTCCTGACTGACTGCGAACTGCGGACGAACTGCGGACGAACTGCGGACTCGGGCTGCGGACTACTGCGGACCCGCAATGCGCGCGGCGGGATTCGAACCCACGACCTTCGGCTCCGGAGGCCGACGCTCTATCCAACTGAGCTACGCGCGCGAATGGCGGTTTCAACCACTCGAAACCGTTGATTGAACGTAACCCGCGCAGCCATGACGGGCAATCAGTCCAACCCGGCCTCCCCGCTTTGGCTCCCCCCCACCATCCTTTAAGTTCCTTCCATGTTATTCGACAAGAAAAAGATCACCGTAATTCCCGGCGACGGGATCGGCCCCGAAGTCGTTTCCGCCGCCCTCAAGGTCGTTGAAGCAACCGGCGTACGGATAGAGCCCGAAGTATGCCTCGCCGGCGCAGCCGCGTTCGAAAAGGGCATCGAGTCGGGCGTCCCCGACGAGACAATCGAATCGATTGAGCGCACAAAGGTCGTGCTGAAGGGGCCGCTGATGACCCCGATCGGGTACGGCAACAGGAGCGCGAACGTAACCCTGAGGACGCTGTTCGAAACCTTTGGAAACCTGCGCCCCGTCCGCGAGCTCCCCGGAGTCCACACGCCGTTCACCGGACGCAATCTCGACATCGTGATTGTGCGCGAGAACGTCGAGGATCTCTACACGGGCATTGAGTACATGCAGACGCCCGGTGTTGCTCAGGCGCTCAAGATAATCTCGCGCACGGGTTGCGAGAAGATCGTCGAGCTCGCGTTCGAGTTCGCCGTCGCCGCTCAGCGGAAGCGCGTCCACTGCGCCACAAAGGCGAACATCATGAAGCTCACCGAGGGAATGCTTCAGCACACCTTCGAGGAGATCGCCCCGCGTTACCCGCAGATCGAGTCGAAGCACATCCTGATCGATAACTGCGCGCACCAGCTCGCGATGCGCCCCGAACAGTTCGACGTGATAGTCACGACGAACATGAACGGTGACATCCTGAGCGACCTCACCTCCGGCCTCACCGGAGGACTTGGTTTCGCGCCGTCGGCGAACATCGGCAACGACGCAGCGATTTTCGAGGCGGTCCACGGCTCTGCTCCCGATATCGCCGGAAAAAACATCGCAAACCCGACGGCGATTATTCTCAGCGCCGCGATGATGCTGCGGCACATCGGCGAAGGCGACGCGGCAGACGACATCGAGCAGGCGGTCCTCGTCACTCTCGAGAGCGGAATGCGAAGCGGCGACATGGCTGGCACCGCCAAGCCTTCCTCGACGACAGAGCTCGCCGAGGCGATAATCGCCAACCTCGGCCGCGACTCGAGCACAAAGGGAACGCGGGATTTCCGCGCGGTCAGAATCCCTGAACAGTCGACGGAAGTCGCCGCGGTCAGGGTTGACCGCCGCGTCGTTACAGGCGTCGACGTGTTCATCGAGAGCACGCTCCAGCCCGCCGAGCTCGGCGCAGCACTCACCGAGGTCTGCGACGGGACGTCGATAAACCTCCACATGATCGGCAACCGTGGTAACACAGTGTTTCCGGTGGAGAACGACAGGCCTGTCACTCTCGTCGACAATTACCGGTGCCGATTCATGAAGCGCGACAGGTCCGACACGCTGACGAATTCAGAGATACTCGCGCTGCTTACACGCATCGGCGAGGTTCACACCTGGATGCATGTCGAGAAGCTCCAGCAATTCGACGGCGAGGACGCATTCAGCCGCAGCCAGAGATAACGCCAGAGCTTACAAAGGGCTTACGCACTCCCGATCCACTGAGGGGTATCATTCCGGACCCGTTACCCCAACGCCGAATCTCCAATTGATGACGAGATTTTTTCGACTGGCCGCCCTCGCGGTCCTCGCACCGCTTGCGTCCCTGTCTGCCCCTGTCGCGGGTGCGCAGGAAGCGCTCCCGATGAAACATTCCGGCGGACCCACGCAGACGGCAATCACCGCCGCCGACGCGATGACCCGACTCTACATTTTCGCCGACGACTCAATGATGGGCCGGCGCGTGGGCACGCCGGGCGACTTCAGGGGAACGAGCTACATCGAGCGTGAAGTTCGCCGCCTCGGACTCGTGCCCGGCGGAGACAACGGCACATTCTTCCAGGCAGTTCCTCTCTATACGCGCGCGCTCGACTTCCAGTCCCCCATGTCGGCAGATGGGACGCCGCTCGTGGCCGGCCAGGACCTCCTGCCGATTCACCCGGAAGCGGGGACGGCCCGGTCATTCGACGGTGTTCAGGTTGTTTACGTTGGAAATGGAGCGGATACCTCGACACTTGCGCCACCGGCAGCAGGCGAGGGCAAGGCAATCCTGTTCTCGGGACCCACCGGCCCGATTGCCCGTCGGTACAGAGGCGCAGTCGCATACCTGATCATCAGGCCGGAGGAAACCCTCGGCCAGATTCGCAACTACATCGCGAGCAAATCGCAGCACATGAGAGGCGCCGACGACACGGTCCGAGTGGCAATGTCGATCTTCGTTCCGACAGGCTCCGTCCAGAAACTTCTCGGAGTGCCGCTGGCGAATGCGCGACCGGGCTCCGTAGGTCGCACGCTGCGCGGCGATATCCGGTATCAGGTTGAAGACCTTGGCGCGCGGAACGTCGTGGCGATCCTCCGGGGCCGCGATGCAAACCTCCGCAATCAGTACGTCGCGATCGGTTCACATAGCGACCACGAAGGCATCCGCGGGCAGGGACCGCTCGACCACGATTCGCTTCGTGCCTTCAACAAGGCCGCCGAAAAAATCTACGTCGGGCGAACGAATCAACTACCCGGTTTCCCCGGCTCGGGTCTGACGACCGAGGAGCGGGCCACGATAAGACTCAACCTCGACAGCCTGCGCAGCGTAAGTCCGCCCCGTCTCGACTCGATCTACAACGGCGCCGACGATGACGGTTCGGGATCCGTGGGGATGCTCGAGATCGCTGAGAAATTTGCCGGGGCAGCCGTCAAGCCGCGCCGGTCGCTGCTGTTCGTATGGCACACGGCGGAAGAGTCGGGTCTCTTCGGAGCCAGGCACTTCACCGACTTCCCAACAGTCCCCCGCGACTCGATCGTCGCCCAGCTCAACATCGACATGATCGGACGCGGGGAAGCCGCAGACATCCCCGGCGGCGGCCCCGACTATATCCAACTCCTCGGCTCGCGGCGGCTTTCGACCGAGTTCGGAGACCTCATCGAAGATGTGAACAAGGCACCCTCTAACAACTTCAGGCTCGACTACACCTTCGACGCGAGCGGGCATCTTCAGCAGTATTTCTGCCGCAGCGATCACTACGAGTACGCGCGCTATGGAATTCCGATCGTCTTCATGAGCACCGGCTCACACTCGGAGTATCACCAGGTTACCGACGAGCCGCAGTACATCAGCTACCCGAAGCTCGCCAAGGTGTCTTCGTTCCTCGCCGATGTCGCCGAGAGGGTGGCCAATCTCGATCACCGCGTGGTGATCGACAAGCCCAAGCCCGACCCGAAAGGACAGTGCGTCCAGTGATCAGCCAGTGCGGTGCTCCCTTGTCTGGAACGCGATGAAATTGTGAATCGCGTCAAGCGCCTCCGGGTCCCTCGTGCGGATCTGGAGCGATGCCCCGTTCGCCCGCTCCTCGACCGAATATGTGATGACTCCGGCTTTCCGGATCATCACATCCGCCCCGTCAGCCTCCTTTTCGTGGACCATCGCAGGAGCGCTGAAGTCACCAGTCGAAAACGCAGCCGCTATCTGCTCGAGATGGCCCCTGATCAGCGAGACGGCAATCGTGTCCCCTGATCGCCGCTCGAGAATGATGTCGCCGCCGTCAGGAGTCGGGACAAAGGTGTGAGCGAGCGATGAAGGATCGACGCCGATCATGTCGCCGTGGCGGTGATCCATCGCACTGAACGACGAATCGGCAGCCGTGGCGTGACTTGCAGAATCACCTGCTGCATTCGTGGCGGGGCCGCAGGCCATCAGGAGCAGCGCGGCGTACGCCGGGAATATTCTGGGCATCAGCTCTCCGGGATCTTGTCCACTCGGTGGTCGCCATAAAGGTATGGCGTAACACGCCTCCGGGCAGTTGTTTCATCTCCGCGAACTTCACGGAGACGTCTCATGCTTGCCGACAAATACGACCGCCGCTCGTTCATGACGTACTTCGCGGGAATCGGGCTGGGGTCCACACTCCTCCCGGGAGTCCTCTGGGCCGAGGTCTCCAAAGGGGCAGAGATAAACGCGGCGGTGATTGCAGCGGCCGAAGAGATCGCCGGCCTGAGCTTCGACGACGCCGAACGCGCGATGATGGTGGACGGGCTCAAGCGCAACCAGTCGCGAATCGCCGCCCTCCACAAAGTTGAAATCCCCAACTCGTTGTCACCGGCACTTGTCTTCGATCCTCTTCCGCCGGGGCAATCTCCACCACGCGAGGCGAAGCGCGCGATGGTGCGAGCTCCCGTGCCGACGAGACGCGCGCCGGAAGATCCCGACGAGCTTGCCTTTCTTCCTGTTACCGCGTTGTCCGAGCTGATGCGCCGCAGGGTGATCACCTCGACCCAGCTTACCGGGCTCTACATCCAGAGGCTCAAGCGGTTCGATCCTGTCCTGCACTGCGTGATTAACCTGACTGAAGTGCGCGCGATGGCACAGGCGCGCGCCGCAGATGCGGAGATCGCCCGCGGAAAATACCGCGGGCCACTTCATGGGATTCCCTGGGGAGCGAAAGATCTTCTCGCTGTAAAGGGCTACCCGACCACCTGGGGAGCCGGACCCTACCGGAGCCAGGTGATCGACGAAGACGCGACAGTGGTCCAGCGCCTCGACGCCGCCGGCGCCGTCCTCGTTGCGAAGCTCACCTTGGGCGAGCTCGCCCAGGGCGACGTCTGGTTCGGCGGGAAGACACGCAATCCATGGAAGGTCTCGGGGGGTTCGAGCGGATCGTCCGCGGGACCAGCGTCCGCAACCGCAGCCGGCCTCGTTGGATTTTCAATAGGAAGCGAGACGCTCGGCTCAATCTCCTCGCCGTCGACCCAATGCGGGACAACAGGACTTCGCCCGACATACGGAAGGGTCCCGAAGACCGGAGCGATGGCACTCTCATGGAGCATGGACAAGCTCGGCCCGATATGCCGCAGCGTCGAGGATTGCGCACTCGTGCTCGACGCGATTCACGGACCTGACGGCAAGGACAACAGTGCAATCGCCGCCAGCTTCAACTGGGATGCGCGTGTCTCCCCATCGCGACTGAGGATTGGATACGTGAAGGCCGCCTTCGACCTTCCCGTGACTGACCCGGCAAACAGCCAGATGACTCTCCATGCGACGAAGCAGTTCGACGACAGGGCCCTCGAGGTCCTCCGGGGCATGGGCGTAAACCTGATTCCCGTCGACCTGCCCGACATTCCATATGACGCAATGCGCTTCATACTCATTGCCGAAGCGGCGGCGGCGTTCGATGATCTGACTCGATCGAATCGCGACAAAGAGCTGGTCCAGCAGTCGAGCGGCGACTGGGCCAACGCGTTCCGCACAGCGAGGTTCATCCCGGCCGTCGAATACATCAACGCGAACCGCGTGAGAACGCGAGCGATTGCCGAGTGGGCGGAGCTCATGAGCAGGTTCGACGTGATAGTCACGCCCACAAGCGCGGCAAACCTGACCCAGCTCGTCGCGACGAACCTGACCGGACATCCTGCTGTGATTCTGCCAAACGGGTTCCGCCCGGACGGCACGCCGGTTTCGCTGACGTTCCTCGGCGGGCTGTTCGAGGAGGCGAAGCTGATGGCAGTCGCGAGTGCGTACCAGCGTGCGACGGGTTTCCATCTCGTACGACCCGCGGTTCCGCCTGTGGCCCCCGCGTAAGAAATGGACGCGAAGCCGGTCACTCTCGAGGGTGAACGTGTAAGGCTCGAGCCGATGGCGGCCGCCCACCTTCCGGCTTTGATCGAAGCCGGCGCCTTCGAGGAGCTGTGGCGCTGGACGAGCAGCAGGGCTGATACACCAGATTCGATGAGAGAATACGTGATGTCCGCGCTGGCCGACGCGAGCGCGGGATCCGCGCTGCCATTCGTGACCGTCGATATGTCCGCGGGTCGCGTGATAGGAAGCACGAGGTTCGGGAACATCGATCACCCGAACCGGCGCGTGGAGATCGGGTGGACATGGATAACCCCGGCGTTCCAGCGGTCGCATGTCAACTCGGAGGCCAAGTACCTGATGCTCCTGCATGCGTTCGATGTGTGGCAGTGCGTTCGTGTCGAGCTGAAGACAGACTTCCTCAACGAGAAGTCGCGCAATGCAATGTTGAGAATCGGCTGCAGGGAGGAAGGCACGCTGCGAAAGCACATGATCACATACAGCGGCCGCTGGCGCGACACAGTCTATTACAGCGTTCTCGACTCGGAGTGGCCCGCCGTGCGTGAAAGGCTGCTCGATTTCATAGCGCGTCGGGACGCGTAACTTTACTTCAACCCAACAATCGGAACCGCCGTGACGGATTCAAGCAAGGCAACACACTATCGCTGGGACGACATGCCGAAGGAGCGCGTCACCGACAAACTCGAGAGGCGCCTCGTCACCGGTGACCGGATGATGCTCGCGCATGTGTACCTCAAGAAGGGATGCGTCGTCCCGAAGCACTCTCACCAGAACGAACAGCTCACCTATATCCTCGAAGGCGCGCTGCGATTCAAGCTGGGAGAGGCTCAGGATGTCGAGTTAACTGTCAATGCGGGCGAGGTTCTTCACATTCCATCGAACCTCCCGCACGAAGCAGAGGCGCTGGAGGACACCCTCGACGTCGATGTGTTCAGCCCGCCGCGGCAGGACTGGCTCGACAAGACTGACGACTATCTGAGGAAGTAGAATGGATCTCGGCATTGCCGGCCGCGTCGCCTTCGTCGCCGCCGCGAGCAAGGGGCTTGGCCGGGCAATCGCCGAGGAGCTCGCGGCCGAGGGGGCGGAGCTGGCGATCTGCGCCCGCGGGAGAGACGCGCTCGCTGAGACGGCTAACGCAATCGGGCGCGCGCACGGCCGTGAAGTGCTCGCTCTTCCCGGCGATGTCTCGGTGCCGGAGGTAGTCGACGAGCTTGTCGAATCGGCGATCAAGCGATTCGGCCGCATCGATATCCTCGTGACGAACGCCGGCGGGCCGCCGAGCGGAAAATTCGACACCCTCACGCCGGACATGTGGCAGTCGGCCGTCGACCTTACACTGAAAAGCGTCGTAAACCTGGTACGCGCAGTGTTGCCCGGAATGAAGGAGCGGGGATACGGCAGGATCATCAACGTCACGTCGATTGCGGTGAAACAACCGGTGGACGGACTCATGCTCTCCAACAGCGTCCGCGCGGCAGTCACCGGTTTTGCCCGGACTCTGGCCAGCGAGGTCGCCCCGCTGGGAATCACCGTCAACAACATTCTTCCCGGATACACCCGAACCGAGCGTGTCGAGCAGCTTTCGGCGGCAGCGGCAGCCCGCGAGGGAATCAGCCGGGAAGCGGCCCTGGCCCGCTGGGAATCGGAGATTCCCATGGGTCGCCTGGGCGATCCGGCAGAATTCGCGGCAGTGGCCGCATTTCTGGCATCAGCGAGGGCGAGTTACGTAACCGGCCAGTCAATAGCAGTCGACGGAGGATGGGTAAAGAGCCTGTTCTAAACAGGCATTTGGTTTTGTCAGTCCATCTTCCATACATTGCACCATGCCCCGCATCGACCTTGCCGCTTCGACCAGACCCGGCGATCGACCCCCCACACCGTACGACTCCGTTAGCGAGGAGTCGTTCGACCGGATCGCGCGCCTGGCGGCGGGGTCGCTTCGCTCGCCCGTCGCGATCGTGTCGCTCCTGGATGATGACAGGCACGTCGTGAAGAGCAGCGTGGGACTCACCGGGCGCTCGCGCGTGTGGCGGAAAGTTCCCCTCGCGCTGAGGTACGCCCGGCAAGCCGTGTCGACGGGGCGGGCGGTGTTCCTCGGCAATACCGGAGAGAACGCTGGGGTCGAGGATGCGGAGGCGACGCGGACGCCGGACGGTGTTGCCTACGCGGTAGTCCCCGTTGTCACGAGCGACGGGCACGTGCTCGGCACGATCTGCGTGATCGACACCGCGCCTCACGGCTGGACGCAGTCGGAGATGAACTCCCTCCTCGACCTTGCTGCGGTGCTCGTCACCGAGCTCGAGCTCAGGTCAGACCTTACTGTCAAGCGGCAGACGCAGGAGCACCTACTCTATAGCACGCTTCACGATCCCCTGACCGGCCTGCCGAACCGCTCACTTTTCACCGAGCGACTTCGTCACGCGATGCGGCGCGCGGCACGGCACCCCGACGATCTCTTCGCCGTCCTCTTCCTCGACCTCGACCGCTTCAAGGAAGTGAACGACAACCTTGGCCACTTCGCGGGTGACGAGTTGTTGCGCGCAGTCGCGCGGCGTCTCGAGGCGTGCATCAGGCCCGAAGACACCGTGGCCCGCCTTTCAGGCGACGAGTTTGCGATCCTCCTCGAGAGCATAACCGAGACGAGTGACGCTGGCCGCGTTGCAGAGCGCATCGAAGAAGCCCTTTCGTTCCCCATAAACCTGGGCGGGGCGGAGGTGACGACCTCCGCGAGTATGGGTATCGTCACCAGCTCGATGTCTCACGACCAGCCGGAACAGGTTCTCCGTAGCGCCGACATGGCAATGTACCGGGCAAAAGCCGCGGGCCGCGCGCGCTACGAGCTGTTCGATAGGGCGATGCACACCGATGCTCTGGCGCGGCTCCAGCTCGAGACAGACCTGCGGCGCGCGGTTGAGCATGGAGAGTTCCGTCTTCACTATCAGCCGGTGGTCTCGCTCAGGACGGGTCGAGTCACAGGATTCGAAGCCCTCGTGCGATGGGAGCACCCCGAGCGCGGGCTGGTTCAGCCCGCCGATTTCATACCTGTCGCAGAGGAGACAGGGCTGATAGTTCCGATGGGGAGCTGGGTGCTGTTCGAGGCGTGCAGACAGGTCAAGGAATGGCAATCGGCGCATCCGCGGACGAGCCCGATCTCGATCGGCGTGAACCTTTCCGCCCGCCAGTTCTCGCAGCCGGGCCTCATCGAGCAGATCACGCGGGCGCTCGAGAATACCGGCATTCTGCCATCGACCCTTCGTCTCGAGATCACCGAGTCAGCGATAATCGACAAGGGACGCTACGCCTCCTCGATTCTCTCGCAGATTCGCGCGCTCGGGGTGCACGTCTACCTCGATGACTTCGGCACTGGCTACTCGTCGCTCAGCTACCTGCACGGCCTGCCGATTCACGGAATCAAGATCGACAGGACGTTCATCGGCAACATGGAGACGGACGAGAACAACCTGCGACTCGTGCGGACCATCCTCACGCTCGCCGAGGTAATCGGCGTCAGGGCGGAGGCGGAGGGAATCAGCTCGGCGGATCAGCTCAGGGAGTTGCGGTCATTGAACTGCGAGCAGGGCCAGGGGTATCTATTTTCCGCGCCGATCACCAGGGAAGCTGTCGAGGAGCTGCTCGAAGCAGATCCCGTCTGGTAGCAGCGGCATCTGAGCAGCCTTGATACCCTGTAATCAGTGAGCAGAGTGAAGAAATTTTTCCCGATCGCGTCCGCAATCGCACTGCTGGCGTTGGCCGAGCCGGCGGCAGCCCAGCAGAGTTTTGCGCCTGATTCGGCAGTCCGGGCAATCCTCGCCGACCGCATCGCGGCAAAGCGGGGCACCGGCTTCGTCGTCGCAATTCTCGAGCGCGGTCAGCCTCCACGCATTCACACGGCAGGAACGACTGGCGTGGAGGGACTCGCCCTCGACGCAAATAGTGTCTTCGAGATCGGGTCGATAACGAAAGTATTCACGACCACTCTTCTCGCCGAGATGGTGGATAGGGGAGAGGTGAAGCTCGATGACCCGATCTCCATGTACCTGCCGCGCAGGGTCAGGGTGCCGACACGCGCAGAGCGCCAGATAACGCTTCTCGATCTGGCTACACAGACCTCGGGGCTTCCCCGGCTGCCGACGAATCTCCGGCCTGCGTCGGTCGCGAATCCCTACGCCGGCTATACCGTATCCGACCTTTACGACTTTTTGTCGGGGTACAGGCTGACCCGCGACATCGGCTCGCAGTACGAGTATTCAAATCTCGGAATCGGTCTGCTTGGCCACCTTCTTTCACTCAAGGCAGGCCGTCCGTACGAGGATCTTCTCCGCGAGCGTGTTCTCGCTCCGCTCGGGATGACGGCCACCGGCATCAAGCTCGATAGTGCGATGACGGCGCGGCGCGCGCGTGGATTCAACGCGCAGGGCGAGCCGGTCACGGGCTGGGATTTCGACGTTATTGCGAGCGCCGGCGCCTTGCGGTCGACTGCGGCGGACATGCTCAAGTTTCTCGCGGCGAATCTCGATTCGGCCTCGTCGCCGCTCGGCCCGGTACTGGCGACAACGCGAGTTGCTCAGAGGGACGCTGACCGGCCGCAGAACCATATCGGGCTTGGATGGCATATAGTCGAGGCTTTCGGCACGACTATCACCTGGCACAACGGCGGGACGGCGGGATACCGCGCCTTCATCGGGCTCGACGAAAGGAGAAATCGCGGAGTCATCGTGCTCAGCAACTCGACGATTACGCCAGACGATATCGGCTTTCATCTCCTGGAGCCGACAGTGCCTCTCGATCTCCCGCCCCGGCCGCCGGAGACGCGGAAAGAAGTCAGGCTCGAGCCCTCGAAGCTGGTGCCGCTCGTCGGAGTCTACGAGCTTGCGCCCGCCTTCAGGCTGACGATAACGCGGGAGGGCGCGAGTCTTTTCGGGCAGGCAACAGGGCAGCAGCGTGTTCAGCTTCACGCTGAGTCCGATCTGAAGTTTTTTCTTCGGACTGTCGATGCCCAGGTCACGTTTGTTATGGGCGACGATGGAAAGGTTGACCAGCTGATACTGCACCAGGGCGGATCAAACATTCCTGGACGGCGGGTCGAGTAGGATGCGGTCGCGCCTGCGTTTCATCTTCGGCGGCTGTCTCCTGCTGGTTGCCGCAGCGTGCGCCCCGAACCGCGCAGCGGTTCCATCGTATCAGGCGATCACGGCAGTCAACATCACGGCGGGGCGCGCGTTCGACAACTACGAGCCGGTTCCGCAGGAAGCAGCCGCGATACTCGGGTGCGACACGGCCCCGACTCTCCCGATCTGTCTCGTGACTGTTCCGAGCTCGGAGGAAGACTCCGCCTTCCGCGGCGAGGGTGCGCGGTTGCGCGCACACCGTGAGGGGAACTGCCGCGACCTTGGTGAGGCCATACTGGCAAACAGTGAACGAGTGAAGATGTATCCAAAGGCGCTCGTCGTCGAATCGGGGAATGGAAGGCTCTACGGAGTGGGGCACACGTATGAGCTTGGTGACTCATGGATGATCAGGGTGGCGCGCCGCATCGACGACCTGAACGACCGGTCATTGGAGGAGAAGAAGCGCACGCTCAGGCACGAGATGTCCCACACGATAGGCGCGCAGGAAGCAGGACCTACATGGACTGCCGAGGACTACGCGGTGAGGTGCGGTTAGCGGCGAGAACCGGCACCCATATCCAGGCGAGCCAGACGAGCCGCTCGGTGAATGTGAGCGTTCCGATGATCTGATAGACGATCACAGGCAGCGTCGCGGCGAGCGTGACCCCATGGAGTGAGGGTCGTGTTCGCCTCACGATCGTCACCGCGGCGAGATCGCGCTGCCGAAACGGCTCCTCGATGAGCCGCCCGACTGAGTCGGGCGGCAGCGATCTCCATCCCGGGATCCGCATGAGGTTCCACGCGGCGACGGTTCTCCCGAATCCGTGGTTGTTCGATCCTGCCACGAGCACGAGGTCCAGTTTCGTCGCGAGCGACCTGATCCGGGCTTCCTCGCGATCGAGCTGCCCAAGCCCGCGAGGCGCGGCATCGACGAGCTCGAGTGCAACGAATCGCGGAAGGCTGTCGAGACTTTCGAAAGTCACCGAGTCGAGGTTGCGGTTTGGGAGCGCGACTATCGTGACAGGCCGCCGTGCCGAGGCAGTCTCGCCCGGAAGAAGGTTTCCTCGGCGGTTAAGTAATGCGGTGTCGGCCTCCGTGAGCCCCAGCGTTATGGTCGACATAATCCTGTGATAACGTCCTTCGACTCCGGTAAGCAGGGAGGTCCCATCACCAGCGAGCCGCGGGTTGTTCGCGCGGGCCGCGATCGCGCCGTCGAACGTTACATGGTCGGTTATGTATGCGATGTCGAACCCGCCGGAGCGGTGCCATTCCCGGTTTCGCTCGGCAGTGAAGCTTTTTCTCACGTCGTGAGATGCGCCGGTATGACTGTGAAAGTCCACCCGTACGGTTTCATCGTCGTCGACGGCGAGAGCGGCCATTGGCCGAGGAACAAAGACAACCGCCGCCTCGACTATAGCGATTGCAGCGATCAGCCCCGCGAAACCCAGCGCCAGCCGCTTCCACGTCTGACGTCGTGCCGCCTTTCGGCGCAGCATTATGGCTGCGACAACGGCGATAACCAGGGAAACGAACAGCGCGATCGTCTGCGGGTTGGAGAGAAGGCTCAACGCATCGAGCGTGCGCGATACCGGCGACAGCGCCACGTATCCCGTGGAAACATTTAGTGAAACTCCCCCCGGCGGTGACCCTCCGGCTGGCCCCGTAACAGGCGAGATACCGCGGATAACTACGATGGCGAGCGTCAGCAGCAGCGGAAAGGTCAGGCGCATTGCGAAAATTAGCACTGAAGTGTTTGTTCATCACGCGGGCGGCGGGGCATGGCCATGCATTTGCTGTAACTTCGAGGGCGATGAGACTTTCGCTTCGCTTCATCATCCCGCTCGCGTTGACTCTCGCTGCGCTGGCGTATGCAGTCACGCCCCTGGTTGACCGCCTGACGCTTCGGTGGTTTACCCGTGACCTCGATCTGCGCGCCAGCCTGATCGTCAACACGATCGACGGGCCGGTCGCAGAATTTGTCGCGACGAACGATCCGAGCGCAGTGAGGCGGTTCTTCGAGCGGATCGCCCGGGATGAGCGGCTCTATGCGCTCGCGCTCTGCCCCGGTTCAGGCGAGGGTATAATTGCAAGCCCGACTTTTCCCCCCGATATCCGGTGCGACGATCTCGACCGATATTCGACCGGTGCCGGCAATTTGCTTTCCGCGGACGCCGGACCCCTGCTCGTCTCCGTTCGTGAGCTGACCACAACGACCCAGAACGCCCGGCTGATTCTGGTTCACGATATGAGCTTCGTCACACGGCGAAGCGAGGAAACGCGAACATACCTGTTCTACTTTTTTGCCGGCCTTGCGGCGCTCGTCTCGCTCATCACCGTGGTGATCGCCCAGTGGAGCTTTCGCGGATGGGTGTCCGGATTGAGGGCGATACTCCGGGGCGAGGGATTGCGCCCGGGCGGTAGCGCAGCAAGCGGGGAGCTTCAACCGATCGCAAACGATCTGCGCGCCCTGATAAGGGATCTGGAGGCGGAGAACAGGTTCAGGGACGAAGAACAGCTGGCGTGGAGTGGCGCGACGCTTCGTGAGATCCTCGACCGCGAACTTCGCGGACAGCAGGTGATAATCGTTTCGAATCGCGAGCCGTATATCCACGTGAGGCAGGGAGACCAGATTCGCGTCCAGCGTCCCGCGAGCGGGCTCGTAACGGCTGTGGAGCCGATCATGCGAGCGTGTTCCGGAACGTGGATCGCTCACGGAAGCGGTTCGGCGGACAAGCTCGTAGTCGACGACAGCGACAGGATCTCTGTGCCGGTCGATGATCCATCGTATTCACTTCGCAGGGTGTGGCTGACCCGGGAAGAGGAGGCCGGGTACTACTACGGCTTCGCCAACGAAGGATTGTGGCCGCTCTGCCACATCGCGCACGTGCGTCCAACGTTCCGGGCTTCGGATTGGAACGAGTACGAGAAGGTGAACCGGAAATTTGCCAACGCGGTTCGCGAGGAGAGCAGGGGGCCCGACCCGATCGTGCTGGTGCAGGATTACCATTTTGCTCTCCTGCCGCGAATGATCCGTGAGATGATGCCAGCCGCAACGATCATCACGTTCTGGCACATCCCCTGGCCGAATCCTGAAGCGTTCGGGATATGCCCGTGGCGTGACCAGCTGCTCGACGGACTGCTGGGCTCGAGCATTCTCGGTTTCCACACGCAGTTCCACTGCAACAACTTCGTCGACACCGTCGACAGGTTCGTCGAGGCGAGGGTTGACCGGGAAACGTTCAGCGTTTCGCACCGGGAGCAAACGACTGCGGTGAAGCGGTATCCGATCTCGATCGACTGGCCGCCGGAGCCGGAGCTCGTTGCCGTGCCCGTCGAGCAATGCCGCGACGATGCGAGGAAGCGGCACAGTCTGCCGGCTGATCACGCGATCGGCATTGGCGTCGACCGGCTTGATTACACGAAGGGAATCGAGGAGCGGCTCCGTGCTGTCGAGCGGCTGCTCGAGGTTCACGACGCGTGGATAGGGCGCTTCACTTTTATCCAGATCGCGGCGCCGACGCGAGCGAGCATCGAGGACTACCAGGCATACGAGCAGCGGGTGCGCTCGCTTGTGACCCGGATCAACGCTCGCTTCTCCGACGGCGTGCACCCGGCGATAATCCTGCTTGTGCAGCACCACGAGCCCCACGAGGTGTACTCCTACTACCGGGCTGCCGACGTTTGCTTCGTGAGCAGCCTGCACGACGGGATGAACCTCGTGGCGAAGGAGTTCGTCGCGGCGCGCGACGACGAGGCAGGCGTTCTCGTGCTCAGCCAGTTCACCGGCGCGGCGCGCGAGCTTCCCGAAGCGCTTGTTGTGAACCCGTACGATGTCGAGGAGTGCGCCGCCGCGCTGCATGTTGCGCTCACGATGCCGCGCCAGCTCCAGCGCGCAAGGATGCGGCTCATGCGGGGACTTGTCAGGGAATTCAACGTGTACCGGTGGGCAGGCCGGATGCTCATCGATGCGGCCGAGATCAGGCGTCGTGGCAAGATTCTCGAGAGGTCTCCGGGTCCGGCGTCCTGGCCGGGTGCGGCAGGGTCACCCCCCTCCCGGCCAAAGAGTGCATCGCTCGGATAGGTCACGGGTAAAACGCCTCGCGCACCCGAGAAAGGGTGAGCCGCCGCAGCCGCAAATGAATTGGGCATGGTTCTTCGACATCGACGGCACTCTCGTGGAGATCGCGCCATCGCCCGACCGCATCGTTGTGCACCGGGACATGCCGCCGCTTGTCCGGAAGCTTCACACGCAGGCCGGCGGCGCTGTCGCACTCATCACCGGCCGGTCGATCGCCGACGCTGACCGCGTACTTCCGCTCCGGAAGATGGCGATCGCCGGCCAGCACGGTCTCGAAGTGAGATCCGCGGACGGCACGATGTCGATGCATCGTGTGCGATCGGGAAACCTCACCCAGGTGCGCCTGAAACTTCTCGAGGCAGTTGCGAGGCATGAAGGACTGATGGCGGAATACAAGGGGCTTTCCATAGCGCTCCATTACAGGCATGCTCCGCGGCTCGCCGGCTACGCGCACAGGATGATGCGATCCCTGCGGTCGCGTTACGTGCCGGATTTCATTATTCAGAAGGGGAAACGGGTCGTCGAGCTGAAGCCCGCGGGAAAGGACAAGGGTGTCGCAATCGAGGAGCTCATGCTCGACCCGCCCTTCGCCGGGCGCATTCCTGTTTTCATAGGAGATGATGCAACCGATGAACATGGATTCAAGGTCGTGAACAAAATGGGTGGTCACTCGGTTAAGATCGGCCCCGGGCGTACGAATGCCCGGTGGCGCCTCAGGAACGTCGAGTCTCTGAGGGAATGGCTGCGCAAGGGAATGGATTCATGAGCCTCCAGGACCTTGCACTGACTGGAAACGGGACGATCGGCGCGCTGATCGACGGCAAGGCAAGCATCACCTGGTGCTGCTTCCCTCGCTTCGACGGTGACCCGGTGTTCTGCTCGCTCCTGCGAAGTGATCCCGCGAAAGGCGGGGATTTCGGCTACTTCAACATCGAAGTTCTCGATGCCGTCAGGACCGAGCAGGAACTCATCCTCAACACTCCGGTACTCTGCACCCGCATCTATGATGACAGCGGGGGCTGCGTCGAGATAACCGACTTCGCGCCGCGATACAGGCAGTACGGACGAATCTTCGCTCCGATGATGCTGGTGAGGCAGATCCGGCGCCTCTCCGGAAATCCACGAGTGCGTGTGCGCCTGCGGCCGGCGCAGGGTTACGGTCGCGAGCCGATGGCGATGAAGCGCGGAAGCAATCACGTGACGTACATGGGTGAGCAGGTAACGCTTCGCGCAACAAGCAATGCCGGCATGACCGCGCTCCTCGAGGAAGGCGCATTCTTCATCGATCACCCGGTAACCGTCATCCTCGGCCCGGACGAGACGGTGAGTGAAGGCGTCGTCGAGCTCGGCCGGCACATGCTCGAGGAGACGATCGACTACTGGCGCACGTGGGTCCGCGCGCTCGCGATACCGTTCGAGTGGCAGGATGCGGTGATTCGCGCCGCAATCGCGCTCAAGCTCAACGTATTCGAGGACACGGGAGCGATAGTCGCGGCCGTCACGACCTCAGTGCCGGAAGCACCCGACACCGGACGCAACTGGGACTACCGCTATTGCTGGATCCGCGATGCATACTTCGTCGTGAATGCGCTGAATCAGCTCGGCGCCACGCGCATCATGGAGCGCTACCTCGGCTTCACGCTCAACATCATCGCCGGAGTCGCCGACCACCGGTTGAAGCCGCTCTACACGGTTTCCGGCCTCGGCGTGCCCGATGAGACGATCGCCGAATTTCTCGATGGCTACCGGGGACTTGGGCCGGTACGGGTCGGAAACCAGGCGTACCACCAGGTTCAGAATGATGTGTACGGCGCCGCGATCCTCGCTGCCCCTCACATCTTCTTCGATCAGCGACTGGTGCGCCGCGGCGACGCGGAGCTATTCGCCCGCCTCGAGCTCCTCGGCGAGAGCGCAGCTGCGCTCTATGATAAACCTGACGCGGGGATCTGGGAGCTACGCGGGACACAGAGGGTGCACACGTTCTCGAGCGTGATGTGCTGGGCGGGGTGCGACAGGTTGTCGCGAATCGCGAGTCACATAGGCCTCGACGACCGCGCGCAATACTGGCGATCGACTGCCCAGGCGATGCGCGAGGTGATACTCGAGCGTTCGTGGAACGAACGACTCGGCAGCTTCGTCGCGACGATGGACGGTGAAACGCTCGATGCAAGCCTGCTCCGTCTTCACGACGTCGGCTTTCTTGAAGCCGGGGATCCGAAATTTCTTGGAACCATCTCCGCCATCGAGCGGGAACTGCGCCACGGGGATTTCGTGCACAGATACTCAGAGGAGGACGATTTCGGGTTCCCGCAGAACGCCTTCATTGTCTGCACCTTCTGGTACATCAACGCGCTCGCGGCAACCGGTCGTAAAGAGGAGGCGCGTGAGCTCTTCGACAACATCCTCGCCTGCCGCAACAAACATGGCCTGTTCGCCGAGGACATCGACACTGCGACGAAGGAGCAGTGGGGCAATTTCGTTCAGACATACTCGATGGTCGGCGTCATCGACTCGGCAGGCAGGCTGTCGAAGAAATGGGAGGACGTTTATTAGT
>JBPPMU010000219.1:0-2912 GCA_051306215.1 Gemmatimonadaceae bacterium | reverse complement strand
TTCGGGCTCGATGCCCTGATCGGCCTCATCCCCGGCGTGGGTGACGTTTCCGGCGCAGCGATGGCAGGTTATATCGTGCTTACGGCCGCTCGCCTTGGATTGCCGAAAGCGGTAATTGGCCGGATGGTATTGAACCTCGGAGTCGATACCCTGGTGGGGGCACTACCATTGCTGGGAGACCTTTTCGATGTCGGGTTCCGCGCAAACCTGCGTAACTCAGCACTCCTCGACAGGTATCTGGCCGAGCCGGTGGCGGCGAAGCGGTCGAGCAGGTGGGTTGTCGTTGCGGCGGTCGCCGGGATCGTGTTGCTCGCACTCGTCGGAATCGCCCTGACGGTGATGGTGGTTCGCGGGCTCAACTGGCTCGCGACCTCCTAGAGGCCACCCGGTCGTCTGGTTCCCGCCATGGCGGGTGGTTCGCGGTGCAGTTGCGCTAGATTCTATTGCGCGGGTCGAGCACAGCTCACCGCCACTTCGCTCCAACCAACCGGGACAAATTGCCCTTTTCAAACCTGAAGCTCGACAAGAATCTCCTCAAAGGCCTGAAGGAGATGGGCTTCGTTCGACCGACTCCCATCCAGGCTGATGCGATTCCGCCTGCCGTCGAAGGCCGCGACCTCCTTGCCTGCGCGTCAACCGGCAGCGGCAAGACCGCGGCTTTTCTCCTTCCGATTCTCGACAAGCTCATAAGCCGGCCGCGGGGAACCACACGCGCGCTCGTGATCACGCCAACCCGCGAGCTCGCCGCCCAGATAGTCGAGGAGCTCGATGCAATCGCCGTTCACACTCCCGTCACGGCTGCCGCAGTCATCGGCGGCGTTGGAATGGGTCCCCAGGAGCACGCATTCCGCAGCGGTGTCGATGTGATAGTCGCCACACCGGGCCGCCTCCTCGACCACATGAAGTCGCCGTACGCCAAGCTTGGCAGCGTCGAATACCTCGTACTCGACGAAGCCGACCGGATGCTCGACATGGGATTCCTACCTGACATCAAGCGGATCCTCAAGGCGATCCCGGCGAAGCGCCAGACGTTCTTCTTCAGCGCCACGATGCCGCCGCCGATTGCGCAGCTCGCTTCGCTGATGCTCAAGAATCCGGCGATGATAAATCTCGAGCGCACGTCGAAGCCCGCGACGGGCATCACGCAGGCGCTCTATCCGGTTCCGCAGGAGCTCAAGTCAGCCCTCTTTCTCGAACTGCTCCGCCGCGGCGACATGGAGGAGGCGCTCGTATTCACGCGCACGAAGCATCGCGCAAACCGGCTCGCTGACTTCCTCGCGAAGAACGGAATCAAGTCAGAGCGGATCCACGGAAACCGCTCGCAGAATCAGCGGACTGAGGCTCTCGCGGGGTTCAAGTCAGGGAAGTATCGCGTGCTCGTGGCGACCGACATCGCAGCAAGAGGCATAGACGTCGAAGAGCTCGGGCATGTCGTGAACTTCGACGTTCCTCCGGCGCCCGAGGACTACATCCACCGGGTTGGAAGAACCGGCCGCGCGGAGATGACCGGCGAGGCCTTCACTTTCTATTCTCCCGAAGAGGAGCCGGATATCAGAAGCATCGAGCGCGCGATCTCGAAGAAGCTGCCCCGAGTGACGCTCGAGGGCTTCGACTACTCAGCGCGTCCCCAGCAGCGCTTCGAGGTTCCCCTCGCTGAGCGAATCGCCGAGATAAGGAAGAAGAAAGCGGAGGATCGTGCGCGCTCAGCCGCCAAGGCAGCGCGACGGGGAGGAGGACAGGCAGGGGGTCAGCCGGCCCGTGGTGCGCCGGGGCAGGGATCGAAACCCGCGTCCGGCCGGAGTAGTCGCAACCGCAGGCCTTCAAGGCCGCGTTGAGACGTAGCCGCGTCAGTACGCGGCTATGTCCCGGTAGGCTTTCTTGAAGTCCTCAACCTGCGGAAGAATCGCGTCCTCGAGTCGGGGCGCATAACCGACGAAAGTGTCAGTCGAGGCAACCCGCTCCACCGGCGCGTCGAGCCACGCAAAACACTCACTCGCGATTGCCGCTGCGATCTCCGAGCCGTAGCCCCATGACAGTGAATCTTCGTACGCGACGATCACCCGCGATGTTTTCTTCACCGACGCGAAGACGGTCTCACGATCCCACGGGCTCAAGGTCCTGAGATCTATCACTTCCACGTCGATCCCTTCTTCCGCGACCGCGTTAGCCGCCGTTATCGCACGCTGGAGTGTCGCGCCGTACGTCACGAGCGTCACATCGGCACCTTCACGAACTACCTTCGCCTTCCCGAACGGAATCATGAAGTTCGGGCCGGGATTCGCGCTCTTGTTGTAGGTCTGCCGGTAGAGGTGCTTGTGCTCCAGGAATATCACCGGATCGTCGCAACGGATTGAGGTGCGGAGCAGGCCGTTTGCGTCGAGCGCGGTTGCCGGACAGACCACTCTCAGGCCGGGGCAGTGAGTGAACAGCGACGCACCCGTCTGCGAGTGGTAGATCGCGCCCCGGATGTATCCGCCGTATGTGGTCCTTACGACGATCGGTGAAGCGAAGTTGTTGTTCGACCTCCACCGCATCGTCGCGAGCTCGTCGCGAAGCTGCATGTAGGCGGTCCAGATGTAGTCGAAGAACTGGACCTCGACGACCGGCTTGAACCCGCGAATCGCCAGGCCAATCGCGCGCCCGACTATGTTTGCCTCCGCCAGGGGAGAATTGTAGACACGGGCGCTTCCGAACTCCTTCTGGAGCCCCCACGTCACCTTGAAGACGCCACCCTTTCCCTTGACCTTGTCGAGATGCTCCTCGCGCGACACATCGGCGACGTCCTCGCCGAACATGAGGATCTTCGGATCACGCCGCATCTCGTCCTTCATGCATGCGTTCAACAGGTCGACCATCGTGGTCGGATCACCGGTGAACTTCGGGTCGTCCTCGGTATCGAACTGCTCGCTGGT
>JBPPMU010000218.1:0-2496 GCA_051306215.1 Gemmatimonadaceae bacterium | reverse complement strand
CCTAAGGCAGGCCCCCTGTTGTATGCAAGTATCCACTTGCACGCACCACCGCAAACATATGGAGCCGGACTAGGGCGCTACAGGGGCCGAGAGCACCGAATCAGCCTGGATCCATTTCCGGCCCGTGTCTCCGTTCGGACCGTTGTAGAGAAAGCGGAAGCTGAGCAGCTTCTGGACTTCCCTGAATTCCCGCGGATTCCCGCCGGGATTCTCGGGGTAGAGTGGCTGCACGGCCCTGATCTCGTCGAACAGCGCGACATTCGGCAGGATCTCCTTATATGTCGTCGTCACTTCGAGGCCGAGGATCGGCGGCGTGACGGTTCCGCCGCGCGTGAGCCTGAACTGCGCGCGCTTGATGAGGTATGTAGCGCTGTCGAGGAAGATCGAGCCCTCCACGTCGGGAGCGACGAGGGTGGAGTCGGTAAGGAAGTCAATCTTGTGGGCGCGCCCCTCCCCCTCGTCGACGACTCCCGAGTACTTGAAGCAATGGGAGCTCAGGAAATGGCGGTCAGCGAGGTCGGAGAGCGTCGGAAGGCGCATCAGTCTCACCTCGCCGAACAGCCGGTTCCTGTCATCGCTCACAACGCGACCGCGGCGATAACGCCACGAGTCATCGCTCCTGTATGTAACGGTGTCGTACTGGAGGGAGCTCCGCCGTGTCACGACGTCGTGGGTGTCGTGGGACTGGGAGAGGCGGTATTCGAACGGATACGTGCGTCTGAGTAGCTGCTCCCGCTGAGCGTTCTTGCGTGCTTCGTTCAGCACCAGAGCGAGCTCGGGATCCTCGACCGATCCCATCTCGTCCGGGAAGATGCACATTCGCGGTGGAGCCTTGACGGTCACCTCCTCGAGTGAGGTGGGAACGCGCATCATCGTTATCGTCAGCGCCATCGTCGAGTTCGGCCCGACGCGGATCACTGAATCGATCGGGAGGTAGCCGAGCATCCGTACCTGCAGCTCGTAGGAGCCGGGCGGCACGGAGTAATAGACGAACGATCCTTCCCTGTCCGCGAAACGCTCCCGCCCGATTGGCTGGAGCCTCACCGTACTGAACGGGATGGGGTAACCCGTTCCGTCAGCGACCACGGCTCCGCTGATCGTAGCGGACCCTGCAGGCGCCGGCTCTGCCACCTGAGCGCTCGCCACGTTGACGTGCATCACAGCTGATACAGTCGCGGCGAGGGAGAGTAGCAGGTGGGAAAACTTCATTACATCTGTTCGAATGTGGTAAGAAAGCCCCGGAGGTCATATCCGGTCGGGGCGGAACTCATAATGATGTATTCGCGCGCATTGTCAAACACTTCAGTATTCTGGCCCGGCGCCACCTTCAAACCGTTTTGCGGATTTCGCTGTCTCAGAACGTAATCGACATATGTCTGTCCGACCCTTTCCGACGAGTTAAGGCGGTCTCATGAAATTCCTGTCTGTTACAGCGGTGTTGCTTTTTCCATCGATTCTCTCGGCACAGGCGGGGTCATCCCTTGCTTCGACGGCCTCCGTGGAGAGTCGTGACCTGCCTGCCACATCGACGGCGTCACCCACCGCCGCGATGGCATCGCGTGCGACCGCGGCACCTGTGCTAGACGGAAAGCTCGACGATCCCGCATGGCAGACGGCGCAGTCGATCGACAAGTTCCTCGAGTACGAGCCGAACCAGGGCGCGGAGACTCGCTTCAGAACGGATGCTCGCGTGGTTCACGACGACAGGTACCTGTACGTCATGGCCCGGATGTACGATCCGGCTCCGGACAGCATCATCTCGCTTCTCAGCCGCCGCGACGTGAGGACGCAGTCGGAGCAGCTGAAGCTCGTCATCGACTCGTATCACGACAAGCGCACGGCGTATCAGTTCATTGTGAACCCCGCTGGGGTCAAGCGCGATTTCTACGTCTCGAACGACAACAACGAAGACGCGACCTGGGATGCTGTCTGGGACGTCGCCACGGCGATCGACTCGCTCGGATGGGTTGCCGAGTTCAGGATCCCGTTCAGCCAGCTGCGCTTCGCAAGCAAGCAGGAGCATACATTCGGCCTGATGATCGTGCGCGATGTTGCCCGCACTGGCGCCCGCATCAGCTGGCCGCTTTACCATCGCGACAGGAATGGCTATGTGTCGCAGGCCGGGGAGATATCCGGAATCAGCGGCGTCAGCCAGCCGAGCCGTCTCGAGGTAGCGCCGTACGTGGTTACAAAAAACGAAACGAGGCCCTCGGGAAGCTCATACGATCACCCGCAGTCGTTCTCCGCCGGCGCGGACGTCAAATACGGGCTTTCGTCAAATCTCACCCTGAACGCCACGATTAACCCCGATTTCGGTCAGGTGGAGGCCGATCCGTCAGTGCTGAACCTTTCGGCATTCGAGCAGTTCTTCGAGGAGCGACGGCCCTTTTTTCTCGAGGGATCGGGGATCTTTACCTTCAACACCGCCTGCGGCGACATCGACAGCGGCTGCACCGGGCTCTTCTACTCGAGACGGGTCGGCAGATCGCCGCAGCT
>JBPPMU010000217.1:0-4761 GCA_051306215.1 Gemmatimonadaceae bacterium | reverse complement strand
AAGGGTCCTCAACCCGCAATCGGGGACGCCCGTTGAGCCAGGATTGCTGACAATTAAAGGCCCTACCGATACGTTTAGAGAGTGAGCCGCCATCAGAAAGGAACTGATATGACCAACGAGGACCTCAACGCCGCATTCGAGGCGCGCATTGCCGCCGGCGACACGATAGAACCAAAGGACTGGATGCCAGACAGGTACCGCACCCAGCTCATCCGGATGATGTCCCAGCACGCGCATTCCGAGATCGTCGGAATGCTCCCCGAGGGGAACTGGATAACGCGTGCCCCAAGCCTGAAGCGCAAGATGGTGCTGATCGCGAAGGTGCAGGATGAGGCAGGACACGGGCTCTACATCTATTGTGGCACCGAGACGCTCGGGGTCGATCGCGCCGAGCTGGTAGACCAGCTTCTGACCGGCAAGGCGAAATACTCGAGCATCTTCAACTACCCGACCCTCTCGTGGGCCGACATGGGCGTCATCGGGTGGTTCGTCGACGGCGCAGCGATCGTGAACCAGACAGTGCTCGCGAAGGCGTCATACGGCCCGTACGCGAGGGCGATGATCCGGATCTGCAAGGAAGAGAACTTCCACAAGAAGCAGGGCTACGAGATAATCGCCACGCTCGCGAGAGGAACTCCCGAGCAGAGGGCGATGGCGCAGGACGCGGTGAACCGCTGGTGGTGGCCATCATTGATGATGCTGGGGCCGAGCGACACTGATTCGCCAAACACGGCGGAGCTGATGCGGTGGCGCGTAAAGCGGAAAACAAACGACGAGCTGCGACAGCGGTTCATCGACCTGACAGTTCCGCAGGCAGAGGCGGTGGGACTGACTCTTCCCGACCCCGAGCTCAAGTACAACCCCGACACTCAGCATTACGATTTCGGCCCGATAGACTGGGACGAGTTCTGGCAGGTCGTGAAAGGAAACGGGCCGTGCAACCGGGAGCGCCTGCAGGCGCGTCGCGACGCGCACGAGAACGGACGGTGGGTGCGCGAGGCAGCGGAGGCATATGCAGCAAAGCACTCGAGTATTCCTCAATCATCGGCGGCCTGATCATGGCTTCGAGCGCATCGGTGGGAGTTGGCTACGAGACGAGCGAATCCCCCGATGGCGGCGAGACTCAGTGGCCGTTGTGGGAGGTCTTCACCCAGAAGGACGGCGGCGCTCCTCACGAGCATGCAGGCAGCGTCCACGCGCCTGATGCGGAGATGGCTCTCCAGAACGCGCGCGATGTTTACGGGCGCCGCGGAGGCGTTGTGAGCATCTGGGTAATTCCGTCGAATTTCATAACGGCGAGCCCGAGCGATCAGGCTGGACCGTTTTTCGATCCGGGGGCGGAGAAGATCTACAGGCATCCGCAGTTCTACAAGATTCCGCGCGGGCTCAAGGGATTCTGATGCAGTCGTCTGGGTCGGTCGCCTCAACGCCATCAGCGGACTCCGTCGCCGCGTACGCGATGCGGCTCGGCGACGACAGACTCGTGCTCGGGCACCGTCTTTCCGAATGGTGCGGTCACGGCCCGATTCTCGAGGAGGATATCGCGCTCGCGAACATCGCTCTCGATCTGATCGGCCAGGCGACGCTGTTCCTGAAGCTCGCGGGTGAGACAGAAGGAAAAGGCAGAAGCGAGGATGATCTCGCTTATTTCCGCGATGTTGTCGACTACCGCAACATCCAGATGGTCGAGCTCGCGAAGGGTGACTACGCGTTCACGATAGTCCGGCAGTTTTTGTTCGACGTTTACAGCTATCACGTTCTCGAGCAGTTGCAGAAGTCTTCGAATTCTGATCTTGCAGGCATCGCGGCGAAGGGATTCAAGGAAGTCCGTTATCACGTGCGTCACTCGACCGAGTGGGTGTTGCGACTCGGCGACGGAACGGCGGAGAGCCATGACCGTACGCAGAAAGCGCTCGACCAGCTGTGGCGCTTCACGAGCGAGATGTTCGAAGCAGATTCGATCGACAGGGAGATGGCCGCGGCGGGCATCGGTGCAGATCTCGATTTGATAAAGCCGAAGTGGGAGGCGGTTGTCCGTGATGTCCTGACACGCGCGACCCTTACAATCCCCGATGATCCTCCGGCGATGACGGGAGGCCGGAGAGGCCGCCATACTGAAGCGCTCGGACACATGCTCGCCGAGATGCAGATCGTCGCGCGGTCGCACCCGGGCGCCATATGGTAGTAAAAAGAGGCGCAGAACAACTACAGAATGCGCAGAAACAGATTGGGGGAGATTTTTCCCGAGAGCGGATTCTCGGTATTCTCAGCGAGGTAAAGGATCCTGAGCTGCCGTTCATCGACATCGTCGAGCTCGGCATCGTGCGTGATGTGGTTTTCGACGGGGACACGGTTCGTGTCGATATCACGCCGACATACTCGGGATGCCCGGCGATGCAGGTGATCGAGCGCGAGGTCGGCGAGGTTCTCGCGCGAAACGGGTTCGCGTCTGCCGAGGTAAGGACGGTTTATTCGCCGGCGTGGACGACCGACTGGATAAGCGAGGAGACCAAGCAGAAGTTCAGGGACTACGGGATTGCGCCGCCAAGCGGGGCTGCCGAAATCGGTGGCGGAATTGCAGAACTGGTTACGCTGCGGCGGGCACGGCCGGCGATCGAGTGCCCATTCTGCCGGGCATCGAACACCGTGCTCAGGAGCGAGTTCGGATCGACTGCGTGCAAGTCGATTCACTTCTGTAACGGCTGCCACCAGCCTTTCGATTACTTCAAGTCTTTCTGAGGTAGAACGGCTTTAAGGCGGAAACCCCACCGGTCTCTACTCACCCCCGCCGGAGGCGATCGACAAGAGAAACTTGACATAACCGGGGAACGCCCTTATTTCTACATTGTAGAACTACCCCGGAGCCTGCATGCCAGCCCGACCAGATCTCCCTGGCGTATTCGAGACACTCGTTATGCTCGCGGTCGCACGGCTCGGCGACGCTGCCTACGGCATGACGGTCCGCCGCGCCCTCGAGGAACGCACCGGCCATTCGACGTCACTCGGCGCCGTTTACTCGACGCTCGACCGACTCGAGACAAAGGGCTACGTCACTTCGGAAGATGCAGATCCGGATGCGGAGCGCGGCGGACGAGCGCGGCGCTTTTTCAGGCTTACCGCTCCGGGACTTACCGCACTCAACGAGGGGATACAGGCGGTCGACCGTATGCGCGAGGGTGTGGCGGGAATTCCCCGCCCCGCGAGCGCGACATGAGCACTGTCTCGGAGGCCGAGCTGCTGCGGCCGGTTGACCGCTTCCTGATTTCAGTTCTTCCGGATGGCTGTCGCGATGGGATCGCCGGCGACCTTGTCGAGGAAGCACGAGTGATCGCAGCAGACGGGGCCGGAGTGAAAGAGGGCCGTCGGTGGATCCGTGCTCAGCTCATCAAGTCGTTGCCGGGTGTTGTGTCACTTCACTTCAGACAGAAGGAGGATGACGGGATGAAACACGCGAAATGGTTTGCCGCCGTAGTCGTCGTCGCGCTCGGCGCGCTCCAGGCATGGGATTCAGGGATACTCGATGCGCCCGCGGGCATCGGCGCGCTCGTCGCGATTGCGATCGCGGTAGGAGTCGCGGCGATCTTCATAGAACACGAGGGAATCAGATTCGGTGTCGCGCTGCTGGTTCTCGGGCTCCTCTTCCTTGCGAGGGCGATTTCACCGGTGAACCTGCCGGAGCTTGGCCTCGCCGGGCTTCCGATCTTCTTAGTTCTTGTCGTCGGCCCACGTTTCATGAAGCTGAGGCAGCAGCGCCACGAGCCGCCTGGCCCTGGCGCGTCTGCATAAGGCAAACAACCGGCAGTTTCTGGCGAAAGACTGAAAACTGGAAACTCACAACTGGACACTCGCTACTCTCCTACAAAGATGCTCAGGCTGAGTCGCGAGGTTCCAGTTTTGAGTTTCTCAGTTCTCAGTCTTGTCTCACCTGGCCGATTGCCTCGACCCACCGCGTCAGAAACTGATTTGCCTGGAACCCATCCAGTACCCGATGGTCGATGGTGAGCGATACGTAACACATCGGCTTCACCGTTATCTCATCCCCGGTATCCGACGCAGGCACGACGCGCCTCTCCAGCTTCCCGACGCCCAGAATCGCTGACTGAGGCTGGTTTATGATGATGGGTGTGGCGACGAGACTCCCGCTCACCCCGTGATTCGAGATCGTGAACGTCCCGTTCTGGACATCACGCGCATCGAGTGAGCCGCTGCGCGCGCGGTCCGTGAGATCCTGGAGCCGCTCCGCGATCCCCGCGAGGTCGAGCTCCTGCGCCTTCAATATCACCGGGACTATCAGTCCGCCGGAGCCGAGTGCGGTTGCGACGCCGATGTTCGCATCATCGAAGATCTCGAGGGCATCGTCATGCCAGCGGCTGTTCGCCTCCGGCACAGCCTTGATCGCTTCGACCGTCGCGCGGATGAAGTACGCGGTATAGGTGAGCTTGATCCCTCGCGACTCCATCTCTCCCTTTCGCGCATTACGATCGGCGATCAGGGCCGAGAGGTCGGCTTCGAAGACGCTCGTGACGTGAGGGGCGGTGGCGACGCTGTGAGACATGTGCTGCGCGATGCTTCTCCGCATCTGCGAATGCGGAACCCGGCGTCCAGACATTCCCGAGGACTTCTTCTCCGCTCCACCCGAGCTGATGTGACGCTCGACATCCTCATGCGTGATGCGGCCGCCCTTGCCGGTACCCGTAATCTGCGCCGCGTCGAGATTGTGTTCCTTGAGAAGCCGCCTTACCGCCGGGCTCAGGTCACCTG
>JBPPMU010000216.1:0-55302 GCA_051306215.1 Gemmatimonadaceae bacterium | reverse complement strand
GCGAGCTCGAAAAGCATTATCAGTCCCCCGACGTGCCATTCATCGACGCGCTCGAGATGAATCGTGAGATTGGGACGGCCGCGCTTCGCCAGCGCTCCTGCAGTCGCCTGCCGCTCGACGGCGAGAAGCTCACCGAGCGAATGGCCGCCGAGATAACCAAGTTCCTTCACATGGCTGAATCCGTGGGGAACCGTGAGATTCGTACCGGGATCACCAACTGCTAGGATAGTGACCACCTTGTCTTCGGGCCCTTCCATGAAAAGCTGAACCTGGCTGTGCTGGTCAGTCGCTCCAAGAGCCGCAAGCGGAGTCTGGCCGACATGCGTCCCGTCCGGCCTCAACTTTCCGAGACTCTCGGCCCACAGCTGGACGAACCATGCGGCAAAATCCCGCAACGGATCCGAATAAGGCATCAGCACGTTGATCCGCTTGCCGCGGCGGGTGTCAGCAAGCCACTGAAGAGTCGCGTAAACTCCCGCTGGATTCTCCTGCAGCACACCAGACTCACAGCGGTCAACCATATCCCTTGCGCCTTCGAGGATCCGCGAAACATCGATCCCCATGAGAGCGGCGGGAAGCATTCCGACGGGGGTCAGCACGCTGAAACGACCACCGACTCCCGGCGGTATGTCGAGGGCCGGAACGGAGAGCTCTGCTGCGAGCGGCCTGAGCGCGCCCTGGACCGGGTCGGTCACGAAAACGAAATGATCTCCCGGTGAAAGCCGCGCTTCGGTTACCCGCTCGTGAGCGATGAGAAACTGTGACATCGTTTCCGCTGTTCCTCCCGACTTCGACGTCACGACGAACAACGTTCGCTCGAGGTCGAGACGTGACAGGAGCGCGGAGATCGTGACAGGGTCGACATTGTCGAGAACGTGCAGCCTGGGATTTCCTTCCCGCGCCGCGTCGTCGAGCATGTTCCATCCACTCGGCCTCAGCGCGGTGCGAAGGGCGATCGGACCGAGAGCGGATCCGCCGATTCCAAGAATGACGACATCGGAATACCTGCTCCGCGTGCGAATGGCGAAGGCTGTCGACTGTGTCTCCAGCGCCGAGTCGCTGACAGCGTCGGCGAACGCCACATTCCCCGACTCGCGGAGGCGTCCGAAACCCGCATGAGCGCCGGCGAATGTTCCGGCAGCCCCACCCCAGTCAGCTTCGTCTATTCCGCCAGCGGCGGCGCCGATCATGTTCGAATAATCGATGCGGATCGTCATGAGTTTCAGTCGATGCGAATTGTAAGCCCGTCGAAGGCAGGACTCATTCCGCGGGGAAGCTCGGCCTCGAGGTCAGCATGGAAGTTGTCGTGCGTGAGATGAGTCAGAAACGTGCGCCCGGCCCCGATTGCAGCGGCTGCGGCGACAGCTTCGGGGATGCTGAGGTGCGTCGGGTGGCTGCCCCGGAACAGGGCATTTATCACCAGCACGCTCGTCCCGCGCAGAGCCTCGATGAGCTCTTCGGATACCGACTTCGCGTCTGTGATGTACGAGAGTCCGCCAATTTTGTAACCAAAGACCGTCACGGAACCATGGGGCACCGCGAAAGGAAATACTTCGACGCCGGCGATCTGCGCCATTTCCCTGTCGCGAAGGGCAATTGCGCGGCCCTCCGGTTTCGAAGTTCCGGGCAGCGGCCTGACCTTCTCGTCGAAGATGTAGTTGAAGCGGTGAGCGAGACGGGCGAGGGAATCTTCCGGCCCGTACATGTCGAGCGGCGCCGAGCGGCGGATGGAGAGCGACCTTACATCATCGAGTCCGTGCGCATGATCGGCATGATCGTGCGTGAAGAGAACTGCATCGATCCGGTCGACACTGGCGGCGATGAGCTGGAGCCGCAGCTCCGGAGGGGTGTCGATTAGAAGCCTCGCACCGCTGTCGCTCTCGACTATCGCGCCGACCCGGGTGCGTTTGTCGCGCGGGTCGGGCGAGTGACACACGTCGCAGCCACAACCGACCTGCGGAACGCCGTAGCTCGTTCCGGTCCCGAGAAACGTGAGCTTCACACCACTTCGACCTTGAGGAGATTCGTCGTGCCGGGTGTATCGAACGGAACTCCGGCAGTGACGACGATCCGGTCACCGCGGTTTGCGAGTTTCCTCGAGACCACGACGTCCCTGGCGCGATCCATCATCTCGGCGTACGTGTCGCAATGCGGAACCAGTGCCGGGATCACTCCCCAGACGAGCGACAGCTGGCGATATGTGCGCTCCTGGTCTGTGAGGACCAGGATCGAAACGCCCGGGCGGTGAGCCGCGACTACGCGCGCGGAGAAACCGCTTTTCGTGAATACCACTACGAGCGGAGCGTGAAGCATTCCAACGGCGGCGGTCGTCGCCGCGGCGATTGCAACCTCGGTTGCGACGGCCGACTCAGAGTCGCGTGGCACGCGCCTCGGGCCGCGCGTGACGGGCGGGTGCATCTCGATCTGCGTGATGATGCGCCGCATCGCCTCAACGGCGAGCCTCGGGTACGCGCCCGCGGCAGTCTCGGCCGAAAGCATGACAGCGTCAGTACCGTCGAGGATGGCGTTCGCGACGTCGCTTGCCTCCGCGCGGGTGGGCCGCGGGTTCTCGATCATCGACTCGAGCATCTGCGTGGCGGTGATCACCGGCCGGCCAAGGAGGTTTGCGAGCGCGATGATCCGCTTCTGCGCACCCGGGACTTCCTCGAACGGCAGCTCCACCCCGAGGTCCCCGCGGGCGACCATCACGCCGTCCGACGCCTCTATGATGCTTTCGATGTTGGTGAGCGCGACATCCTTCTCGATCTTCGCGACGATGAGGAGCCCTTTCGGGAGCATCGCGCGAAGTTGCTCGATGTCGGTCGCGCGGCGCACGAAGCTGAGCGCGATGTAGTCGAGATCCTGCTCGATCGCGAACCGGATGTCAGCGACGTCCTTGTCGGTTATCGACGGCGCCGAAACGTGCACGCCGGGGAGGTTCAGTCCCTTGTGTGGGTTTATCGCGCCTCCATGAAGCACCCGGGCCGTCACCCGCGGATGTGTCACGTCAATCGCGATCAGCTCGATCAGCCCGTCGTCGATGAGGATCCTGTCGCCCACGTGCACGTCGCTTGCGAGGGCGTCGTAAGTGATGGGGATCTCACCCTCCGTTTCCAGGCCTTCCTGGACGAGAACGAGATCTTCTCCCTGCTGAACGTGGATCTCGCCAGGAATGTCCCCGACTCGAATTCGCGGACCCTGAAGGTCACCCAGTATCGCCACGGGGTGCGACTTCTCCCTCGACAGCCGGCGGAGTGTGGCTACCGTCTCGGCGTGCTGCGTGTGGGTTCCGTGGGAGAAGTTGAGGCGGGCGACGTTCATCCCCCCATCGATAAGTCCTCGAATCCCCTCTTCGGTCGCGCTCGCTGGCCCGAGCGTGCAGACGATCTTGGTTCGCTGTATGTAGGTGCCTTTCACTTCAGCCCTGAAAGCTGGCTCATCTTCCGCTCGATGCCCGCGGTAAGGGAGTCGAATGACTTCTGGAAGCTCGCGAGCCCTTCCACGAGAAGCGTGTCGGTGACGTCGCGCATCGAAATACCGACCGCCTCGATCTCACGAAGCAGGCCCTCTGCTGCGCCGAGCCGCTTGTCGACTGTGCGCTGGACGTCGCCGTGATCGCGGAATGCGTCGATGAGTCCCGGTGGCATCGTGTTGACCGTGTCGGGGCCGATCAGCTCCTCCACGTACATGACGTCGCGGTACGCAGGGTTCTTGACGCTTGTGCTTGCCCACAGAGGCTGCTGAGGGCGGGCACCCTGTTCCTCGAGCGCCTTCCATCGCTCGTCGCCGAAGCGTCGCCGGAAAAGCCGGTATGCGAGCTTCGCGTTCGCGACCGCCGCCCTTCCCTTCAGCATCTTGAGCCGGTCCCGGTCTGTCGGATTCGCGGCCTTGATCATGGCGTCGAGCCGCTTGTCGACTTCCGTATCGACACGGCTCACGAAGAAGCTGGCGACGGAGAAGACATGATCGAAGGGATTTCCTGCCGCGGCGCGGTCCTCGAGGCCTGACATGTACGCGTCGATCACGCGGTCGTGGGCATCGATCGAAAAAAGCAGGGTGATGTTGACGTTGATGCCGGCCGCGGTGAGCTCGCGAACCGCGATGGCGCCTTCCGCTGTCCCGGGCACCTTCACCATCACGTTGGGCCGGTCGACCGTTTCCCACAGGCGCTTCGCCTCGTGAACCGTCGCCGCGCTCTCGTTGGCCACGCCGGGTGAGACCTCGATCGATACGTACCCGTCAGCGCCCCTCGTACGGGAGTACACGCCGGCGAACAGGTCGCAGGCGCTCTGGACGTCGGTTGTCTCGACGAGCTCGAACAGCTCATGGGGTGAAATGTCCGGCAGCGCCCCGGACAGCTGCTCGTCGTAGTCCTCGCCCTCCGACAGGGCTTTTTCGAAGATCGTCGGGTTCGACGTCATGCCGGTGAGCGAATCCTCGAGAATGCGCCGCTCGAGGTCGCCGTCGTGCAGCATGCGGCGGTCGATGTTGTCGAGCCAGATTGACTGGCCTTCATCCTGAAGTTTTGCGAGCCTGCTCGTCACGTTATCCCCTCCATCCCTCAATTCTAACTGCGGAGGGGTCCCGATGCCGCGCATAATTGATCAGCAACGGAGAGAGCTTTCGCGCATCCCCGCCGGTCGGGATGCAGGAGGCGGCCAGCCTCCTGTTTGTCTACGATCTCGTCGTGATGAGGATTGCCCCGCCCACGTGATCACTGCCGAACCGGGTCGTGGCATCCGAAGCGTTTATGTAATGGACTTCCCGAATCTGGTCGGCGCTCATCGTGCGAAGCGACTCGATCTCCCCATACCTGACCTCATCGACGTACACGACAGCCGTGACAGGAGCGAGGTTGTTGAGAGAGGAGGGACCGCGTGAGCGGAAGTACTCGGGACGGAGCCGCTGGATGAGGTCGTAGGCGGATGCGTTACCGGACCTGGACGCGGTGATCTCGTCGAAGGTGATCACGCTCCTGTTGCGGAACCCGTAGCCCGTTTCCGGGGCGCGGCTCGAACCGCATCCTCCGATTACGAGCCCGAGCACCAGCGCGCTTATCAGCCGCTTCATCTTTCTTTCTCCTCTCTCAGAAATCCCGCTTCTTCATCTCGGCGAAGAATCTGTCGCTTTCCTGCTGCTGCTTGAGGGACGCTTCGTCCTGGGGGACATCGGCGAGATTGGGATCGTACTTCTTCCCGAACTGCTTTGGAACCCGCGACGTGGTTCCGGATTTTGCAGCGTTCTTTCTGGCCAGTGCCGCCAGCTTTCTCGGATCCATTTTCTGCCCTGTTGGGGTGATTCTGTACGGAGCCACTTTTCGCACGGGCGCGCAAGGGAGAAAATGCAGTCGGGGACCCGGGGGCCCCGTAGAGCGGAAGAGCAGGGATCACGGATGACACCGATGTGGCACTTGCGACGACGCAGGCACGCCGGAACCGCGCGTGATGCCCGAACCAAAGACTTTCCTCTGAGTCATCAGCGCCACATCAGTGTCATCTGTGAACCATGCTCCTGGGTTCTGTCGAGAAAAAAGGCCCGTCGAGCATCGACGGGCCTTTTTGTATCCGCCTTACGCCCGGCGGAATCAGCTCACCCGCATTCGGAGAAGCCGCAGACGTGGCACTTGGAGCAGCCTTCTGCCTGCTCCAGCTGCGACCCGCAGTCGGGGCAGGTTGCCATGAACGACTGGTCGCGGTTGACACTCTCGAACTCGTACTGACCCTGCGCCCCCCCGCCCGCCGGCGCTGCGGCCTTTACCGGTGAACCCTCGGTGCTCGACGATTCGGCATTAAGGAGCTCCTGCTGCACTCCCTGTTTCTGCCGCATCCATGACTCGAGCGCGATACCGATCGCATCAGGCACCGACATGACCTTGTTCGGTCCGAGCCCGATCGCGCGGTCGGAAGCGATGCCACGAAGCTGGCGGTGAATTGCCTGAATCGAGATTCCCGAACGGAGCGCGAGCGAGATGAGACGACCGATCGCCTCGACATCGGCCATTGCGGCGCCGCCTGCCTTGCCGAGGTTTATGAAAACCTCGAAGGGCTGGCCGCGATCGTCCTCGGTGATGTTGACGAACATCGTGCCCAGCGGCGTTTCCATCCGTGACGTCGTGCCGCGGAGCGTATCCGGGCGCGCTCTTTTCTGGCGGCGCTGGAGATTCTCCGCCTCGGCGTCGAACAGGTCCTTGCGGAGCTTCCCGATCTCCGCCTCGAGCTCGGAAATCGTTCCCTTCAGGTCGCCGACCTCGCCCCGCACATCGGTGCCGTCGCGCTCGGCCTTCGCCTTGTCAGTCGCTCCGGTTGAGAGGACCTGGTTGTCGCGCGAGCCGTCGCGGTAGACCGTGACGCCCTTGCACTTGAGATCGTAGGCGAGCTCGTAGATCGCCCTGACGTCATCGCGCGTCGCCGCGTGCGGGAAGTTCGTCGTCTTGGAGATCGCCGAATCGCAATTCTCCTGGAAAGCGGCCTGCATGCGGACGTGCCACTCGGGCGTGATGTCGTGAGCGGTGACGAAAACACGCTGCCACTTCTCGGGGACTTCGTCGAAGTGAATGTGTCCCTGCTTGGCGATCTTCTCGATGAGCTCGTCCGAGTACCATCCCTCGGCCCTTGCGATCGAGAGGAAGTCCTCGTTTACGTCGGGCATCATCACGCCTGCCTGGTTCCGCATGAATGCGACTGCGAACAGGGGCTCGATTCCCGACGAGCATCCGGCGATGATCGAGATGGTTCCCGTTGGAGCGATAGTGTTCACGTTGCAGTTGCGGAGCATCTGCATCGGACGGATGCGATTTCCTTCTGCATCCCGCGCGCAGGTCTCGTCAGGGCCCCAGATCGAGCGAGCCCACTCGGGGAACGGCCCGCGTTCGTCGGCGAGACGCTCGCTCTCCTTCTTCGACTCGACGTCCACGAACTCCTGGAGCTTCCGGCCGAATTCGATTCCGTCATCCGTGTTGTACGGAATGCCAAGCTTTACCAGCGCGTCGGCAAAACCCATCACGCCGAATCCAATCCGGCGGATGCGCTTCGAGAGCGCGTCGATCTCGGGAAGCGGGTACTTGTTTACGTCGATGATGTTGTCGAGGAAGCGGACCGAAGTGTGGATATCCGTCGCGAGGGCATCCCAGTTCATCTCCCCGCCGATGACGTAATAACCGATGTTGATCGAGCCGAGGTTGCAGACGTCATAGGCAAGCAGCGGCTGCTCGCCGCATGGGTTTGTCGCCTCATATGCGCCGACATGCGGAACCGGGTTGAAGTGGTTCGCTTCGTCGATGAAGAAACAGCCGGGCTCGCCGGTTCTCCACGCGCCGTCGATCATCTTCTCCCAGACTTCGCGCGCGTCCATCTGCCCCGCCACTTCGCCGCTCGACGGCTCGACCAGGTCGTAACTCGTCCCCGCCTTCACGGCTTCCATGAACCTCGTCGTCACCGCGACGGAGATGTTGAAGTTGGTGATCTGCGTGAGGTCTTCCTTGCACGTTATGAACGTCATGATGTCAGGATGATCGACGCGCAGGATACCCATGTTCGCGCCGCGACGGGTTCCACCCTGCTTCACTGCGTCGGTCGATGCATCGTAGAGCTTCATGAACGACACGGGCCCCGACGCTACGCCGGTCGTCGAGCGCACCATCGAGCCCGTTCCGCGAAGCCGCGAGAAGCTGAACCCGGTGCCTCCGCCGGACTGGTGAATCAGCGCCATCGAGCGAAGAGTGTCGTAGATGCCGTTCTGGCCATTGGAGAGCGAGTCCTCGACGGGCAGGACGAAACACGCCGAAAGCTGCCCCAGCGGGCGGCCCGCGTTCATGAGCGTCGGCGAGTTCGGCTCGAACCGGCGCTGAGTCATCAGCTCGTAGAACTCCGTCGCAGCCGCTGTAACCGCCTCGTCACTCGCCCCGTACCGCCTGTCGGCTTCAGCCACCACGCTCGCCACGCGCCAGAACATGTCTTCCGGCATCTCGGTCGGCTTGCCCTTTGAGTCCTTTATCAAATAGCGCTTCTCGATGACCGTGCGCGCATTCTGATTGAGCTGGGCAGATCCGGCCGGGG
The DNA here is from genome assembly GCA_051306215.1 of Gemmatimonadaceae bacterium. Lineage (GTDB taxonomy): Bacteria > Gemmatimonadota > Gemmatimonadetes > Gemmatimonadales > Gemmatimonadaceae > UBA4720. The sequence continues at coordinate 47,248 of JBPPMU010000216.1, read as the reverse complement.
GCGAGGCAGGTATTGGCATTACGACAACTCTCCGCTTTGAAAATTGGATGTCAACAGAAAAAACTGAACGAATATTCAGGCTTCTTGCCGAATCGGGAAAACGAGTCGGGGTGCGCAGATTAACCGGGTTCGTGAGTCCGCGCCAGTCTCGTTGTAAGTGCTGATGCGACAGAGTGTTACGCTATCCACATCACAGAAGGAGCTGTCAAGGGGAAATTTCCACCAGAGGAATCCGGACCTTGCCTGGATTCACGTGCCGGAAAGGCCTAGAAGGCAGAGCCTATTGTAAGATAAACACTCGCCGAATTCGCGCCCACCGCAGCCCGACCCTCGAATGGAACAGCCACTCCGGCGCGGAATCTGGCCGGAAAATCGTACTGGATCGCAGTATCGAGATTCAGCTCCGCGCCGGCTGACGCCAGCCATGGGCCGCCGCGGTCTGTCTCGCAGATTCCAGTGGCGCCTCCCGGACACCACGCCCGGCCCGCATCCGCAAATGCGGCAGCCGAGATGCGGTCGAACAGCAGCGGGATGAACCTGATGCGCGCTGACGGGGCAGCGAGTGGAACACGGTACTCGACTGTCCCGGCGAGTGCGCGAATTCCCTGTTCCGCGGATGGAGGAAAACCCCGCACCCCGAAGGTCCTCTGGCCGGCACCCGCATTAACTCCGGCAATTACGCCAAGTGACCCGCCGCTCAGCCCACCTGCCGAGAATGTCGAGATAGCGCGACGGTCGGCGTAACCGGCCGCTCCGCGGACGGCGATCACGTGATGGGCAAAGCCGGGGAGGTCGAGGGACTGGTAGGCTGCCGCCACGCCTACCACGCTGCTGCTCCCGCTGGCAAAATCACCCGACTCCCAGCGCTGGCGCGCACTCATCGAGAGCGAGACTCCGTCCTCCCGCGAAATGCTGAGGCCGGGCCGCTTCGTATTCGCCCAGCTCGCGGAGGCGAAAATCGACGGATACCGCCGCGTCCTGCCGAACACCCCGGAAAGCAGCTGCAGCAGCGTGTCAGGGTCAGTCGCGTACACTCGCGACTCCAGATCCGCGCCAAAGGAGAGGGAGCCCGATGTTCGCACCCGCGGCCGAACGAGGCTCGCGCTGATCCCGGCAGTTCGCGCACGCCTCACCAGATCTCCAACCTCCTCTCCACCTGAATCGAAGATCCCGAAATGCTCCCACTCCTGGCTCACCGAGAAATTGAGAAATGGCTGACCGAACCCCGCGTATCTGTAAACGGCGCCTGCCTCTGTCTCACGATGGCGCGTGTCGAAGATCAGCTGCGCCGCATATGCATGCCTGCCGATTACGTCGGAGCCGCTCGTTGCGGCGCCCACCAGCGCGCCAGTCGAGGACGAGCTGCCGACTATCGGCTCCCAGTAGCGCGGAAGCAGTGACCGGGCGGCGGAGTAAGGTCGCGCCGGCCGGAGATCATCGCGACCTGTTGGCGCATTTACCGGACTGGCCAGAATGCAGTCGCGACAGCCATCCCGCGCAGTACGCGCCGCCGGAGCAACAGCCGGTCGAGGAATCGGCGCGTAACCGACGTGATATCCGTCAAACCTGAAGCTGAGTGCGGCGAGAGATTCTCCGCCGGGAGAAGGCTCCGGATTGAATGCCCCCGTGCTCGCGGCGGAGAGCAGAGAGCCGCGTGCCGCCGTTACCGGATCCGTGAGCGCCGTGACGTACAGCTGCGTGCTCCCGCCGTTGTTCGACGAGTAGTAGATCCGCGAACCGTCGCTCGACCAGGCCGGCGACGACACTATTGCGCGCCCGGACACGGCAATACCGCGCACCTTCCCCGCCTGATCGAGAATCAGGATCTCGGAAATGCCGCCGCGAATTACACGCACGGCGGCAATCGCAGTGCCGTCGGGAGACCACCGTGGCTCGGCCCACTGAACCTCTGCCGAACCCGACGTTATTGGCTCGACTGATCCGCTTTTGGGATCGACGCGCACGAGTCGCGTGGCGCCTGGCAACGACTGGACTGCGACTATGCGACCGTCACTCGCGGCATCCGGATGCGACAGGCGGGCACCGTGAGTGAGGCGCTGCTGCCGGCCACCCTTCTCGATGTAAAGGTCGTTCCGGAGATGAAACGGGTCGGTGAAATCAGGCTGCGCGAAGAGTATCGATCCATCGGCCATCGGGACATTGGCGTCCAATCCGTTTCGCCTTCCGAGCCGCGTTACATCTCCGCCGAGCGTCACTGCGAATGCCGACGTCACCTCCTTTCCGTTGGCTCCCGTGTAGAGGATGGCAGTATCGCCGAGCCATCTGGGGAATGCGGCGTATCTGCCGTCCCGTGAAAGCTCGCGCCATTGCGGAAGCGGGTCGCGGGGTGCCCCGGCTTCGCGAACGAGCGAATCGCGCCAGTCACGCCATGCGTTCTCGAAGCTTATGCCGAAGGCGCGCTTCGCTTTCCGGTTGAGAGAAAGCGGAAAAAGAACGCGGCTCGTGATGTCTATGAACTCCGGAATTTTTTCCGGGCCGCGGGTGCGAGCGAGGTAGTCGAATATCTGTCCGCCGTATGCGTAGACAACTTCGCCGCCGGGAAATCTGCTCGTCTCCCGTGACAGCTCGCCGATTCGCGGCACTCTCGACACTTCGGCCGCCGCGCGGGCGATCATGTAATGGTCCGAGCCCTCGAGACGGCCGGCGCCAGTGATGCGAGACTCGTAGTAGACCGCGAGCCCTTCTATCAGCCATGAGGGCTGGTACCCGTTGGGGAAAAGCGCCGGGTGCCGTCCGAAGAGCCGCCGTCCAGCACGCCACAACCCATCGGCGCGGTCAAGGTGAAATATGTGAGCGAGCTCGTGCGTTATGACGAGACGGCTCCAGTCATCGTAGTTGCGAAATCCGGGCGAGGCGACTGGAGGATGAGCGAAGATCACGATGCGGTTCGATGGAAACGGGGTCGCGTATCCGTTCACGTAGTCGACATTGTCGGCGATGACCAGGTCGACCTTGCCACGAGGCGCCTTCAGCTCCGTGCTCAGCTCGGCCCACGCCCGCTCGGCGTTGATCGCTCCGCGGCGTCCCTCTGCTTCCAGCTCGCGAGTAAAATGAACCCGGAAGTTCGGTGTTTCGATCGTGAGCCATCTCTCACCCGGCGGCAGCTGTGCCCCTGCTCCCGCCGGGAGGGCGAGCACCGCGATGGTTGCGGCGACTCGCGCGATAAACTTCAGCGGGCGGGCAGCGTCCTGAAGTATGCTTCCAGTCCGTCCACCACCGCCTGCGCGTAACGCTCCTGATACTCCGGCGTGCGCAAGGCTGCCTCCTGATCGGGCATTATCATGAACGCTCCTTCCATCAAGACCGACGGCATCCATGTTCCCCTCACCACGGCGAAGTTTTCCCTCTTTACTCCGTTGTCAGGCAGCGAGAGATGCTGGACTGACGCAGCCTGGATGGTTTCGGCAAGCTGCGCGGAGTGCGGGTGATAATGGTAAGTCGCGGTGCCCTGCGCGCGAAACGGGTTGACGCCATCGGGCACGGCGTTGAGGTGAATCGAAACGAACGCGTGAGCATCCTCGCGACGTCCGATCGTCGGTCGAAGATTGAGGTCGACTGCCTCCGGCAATACCCGCGTCATCACCACCTTCACGCCCTTCGCCTGTAGAAGCTCCTGCGCCCTAAGAGCAATCGGGAGCGTCGCGTCTGCCTCCTTGAATCCGGTCGGTCCCGTAGCGCCCCCGGGGGGATGGCCGGCGTCGATGGCGATGGTCAAGCCGCTGAGCGGTGAGAGCGAGTCAACCGCCGGCGGTCTGCGCACGCGGAGGGTGAATTTGCCGTCTTCCCATAGCGGCTGATAACCGTAGACCGGACCGCGGAGGGTCAGCGTGTACTTCATCTGCGGCGTGCTGCGCGATGCGGAAACCGACTGGAGGTAGCTTCGCGCGGCCCCGCGCAGTGTCTGCTGCCTTCGCGTGCTGGTTGTTCCGTAAAGGGTGAGCGTGAGCGATGAAGGTCCCTGCTCGACGTGATACGCGGGCGGACCGTTGACCGGAATGACGACGTCCGTCCACTCCGCGGCATTCACGACCCGCATGGCCGAAGCGCGCAAAGGGCGTCGCGCAGCCGTTGAATCGAGCGTCCTCATGTCAGCCTGCGCGATCCGGATCGTCTGCGCCGAGTCGAGTCTCACATGCGCATCGGCTCGGCGCGTGCCAATTACGCGAACCCGCGTCTCCGGAAGAAGGAACCAGCGCTGGATGCCTCCGGTGAGGGCGTAGCCGGTCACCACACGGTCTGTGTCGCTCGCATATGCCGCTGGGCCGATCAGCGCCGCCCACCTTGCCGGTGAGATTAGAGCAACTGTGTCCGCCGGAGGTGGAACAGCCGGCGGCGGCGGCAGCAGCTTTACCGGATGCGTTAGCCGCGCCGTGTCGAGCCCTGTTGTCGCGACGATTTCGTACCAGGGCGATGAGTCGGGCGGATTTGGCAGCCAGGCCATGAAAGAGCCGTTCGGCCACACGGGCGTAAGGATGCCGTTAATCGTCAGGCCCGCTTCACCGTTTCCAACGCTGCCGAACACGAAGTTCGAGTCGCGTGACGCGATTGTCCCCCCCGCGGAGGGGTAGATGATGTTTATCGCGAGCGGTCCGGTGACGAGCGGGACCTCGGGCAGTGCCGGATTGGCCGGCGGGAGTGGAGCTCGAAGCACGACAGGAGCCGGTGGCGGCACAGGAGCAGGCGCCGGAACCGGATCTGGAGGTGCGGCCGTCCCCGAGGGTGATGAACAGGCGCCGATGGAAATCCCCACGGCGGCTGTGATTACGAAGCGAATGTGTTTTGTTGTTGTCATCGTCGTGTGTGGTCGTCCCGCATAGAACCCCTTGCACGCTCGGTACCAGAGATGAGCCGGCAGGTCGCTTTATCCGGCGAAGAGGTGCCGTCTGGCCTATATTCCCGCGAATGCCGTGGCACCACTCCCTTACATCTATTTCCTTTTCAAGCGCCCGCGCCTGCGGCGCGCATACCGCCTAGTGACCCGTACAGAGCCGTTCACATCTGAATTTCCGGCCCTGCCGGAAGGCACAATAGAGATAGCAGGCCGCAGCGACGTCGGATTGATCCGGGAGCACAACGAGGATTCGTTCCTCATCGGCAATCTGGCGACCGGCGACGTCTTCACCGAGAACGATTCGGGAATCGTCAGGGCCGAGGCAGTCCCCTCCCTCATGATGGTAGCCGATGGAGTAGGCGGCGCCGCCTCCGGGGAGATCGCAAGCTCGCTCGCGACGCAGGTATCATTCGATCACCTGCGCCAGCGGTGGGAGCGCGGCGCGCTGAAGGGCGCCGTAATAATCGCTGACTCACTGCAGCAGGCGGTGATCGCTGCGAACCAGGCGATCCACGCCGAATCACGCGCAAACAAGTCGCACCACGGAATGGGCACCACTGCGACACTCGGCCTCGTCGTCGGCGGCATGATTTATTTCGCCCAGGTCGGCGACAGCCGTGCCTATATCGTTCGTGGCGGGGTCGCCCGCCAGATGACGAAGGACCAGTCGCTCGTGCAGCGTATGGTCGACGCGGGCAAGCTTTCACCAGAACAGGCCGAGCGGAGCGAGCATCGCAACATCATACTCCAGGCGCTCGGGCCGGAAGCCAACATCGTTCCAGAGTTTACGCGAGACCGCCTGCTGAACGACGACGTGGTGGTTCTCTGCAGCGACGGGCTCTCGAACCAGATGTCGGCCGCCGAGATGGCGGCCGCCGTCGCGAAACACGACGACCTCGAGAACCTCTGCCTGGCGCTTGTCGAGCGGGCAATCGAAACCGGCGCCCCCGACAACGTCACCGTCGTGACCGGGCGCTACCGGATGCCGTCGCCCGGCTGAGAGCGAGCCGCCTCTGGTTCGCAACTTGCTCAACCGCTGCTGATTCCACGAGTGTCGGCGAGCCTACGATAGAGGAAGGCGGAGACAGATGCACCTTGCGGACTGGGTCGTTATCGCGATCTACATCGCCACAATGGTGGCGATCGGCGCCTGGGCCAATCGCCGGCAGACGGATACCGAAGCGTACTTCGTCGGCAACCGTAACATCAAGTGGTGGGCGGCGGGACTCTCCATCATCGCTACCTCCTTCTCCGCCGCCTCGATCCTCGGCGTTCCCGGTTTCGCATACGCCGATGACATGTGGTACCTCCAGTACCAGCTCGGCGACATCTTCGCCGCTCTCATCGTCATCGTTCTCTTCATCCCCTTCTTCCATCGAGTACGGGGGCTGACGACCGCGTACGAATATCTCGAGGCGCGCTTCGACCTCAAGACGCGTCTACTCGGCTCCAGTCTCTTCATTCTGACCGTGCTCCTCCGTGCGGGTACTCTCCTGTTCGGCGCGGCTCTTCTCTTTTCGGCAGTGTCGCCAACCGACTTGCTGCCAGGCCTCAACAGCGTCGAGGAGGCGGTGGTGATCTTCGGCCTGGTGGCCATCATCTACACGGTCATGGGCGGCATCTCGGCGGTCATCTGGACCGACGTGATCCAGTTCTCGATCATGAGCATCGGGATCCTCGCCGCAATGGCGATCGTCGTCTTAGCGACGCCTGGCGGCGTGGCGACCGCTTTTGCGGAGGGCAGTCAGTTCGGGAAGCTGGACATCATCCATCTCGATGAGCCAATCGCGAGGACCGGGTTGCTGACAGCCGTCTTCGGCTACGGCCTGCTGGCGCTCTCCCTCTTCGGCACGAACCAGCAGCCGGTTCAGCGGTACATGACAGTGAAGAATCCGAGAGAGGCCCAGCGCGCCCTTCTGCTCGGCGTCGGCGCCGGCGTGATCGGCGTCACGCTGTCGCTCCTGCTCGGCGTCTTCCTCTTCATCTTCTACCAGCACTTTCCCAACCTGCTGCCTGCGGAATTGACGTCTGACCAGATAATGCCCCACTTCGTCAACACCGAGGTGCCGCCGGTGCTCACTGGCTTGCTGGTGGCGGCGGTATTCGCCGCGGCGATGTCGAGCCTCGATTCCGCGTTGAACTCAATGGCTGCCGCGGTAACGGTGGATTTCGTCAAGCGCTTCAAACCGGACGTTTCCGATGCCGGGCACCTCACCTTCGCCAAATTCGTGGTGGTGACCGCGGGCGTGATAGGTATTGGCGTGGGAATCTACTCGTCACGAACGGAAGCCCCGCTGATCGACCTCATCCTGACCTTTATGGGATACTTCGCCGGCGGACTTCTCGGCCTCTTCCTGCTGGGGATGTTGACTCGGCGAGCGAATGGCGACGGGGCGTTCGTCGGGGCGATCGTCGGTACGCTCGTGGTGTTGATGATGACTGAGAACGATCTCCCCCTTCCGCAGATGTACGCGTGGCTGGGTCGAGAGCCGGTGCCATTCATCTGGTCGACCGGCTTGGGTCTGCTGATCACGATGGGGGTTGGCTACCTCCTCTCGCTGCTGGGGAGTCCCGTCCCACCCGAAAAGCTGGCGGGCACGACCCTGAGGCGGCCCGCCGGTTCTTCGGCCCGGGCGACCGGAAGTGAAACCGGGCGCGGTGCTTAGCTCATGCGGAGCCTTACGCGGGTGTGCGCTTCCCCAGGATTCGCGGCCCCGCCGCGCCAGTCGCCAGCGGAACGTTGCCTGCCTCTCCCCTGAGATGCAGATACCCAAGCAATGCGAAGGCCACTGCCTCTTTTGCGTCACCGTCGAAGTACGTCGTGTCGAAGTCGAGCACCTCGCGGGGAGCCAGCGCATCGGTGATGGCCCGCACGAGCGCAGGATTCCTGGCGCCACCGCCCGATAGAAAGACCTCGGTGACAGGTTCGGCGATGAAGCGCTCGTACGAGTCGGCGATGCTGCGAGCCGTGAGTTCCACCGCAGTCGCGATGATGTCCTCGTCGCTGCACCCGGGTGACCCGGCTCGGCAAAGACCGATGAGGTCGTCAGTGTACTTCTGGCTGAACAGCTCGGGCCCGGTGGACTTGGGAGGCTCCGCGCGAAAGAACTCGTGGCCGAGCAGTCGATCGACGACCGTCGTAACGGCTTGACCTCGCGATGCGAGCTCGCCGTCGCGATCGAACGGGAGGTCCGGACGAAGCGTCCTCACCACCTTGTCAATCACTCCACAACCCGGTCCGGTGTCGAATGCCCTCACTCCCCTGAGGTCGCCGCCGGGAGGAACGATCGAAACGTTTCCGATGCCTCCTAGGTTCTGGAGTGCCCGCCATTTTGCCGGATCCGAGAAGAGCATTGCGTCAGCAATCGGGACGAGCGGCGCCCCCTGCCCTCCGGCCGCCATGTCACGCACGCGGAAATCACTTATCACGTCGATGCGCGTTCGCTCGGCGATCACTGCAGACTCTCCGGTCTGCCACGTCGAGTGTCCCGGTTCATGCCAGATCGACTGTCCGTGCGAGGCGATCGCGGCGATATCGCTGCGCGAAACGCCGGCCTCAGCGATCGCCATTATCGCGGCCTCGGCCAGCCATTCTCCGAGCTCGAAGTTGAGGCGGCAATATTCGGCTGGAGACGCGCCAGTGAGGGCATGCGCAAGCCGCTCGCGCTCGGTTGGCGTATAGTCACGCCCGGTCAGCGCAAGAAGCTCGGATGAAACCCTGCCATCGCTTTCGCCGAACCGAACGACCGCAGCAGTGATTCCGTCGAGCGATGTTCCCGACATGAGGCCGACGAGGATCATTCCGGCACCGGTGGAGGGGCGTCGGGAATCGCGCGGCGGATCACTCCTCCTGCCCGTTCCAGCGCCTCGAGCGCTTTCTCGCGCGTTACTCCGAGCTTCTGCATCACGATCGCGGTTTTCACGCTCTTGTCGGCCGCTTCGATGAGCGCACGCGCCTCGTCACGCGTGACGCCGCACACCTCGATGACGATCCGCTCGCTCCGGTCCTTCAGCTTGTCGTTTGTTGCGCGCAGATCAACCATCAGGTTCCCGTACGTCTTGCCGAGCCGGATCATCGCACCGGTCGTGATGATGTTGAGCACGAGTTTCGTCGCAGTTCCGGCCTTCATTCGGGTCGAACCCGTCACGACCTCGGGACCGACGATCGGCACTATCGCCACATCGACGAGGTCGACGACGGCCTGCGGAAGCGCCGAGCATGCGATCATCCCGGTGCGCGCGCCGAGCGCAGCCGCGCGGGTGAGAGCGGCGTGGACGTAGGGAGTCGTGCCAGAGGCAGCGATACCGATCACGAAGTCGTCGGGCCCGACTCCGCGCGCGTCGATCTCCTTCGCGCCGTTTTCAACTATGTCTTCGGCCCCTTCCTGCGCGCGGGTGAGGGCCGGCAGACCGCCGGCGATTATCCCCTGGACCATCTCCGGGTTCGCCCCGAATGTCGGGGGGATCTCGCTCGCATCGAGCACGCCGAGCCTGCCGGACGTTCCCGCGCCGACATAAAAGAGCCTGCCGCCCGCCCGGAAGCTTTGCTCGGCCAGCTCCATCGCCCGGGCTATCCGCTCCCGCTGCGATGCTACGGCCTCGGGAACCAGGCGGTCTTCGGCGTTTATCACATCAACGATCTCGAGGTGGGGAGCGAGATCGATTGAGGCGGTCCGCGGATTGCGACGTTCTGTCGTCCGGGGATCAAGCATGCGGAGCGCCGTTGATTTGCACGCGTGAACTTACCCGGCGCTTCTCGACACCCGCAAGACAAACGGAGCTTTCATTGAAATCAATCATCGCCTGCACCCTGATTCTGGCGCTCGCCACGGCGGCCGACGGGCAGGTACGCAGGCGCGTTCCCCCGCCAGTCGAGCCTTCACTCTGGGTTGGCCTGAGCGCCGGACTCTTCAACGCAAACGACGTGAGTGATGGCGCGACATCGAGCACCTGGGACTTCGGCCAGGCTTCAACGCCGCAGTATCGCCTGGCTGTCGAGAAAGCGATAAGCGGCTCGATATCGATTGGCGCCGTGGGCTCTTACGCCGACGTGCCGCTCACCTACATCGGGAGAAGCGGTGACAACAGCTGCAGCCGCTGCGCCGCGCACCTCGACGTCGTTGCACTTGGCGCGTCGTTCCATCTTGGTGGGAGGAGCGGCTTCCATCAGGTGCTGGAGGCTTCAGCGGGCGCTCTTCAGTACCGCAACCTCCGCCGGGATTCGGATGACTCACGGCTTGCCCCGCTCGACGGAAACACCGACCCATACTTCACATTCGGGTATGGCTTCGGGTATGGGTTCGGACGGAACGCGCAGGTCAGTGTCGTGCAGGACTTCGGTCTCGCGCTTCACGAGAGAGAAGGGCTCTCGAGCGAACAGAGCAACACTCTCCGCCAGCGGACGATTCGCGCGAACTTCAGATACGGCCTGGGAAACAAGAGACGCTGAACAACTGCGGAAAAGCGAGACGCAGAACAACTGCGGAAAAAGCGAGACGCAGAACAACTGCGGAGGCGCAGAAAGACCCACCGCTCGCGTTGGTGGAACATCCTCGCACGCCGCGATCGCGGAGTGCGAGGCAGTGATCAGACCTGGACCTGCGCTGAGGAGTCGAGCCTGATTGTCAGACGTCCGCCTGAGGCGACGCAGCCTTCATAATTCGCCGTTCCGGCCGCTACTCCCGCACCGGCTGCGGCACCAGTCGCGGCACCGATGACTGTTGACTTCGTGTCCCGGCCCAGCACCTGGCCGATGATCGCGCCGACAGCCGCTCCGCCAACGACTTTCTGCACATCCTTGCTCTGCGGCTGGTTACGAACCCGATCGACGTTCGCATAAGTAGTCGTCGCCGAGATCGGGTAGGTGCGCCCGCCGAAGGTCACCGACACGACGCGGAAACCCATCCTTATCTCGTCGTTCACATTCTCGCTGCGGTTGAGCTCGGTTATCTCGACCGTTGCCGTGGCACCGGCCGGAATGACCGCGCCGTTCGATCCCGTCACCGAGTTCGCGACAGTCGCGCTGAAGCGCTGCCCGACCTTGTGCGTGTTCGTGCAGATGCGCGAGTTCGATGCAAGGCTGATCTCCGAGCCAGCCGGGATCGATCCAAGCGCCCGCTCCGATCCGGCGGTTCCGGACGTTACGGTATTTCCACTTGCCGTAGTCTTCGGGCTCGCCGGCGCGGTGGTGCGCGGGGGTGTTGTGGTCCTAGGCGGCGTTCTAACCGTCGTTCCCGATGTCCTAGGCGGCGTCGCGGCGGGCGAGGTTGCGGCAGCAGCAGGAGACTCGAGCGCGGGAACGTCCTGAAGCGCCGGCTGAGCGAGCGTGTCCTGATTCGCCATCTGTAGATCGCGGGTCAGCGACGTGTCCTGAGCGAGCGAGTCATCGCTCTTCGAATCGGCACATGCGCCCGCGATCAGCGCCAATGACAGCGCGAGCGGGACACTCAACCGAGTTATATATTTTGACATTCCGGTACTGCCTCCAATTGTAATTGCGCTGCCCCGAAACTCTTGCAGCACAAGAGTTTACCTGTGCTTTGAGGGGCAATCGCCGTGCCATTCATGAACCAGCTGAAACGGCTACTTCCCTATTATACCCCGTACAGGGGCGAACTGATCACGGGCCTGTCGCTGGTGGTCGTTTCGACGGCGATCACCGCCGTGATTCCGTGGATTCTGAAACTGGCGATAGACGGTCTGCGGGCGGGCGAGCCCCTTGACCGCATCTGGCGCCTGTCAGCGAGCATTGTTGCCGTCGCCGTCCTCGCGGCGTTCCTGCGGTATGCGATGCGCGAGATTCTGAACGGCGTGAGCAGGCACATCGAATTCGATCTCCGCAACGACCTGTTCACGCACCTCGTGACCCTTGACCCGGACTGGTTCGCGAAAACGCGCACTGGCGACACAATGGCCCGGCTCACCAACGACCTCAGTGCGGTCCGGATGGCTGCAGGCCCCGCGGTGATGTATCTCATGAACACCATCGCCGGTGCGGTGTTCTCGCTCGTTTTCATGCTGAGGATCGACCCGCTCCTCACGCTTCTCGCGCTGTTGCCGATGGCGATCCTTCCCGTCATGACGGTGTGGCTCGGGCGTCTCGTGCATCGCAGGTTCGACGCAGTGCAGGAGCATTTCTCGACGCTGGCGACGCAGGCGCAGGAAAATCTCACGGGCACCCGCATCGTGCGTGCTTACCGTCAGGAGGCCGCGGAGATCGGCAGGTTTGCGGCGCTCAACGAGGAGTACAAGACCCGCAACATGTCGCTCGCGCGGCTATACGGAACCATGCACCCGCTGTTCGCGCTGCTCGCAGGGCTGGCTGCAGTTGTCGTGTTGGGCCTTGGCGGCCTGCTGACACTGCGGGGCGTCATTTCCGTCGGGTCATTCGTGGCGTTTGGCCTGTATCTCAACTTGCTGACATGGCCCCTCATTGCGCTCGGCTGGGTAATAAACCTCTTCCAGCGCGGCAGCGCCTCGATGATCAGGCTCGGTGAAATACTCGACGCGCGTTCCACGCTCGAAGAGGGATCGGGGGAACAGTCGATCCATCTTCCTCCCGCGACCGGCGGCAGGACAATCGAGTTCAGGAACGTGGGATTTCATTTCCCTGTCCGCGAAGGCCGCGAGCCGCGTTGGATTCTTCGCGGGGTCAACTTCATCGTCCCGGCCGGCACTTCGCTTGGAGTGGCGGGCGCGACAGGAAGCGGCAAGACGGCGCTCATCGAGCTAATCCCCCGCCTTCACGATCCACAGGAAGGCGATGTGCTGGTCGACGGCGTGCGAGTGCGCGACATTCCATTGCATGAGCTTCGGCGCGAGATTGGTTTCGTGCCACAGGAAAGTCTTTTGTTCAGCGACACGATCGCTGCGAATATCGGCTATGGGGCGACCGACGCCGCAAACATCGACTGGGCCGCCGAAACGGCCCAGCTGTCGGAGACAATCGCGTCGTTTCCCGGCGGATTCGAGACGATGCTTGGCGAGCGCGGGATCAATCTTTCAGGCGGGCAGAAGCAGCGCGCCTCGCTGGCCCGGGCCCTCGCTCGCAAGCCGGCCATACTGCTCCTCGATGATGCGCTGAGCGCGGTCGACACGCATACCGAAGCGGAGATACTGCGAGGACTTCGCGGCGCCCTGGCCTCCCGCACCGCGGTAATTGCGTCACACCGGGCGAGCGCTCTTCGCGACGCGAGCCTCATAATCGTTCTCGATGAGGGACGGGTCGTCGAGCAGGGGCGCCATGACGACCTGATGTCGGCCGAGGGCAGATACTGGGAGCTGCTTCGTCACCAGCAGCTGGTGGAATCGATAGAGCGCGCCAACGAAAGCGGGCTCGCGCTCCGGGGTTCCGCGGATGAGTGAAACGCGGCAGCATCACGAAGATGCCACCGACTCGCGGGAAGCCCGGATGACGAGACTCGAGCGGGAGCTGCTCGACGCGCAGAGAAGGATCAGCGACCTCGAAGAGAGGGACGCCCTCAAGACGCAGTTTCTGTCGAACATCTCCCACGACCTCCGCACTCCGCTGACGGCCATCATCACGCACGCAGAGATTCTCCGTGACGGCATTCTCGGGGACATAACACCGAAGCAGCGCGAGAGCATCTCGATCATCATCACCGGAGGCCGCCAGCTGCTCGACATGATCGCCGAGATCCTCATGCACGCCAGGGACTCGAGTGAGACGCTGACCCTGATAGAGTCGGAGTTCTCGCTTCACGACGTGGTCGAGCAGGTTATCTCGCTCAATGAATCGCTCGTCGCGAAAAAGGGGCTCTCGCTGGAGCGCTACATGTCGACAGCGCTTCCTTCGATAACGGGCGATCGTGACAAGATCATTCACGTCCTCACCAACCTTCTCGGAAACGCGTTCGAGTTCACCCCCTCGGGCGGCAGGGTCTGGGTCAACGCGGGAATGAGCAATGATGATCCCGAGGGAACAGTCCTGATCGAAGTGGGGGATACGGGTCGCGGAATAGCCCCTGACCACCATGAGCTGATCTTCCGGGAGTTCGCGCAGGTCGATTCGTCGGCATCTCGCGCCCATCACGGCACCGGCCTCGGGCTGACGATCGCGAGGCGCTTCGTCGAGCTTCACGGAGGGAGGATCTGGGTCGAGAGCGACCTTGGATGCGGAAGCAGGTTCTTCTTCACGCTGCCGGTGGTGCAGCCCCGCCGATGAAGCCGCGAATACTTCTCGTCGAGGACAGCACGATGATAAGCGGCGCGCTCAAGATGCTTCTCGAGGCCGGCGGGTTTGACGTGACTCTCGCAGTAAGCGCCGCCGAGGCCGAAGCTTGGGAAGGCCCGGCTGCGCCCGATGTAATGCTCCTCGACGTCGGGCTTCCCGACGGCGATGGTCTATCTGTCATCTCAGTGCTCGACCGACGCGGCTTCAGGCCTGCCGTGACTTACGCAATGACCGGGCACGGCGACGAGGAGACCCGGGCACGATGCATCGCTGCCGGCTGCGACGACGTGCTGATAAAGCCGGTTCCGGTCCAGCTGCTGCTGAGAATCGTCTCCGAAGCGATAGCGTGACCGAGCGACGCGGGCATCCACGCGCCGGTCCGCTCCTCAGATGGTACTACGAGACGAAGTACCATCTCTTCAGGCGGGAAAAGCGGGAGCGTGACGGCAGGCGCGGGTTGATCATGCTCCAGATCGACGCGCTGGCCCACTCTGACCTTCTGCGCGCGATCGAGCAGGGGCATTGCCCGACTATCTCAAGGCTGCTGAAGCGCGATGACTTCGAGCTCCGGAAATGGTATTGCGGCCTTCCATCGGCCACACCCTACTGCCAGGCAGGAATTTTCCACGGGGAGAATGGCGGCATTCCGGCGTTCAGGTTCTACGACAAGCCCGGGCGCAGGATCATCACCTGCAATGCGCCGCACGGAGTTCAATACATCAGGGACCGGATAAAATCTCCCGGCGCGCTCGCCGGCGGATCGAGTTACGTGAACCTGATGGACGGCGATGCGCAGACCGTCGCGTTCACGGTAGCGACCAGGGAGAAGATGTCGGTGTACGAGCGGCTCGGTGGCGGCCGGATGGGGATGCTGATGCTCCTGCACCCGATCCGCCTCCTCAGGATGCCGTTTCAGAGCGTGCTCGAATTTCTCCGGGAGGAGTGGGAACGCCTGAGAGGCGAGCTTGCGGGCAGGACCACCCACTCGGAGGGAATTTTCCCATTCATCAGGATCCTCAGCAACGTCATCATCCGAGAGCTCCAGACGATGGCGATCCTCCTCGACGTCTATCTCGGCGTCCCGGTGATCTACAGCACGTTCATGCAGTACGACGAGCTTGCGCACCACTTCGGCCCGTCGAGCAAGCAGTCGCTTTATGATCTGCGGCGGACTGACGCGCGAATCGCGGAGATATGGCGGATGGCGCGGATGGCCGGAGGCCGCGGGTACGACCTGGTAATCCTCTCAGACCACGGAATGACTCCGTCGCACAGCTACAGGGTGAAATTCGGCGAGTCCCTCGGTACGACGGTCGAGAAGATCCTCGAAGGCCACGTGCTTGCCAGCCACTCAGACGCGAGCGAATACGCTGACATCGCGCCGGAGGTTCTCGAGGCGATGGCGGTAATCATTCCCCAGGCCCGAACGCGCACCCGCCGCTTGCTCCGTCGGGCAAAGGACTGGCTTCGCAGTCGTTATGGGCTACGGGAGATAATAGTCCCGGAGAAATATCGTGTCGCGGCAACTCATGACGTAGTTGTGACGTACAGCTCCTGCCTCGCTCTCGTTTATTTCGCCGACGTCGAAAGTGCCCTTACACTTGAAGACATTCAGCAGACGCCCACCCGGAAGCTTCTTTACGCAACACTTCTCGCTCACGCCGGGATAGGCCTGATTGCAACGCGGTCGGGCGATGGTGTGCACGTTGAGGGGAAAATCGGACGAGCCATGATTCGCTCCGGAGAGCTGACCGTGCTGGAAGGCGAAAACCCGTTGACGGCATACGGAACCGAGCGATACGCGCTCGAGGCGCTCCATTCGCTCGTGCTTCAGCCGAACTCCGGTGACTGCGTCCTGTTCGGCGCGTACGACGGCGAGCACATCGTGTCGTTCGACGACCAGGTCGGAGCGCACGGGTCTGCCGGCGGCGACCAGGTTTACCCGTTCATCATTTCGCCTGCATGGCTTGATCTCGGAAATGCCCGCCTCGAAGACGCGCGGGACATTCACGGCGCCGTGCTGCTGAGGTACAGCGAGCAGCCCGCGGCTGACCCGCCAGTCAGGCTCCGGCCTGAACCTCGTCGAGACTGAAGCCGACGATGGTACGGAACTCTGAGGCGGTAAGCTTCTCCGGCGAAAACTGCTCGCCCGCCCTTTTCATCACGCCATCCACTACGACGTCGACAGTCACCAGCGGCGCATCAGCCTCGGCCGTGACCTCAACCTCCCATTTCCCGCGGTCGGGACCCTTGAGGGTATGCCTGTAGCTGGCGCTCCATACGGTGTGGCGCGCCTGGCCGGGATCACTGGCGGCGATGACTGCGGCTCCCGTCTCGACTCCCCCCTGCCGGATCGGGGGGAAAAGGTGAACAGACTCCACTGCTGGAGCTCCCACCCGATCTGCAATCTCCCTCAGAAAACGTTCAGTAGTCTCTATCATGCACGCCCTGGTTGACCGTGAAAGCCGGGTCCGTAGTCCGCCGCCCGTATAAATGAACTGCTGCGCTAGAGAAGCGCCACGGGATCGCGGTCGAGTGTCACGCGAAGCGCGGCCGGTGTCGGGAATCTTTCCATGAAGTATCGGCAAACTCTTGTGAGCTCGCCTGAGCTCTTCGACTTGAGAAGCACGTGCCACCGCCACCGCGTCTTGACCCTTTCGATCGGGCACGGAGCCGGTCCGATCAAAGCGATCCCGTCGAGCGCGCGCGATGCCAGAAGCTCGCGAAGCCAGTCGGCTCCGGCTGTCGCAAGGTCTGCCGTCGCATGAGGGTCGGTTCCGCTGAAGACTATGTTCGCCAGGCGTACATTCGGCGGATAAGGGGGATTTACCCGACCTTCCAGTTCCTCCCGGACAAACGTGTGGTAGTCATGAGTTACGGCACACCTGACCGCGTGATGACCGGGGAGGCGGGTCTGTATCAGGACCTGGCCGCCCTTGGGACCCCTGCCCGCCCTGCCGGCGACCTGGCTGAGCAGCTGAAAGCACCGCTCGGAGGCGCGGAAGTCGGGAAGGTTGATTCCAACGTCAGCATCGACGACGCCGACGAGCGTCACATTGGGAAAATCCAGACCCTTCGCGATCATCTGCGTGCCGAGCAGTATGTCGACCTCGCGGCTCCCCACCCTGTCGAGGATCTCGGCGTGAGCCCACTTTCCGCTGGTTGTGTCGACGTCCATCCGTGCAATGCGCGCCTGCGGAAACCGCTCGAGCAGAAGCCGCTCGACCTGCTGGGTCCCGAGACCGCGGTTCCGCAACGTCTGCCCGCCGCATCGCGCGCATCCTGTGCGGATCGGCTCCTGATGCGCGCAGTAGTGACAGAGCAGGCGTTCCGGCGCGCGGTGATGTGTGAGCGTGATGCTGCAGTTCGGGCACACGACGACGTCGCCGCAGTCGTTGCACTGAACGAACGACGAGTAACCACGGCGATTCAGCAGGAGTATGCTTTGCTCCCCGCGCAGCAGCGTCGCGCCAAGCGCGTTGTCGAGCTCCTCGCGGATTATCGAGCTGTAGGCGGTCCCGATGCTGGAGTCGACATTCGGTGCGGGCCGGTGCCGGAGGTCGACGATCTCCACCGCCGGCAGTCTGCCGCCGCCCACCCGGTCCGGAAGAGTGAGAAGAGAGTACTTCCCGGCAGTCGCGTTGCTCCACGACTCGAGCGACGGAGTCGCGCTCCCCAGCACCACTATCGAGTTCTCCAGCCGCGACCTGACGATCGCCAGCTCGCGCGCGTGATACCGCGGAGTTTCGGCCTGCTTGTAGCTCGACTCGTGCTCCTCGTCGACGATTATCGCGCCGACGTTGCGGAGCGGAGCGAATATCGCCGAGCGCGCTCCGACGACGATGCGCCGTTCCCCGCGATCGAGAGCGCGCCACGCATCATACCGTTCACCTTCGCCGAGCGCCGAGTGAAGGACCGCGATGCGGTCGCCGAAGACGGCGCGGAACCTGTCGACGGTTTGCGGAGTGAGCGCGATCTCGGGTACGAGTACGATCGCTGTCTGCCCGCGCACGTCGACGATCTCGCGCAACAGCTCGATGTATACAAGGGTCTTCCCGCTGCCGGTGATTCCGTGAAGCAGAAAAACCTCTCCCTCCTTCGCCTCCTTGAGCCGCTCGATCGCGGCAAGCTGAGGGCCTGTCGGATCATGCCGGGGTGACCTGTCGGGTGGTCTCGCCGCGAACGGATCCCTGTCGACGGCTTCGGCATCAATTCGAACCAGCCCGCGCTTCTCGAGGGCCTTGAGCACGGAGGGCGAGAACGCGAGCCGCTCGAGCAGGTGGTCGAGCGTACTCGTTCCGCCCGTCGACTCGAGCAATTCGAATACGGCTCGCTGCTGGGGTGCCCGCGCGAAGGCCTTTTCGCGATGCATGAGAGTCGGCAGGTCCTCCCTCAGTCGCACCACGCGATGAGTCCTGCGCGACGGATGCGGATTCGCCGCTCCGCTCATGGCCGCCGGAAGCGCCGCCCGCAAGGCAAGACCGATGGGGACGACGTAGTACTCGGCCATCCATGTGCAGAGGGTGATCATGTTCTCGCTAAGCGCCGGCGAGTCGTCAGGCACCTCGATGACAGTTTTCAGCCTCGCAGGCTGTCCCGCACTCGTGGCGGGCCCGAGGCAGATGCCTATCTGCCGACGGTTGCGGAAGGGCACAACGACGCGGGATCCTGCCACTGGAATCCTCGCTGATGGATCGGCAGGCAGCGCGTACGTGAAGGTCTGGAAAAGCGGGACTGGAAGCGCGACTTCCACGAGCCCCGCGGGCTCGTTGGCCATCGCTGCTAGCGTGCCGCCGCGGCCGCTGCCTGATCCGGATGGCGGCGTGGCCCGACTCCGAGCCCAGGCGCGGCCGTCAGGGAAATGCGGCCGCCCGAGATTGTGGCGCCCTCGAACGGATCCTCGGCCAGCAGTGCTGCTCCGTCGAAGTCCGCATGATCGAGGAGAGGGGCGAGCTGCGCAATCGCGGAGATTCCGAGGCTCGACTCGATCATGCAGCCGGCCATCACGCTCATACCGAACGAGCGCGCGGTATGGACGATCCTGATCGCCTCACGCAGGCTTCCGCATTTCGCGAGCTTGAGATTTATGCCGTCGACAGCGCCCGCGAGGCGGGGAACATCGGTTGACACGAGGCATGATTCATCGGCGATGATCGGGAGCTTCGATCTCGAGCGTATGTGCCTGAATCCGTCGATATCGTGCTGCGCGACTGGCTGCTCAACGAATTCGACATCGTGATCGGCGAGAAAATCGATCATCCTCACTGCGTGCGACGCCGACCATGCCGCGTTCGCATCGACGCGCAGACGCTTGGACGGCGCCGCGTCGCGCACAACCCGCACGATCTCCATGTCGCGCTCGGTCCCGAGCTTGACCTTGAGAATCGGATACTGCTCAGCATCTTCGACCCGCTGTCTCAGCCCGTCGTTGTCGGCGATGCCGATAGTGAAGCTCGATTCCCCGCAATCCGCCGGGTCGAGACCCCAGAGGCGATGCACCGGAATCCCCAGGCGTTTCCCGACGATGTCGTGAAGTGCGGAGCTGATCGCTCCCCTTGCCGCGTTGTTTCCCCGAAGAACCATCCCAAGGCTCGCGTCGATCGCCTCGAGGGACCACGAGTCTGCGCTGCCGAGTACGGGCTCGAACTTTTCCAGCGCGCCGATGACGCTTGCGACGGACTCACCGTAGTACCGGTTCGGCGCAGCTTCTCCCAGTCCCTCTATCCCATCGTCGTCGGTGATTCGCACGATCACGTTCTCGTGAGCCGCATAACCGCCGCGCGCGATCACGAAAGGATAGCGGGTGCGAAGGTTGACGACCTCATGCGACAGACGCATCAACCGACGCTCGACGTGATCGGCTTCGACGGTGAGACGACCCTCGACGTCCAGGCCGGCCGGATGTCGTCGGCGGATCCGGTGGCGCCGAGAAACCCGATGAGCGCATCGGCGAGCTCGTTGCCTCTCTGATAGCGGTCCGAGGCCCGTTTCGCGAGACACTTCATTACGATTGCCGAAAGCGCGGGCGGGATGCGCGAGTCGACGACTTCGGGCGATGCCGCGGTCTCGGTTACGTGCTTGTAGCTGATCGAGTATCCGTCAGCGCCGTCGAACGGGGGGAATCCGAGAAGCACCTCGTACATCACGACTCCAAGAGCGTAGATGTCACTCCGGCCATCGAGGAGTTTTCCGCGTGCCTGCTCGGGCGACATGTAATGTGGAGTTCCCATGACATTTCCCGTTCCTGTCATCCTCGCCCGGAAATGTCCCGTAGCGATTCCGAAGTCCGTCACCAGCGCATTCTCGTCTTCGTCGAAGAGAATGTTGTCGGGTTTGATGTCCCTGTGGACGAGTCCATGCCGGTGCGCGTAGTCGAGGGCGCATGCAACCTGCGCTGCGATGGCTGCCGTTCGCTCGGGCGGAAATGACCGCCGGTTGTTTATGCGGTCCGCCAGGGTGCCGCGGGCGAGGTACGGCATCACGAGGAAGACCTGGTCCCCGACTGAGCCGAAGTCAGTGATCGAACAGATGTGCGGGTGGACGAGCTGCGCTGCCGACTCTGCCTCACGCTTGAACCGCTCGCGCATGTCGGCGTCGCGGGCGAGATGCGGATGCATCACCTTGATGACCACCGGGCAGTCGAGCGGGATGTGAAGGGCGTAATAGACGTTCGCCATGCCGCCTTCGCCAACCCTGTGCATTACGCTGTAGCGCCCGCCGGTGACGTGGCGCAGCGCCGTGATCGCCGGGTCGGGCGGCGTCGTGTTCCGGCTTATCGCCACCGGAAGCAGCTCACCGCATCTCAGGCACCGTGCGGCGGATCCCCGGTTCCATGATCCGCAGTCAGGACAGAACATCTGCTACGCTCCGAATTGCATCTTGACGAAATCGTAAGGCGGCCAGGGCCCGGTCAGGTGGAAATCGAGGGCGGTCTGGCGCCGGTCCTCCTTCTCAACGAGGTCAGCGAACTGCTCCCACCGCTCGAGCTCTACAAGGAATGAAGCGTGAGCGATGATCAGGGTCTCGTCGTCAGGCACCGGAAGGGTGATCGTCGCTGCCGCCTGGCCACGGAGAACTCTCATGCTCTGGGCCGCAACTGCGACGAGCTGTTTTGCGCTCTCTTTCGCTTCCGCGCCGGTTGCGTTGGCGGGATCGACTCCCGCAGTCTTGGTCGCCGTGAAGCGCGCCTGGCCATGGCCCTCGATCGCGGACATCGTCTGCGTCAAAGTGAAGTAGTGAAGCTCGAGCCATCGAAGGAGGCTGTCCCGCGACTTGAAGATCGTGCCCGGGGGCGCCGGAAGGACGGCGGTCGCCGACTGAATCTCCTCGAGCACCCGGGTGTAGTCGTCCATCGCCGCTTCATCGAGAACGGTTCGGCTGTACTTGCTCGGAGTGACAACCGCCGCAAGCGACCTGATGTGAACGAGGGATGTCCCTTCCGCGAGCACATCACCCGATGTTGGATCGTGTGCGGCGACCCCGTAAAGGCGAAGTCCGGTCAAAGGAGTTTGCGCCATCTGAGTACCATGAGGAGAAGCCCACCGAGACCTAGCTGAACAGCCAGCATTATCCAGAAACCATACGTGTTGTCCGACAGGGGGATCACGGTGAAGTTCATTCCCCACATTCCGCTCACTACAACGAACGGAAGGCTGATCGTCGCCACGATGCTCAACGCCTTCGTGACGGTTCCGAGCCGGTTAGACACCTGCGTTAAGTAACTATCGAGAGTGGTGCCGAGCAACTCGCGATATGTCTCGAGAGCGTCGTTTATCCGCAGGACGTGGTCGTATATGTCGCGGTAGTAGATCTGGGTCTCGATCGAAAGCAGCGCACTCGGCCGGTTCGTGACGATGCTGAAAACATCCCTCTCCGGTGCCAGATGACGCCTCAGGGACAGGACGAGGCGCTTGACGCTGAAAATCTCGCGGAGGGCATCCCGGTCGAAGTTCGCGAACACTCGTTCCTCGAGCGTATCCATGAACTCATCGATCTGGTCCAGAATCGGAAAGTATGCATTCACCGTTTCGTCGACGACTGCGTGCATCAGGCGGGCTGTGCCGGCAGCCGCGAGCTCCGGCCGCTTCCGGAGCATTTCGATCGTGGCGTCAACGGGGTGGGTATGCTCACCGTGCACGGTGACGAGAAAATTCTTGCCGAGGAAGCAGGTGAAATTGACGGTCTCTATGTCATAGGGATCTTCAGTCGCCTCGACGAACGAGACAGTTCGCACGATGAGAATCACGAAATCCCTGTATTCATCGAACTTTACGCGCGAGTCAGGATTGAGGCTGTCCTCGATCGCGAGAGGATGAAAGCCGAATACACCCTCCAACAGCTCGACCTGGACCGGCTCACGCATGTCGACGTCGACCCAGAGTGTACCCACACCGGAGCCGAAATTTTCCTGAATCGCGCCCCGGTCGAGGTCGGTCGTGATCGATCCATCCGGATCGTAATAACAGCTCCAGTGCGCGACGCTCATTCGAGCGACCGGAGGTGCACCACGCACGCATCGCCCAGCCGGTCGGGCACATAACCGCCCTCGAGCGCGCTCACCAGTCGCCCGCCACACCAGCTCTCCGCTCGCGAAACAAGTGAGCGCGTCAGCCCCGCAATCTGCTCGAGATCGAGCGTGAACCCGCCCAGGTGGTCGCCGTACATCGAATCGAATCCGGCCGAGATCAGAATGAGGTCGGGGACGAAGCCGGCAGTCGCCTCGTCGATGCCCCGCTCGAGCGCTTCGACATAGTCCCCTGGCTTGAGCGCCGCCGGCATGGGGATGTTCCAGATGCTGCCGTGCGGCCCCCTGTCGCTAGCGGCCCCCGTTCCCGGGTACCACGGCCATTGATGCATCGACACGAAGTGGATGTCCGGTTCGGCCTCCACCAATGCCTGAGTTCCGTTGCCGTGATGCACATCCCAATCGACGATCAGAACCCGATCCACCGAGTGCCTAGCCATGGCGTAGTGAGCAGCGAGGGCAACGTTGCCGAAAAGGCAGAAACCCATCCCGCGATCAAACAGGGCGTGATGACCTGGCGGACGCACGGCGCAGAACGAGCGCAGGTTCACGCCGGACATCGAACGATCGACCGCTTCGAGCACGCAACCCGCGCCGGCTGACGCGGCATCCCACGATCCCTCGCTCACGACGGTGTCATTGTCGAGACGGGCTCCACCACCATCGGCGATACTCGCCACCGACGCCACGTAGGCGGCGTCATGCGCCAGCGCCAGCTCAGCCGGCGTCGCATGCCTGCCCTCGAGGTGTTCCACAGCTTCCCACAGGTCAGGGTCATTCCGGAGCGCCCGCGTGATGGCGCGCAAACGGCCGACGTGCTCGGGGTGTCCCCATCCCGTGTCATGCCGGCCGCAATCGGAGTGCGACAGAAATCCCGGTCGCATCGCAACCGACTCCGCTATTTCACCGGCCTTCGTCTCCGACTCGTCAGCAGAATCGTTGAGCCGTCGCGGATACCGCACTTCTCGAGATTCTCGCCTTCGTGGAGTATCTCGAATCCGCGAACCTTGCCGACAAAGTCGAGCGCCTCGGCGCCGGCTGGATAGAACGCCGCGAGCGCTGCCTTCTTGACCGCAGTGAACGGCGACGAAGCCGGCGCATCTATCCGGATAACATCCCAGAGCTCAGCGACCTGGACACGGAGATGCACCACTGGACCTTCGCCGCCGACTAATGCGATTACGTCGTGAGGGGCGCGAATCTCCGTCACGAATGGCGCGGTCATGCCCCGGTGTCCACTGGCGCCGCCTCCTCAACCGCGGCGCTCACAAAACCGGCGCGCACAGGAAGCGATGCAAGAAACCGCGCGACCTGCTGGTCGAAGAGGTAGGTCGATGCCGTGACCCTCGTATCGACGTCAGCTGCCGTCGCGCCGATCGCTATCTCCTCGCCTCCCTGCCCGCGCAGCGTGAGGTAGCCCGGCCCTTCCTGCTCGGGAAAAGCGGAGTAGATGCTGCTGCGGCGCGAAAAGAACTTCTTTGCCGCTGCGATGACGTCGGACGGCGGCAGGACTGTGACAGCTTCCTGGATAGTACGTGCCCGCTGTGAATTCACGCTTCAGTCTTGGGTTTGAGGTTGCTGCTGCAAAGAGGCAATCTATTGGTCACCCGATGCGACGGACACCCGCCGGATCGACGCGAAGATCAGCCTCGTCCCGAAGTGAAGTGACTCGACAGGAACACGCTCGTCGTGGCCGTGCATTCTCTCCTCGTCAGGCTGCTCCATCGGAAACGGCAGGATCCCGTACGAGCTGATTCCGGCCCGGCGGAGGTGGGAGCTGTCGGTGCCGCCCGTGCTCAGATACGGCACGACCGTGATCCCGGGATCTATCTCTCTTGCAGCCGCCGCGAGCGCCTCGAACATCGGCGAATCAGGGTTCGACTCCGGGGCCTCAGCGCCTCGCAACGTGACGCTGATCGAAACGCCCGGCTCGGCAGCGCACTCCTCGAGCCGCCTGGCGATTTCGTCGATGTCGTGGCCGGGGATAGTGCGGACATTGAGGACTGCGCTCACCTCCGCCGGTATCACGTTGCCGGCAACCCCGCCCCTGAGCGTGGTCGCCGAAATTCCGTTCCGGAGGACCGCATTGAGTACCGGTATGCCTGAAAGCACCGCGGCGCCCCGCGCGGACTCCGCAGCGTCATCCGAGACAAGTGCCGCCATCGCCAGGCGCTCTGTTTCGACCGGCCACATTTGCGACAGCTCACTGAAGAACCGCCTCGTCGTCACCGTCAGCGTCACCGGCTCACGATACTCGCCAAGTCTCGCGAGCGCCCTGCCGAGTCGGAAAATCGCGTTGTCGACCAGCGGAATCGCCGAATGTCCGGCCGGGCCGCGCGCCGTGACTGTCACCATGTGCGAGATCTTCTCGGCTGTCTGGATTGCGAGGTACCGCTTCCCGCCCTGTATGATTCTCGTGCGCCCGCCTTCGTTTATCGCAAATTCCGCCTCGATCAGATCGCGGTGCTCGGCCACCATCCACTTGATGCCGTGAATTCCGCCGGTCTCCTCGTCTGACGTCGCGAGGAAAATGACGTCCCGATCGAGCTCGATACCGGCGTCGACGACATTCCGCTTCATCAGCAGCATCGCCATCAGGTTCGCGGCCAGCATTCCCTTGTCGTCTATCGCGCCGCGGCCATAGAGATACCCGTCGCGGATCACGCCACCGAACGGGTCGCATGACCACTTGTCGCGCTCGACGCCAACGACGTCCATGTGAGCCATCAGCATCACCGGGCGCTTGCTTCCCTTCCCCCTGATGCGGGCGACTACCGCAGCGCGGTTTTCAACGGGCACGAGCAGCTGCGTCTCGATCCCTTCGTCCTCCAGCGTGCGGGCGAGATATGCTGCGAGCTCGGCCTCGTTGCCCGGCGGATTCGTCGTATCGAAGCGAATCAGCGCCTGCAGCCGCTCGACGGTCTCGGCCTCGACGGCCACGCGATCAGCTTCCAAGGAGCCGCTCGATATTCCTGAGAAGTGGACCGAACGAAAGGCTCTCTCCGCCGACGCCTACTCGCGCGGCGATCTCCTCTGCCGTCTCGCGCTGACCCTCCGCCCAAAGCTCCCGCGTCACCCACGGTCCTGCTGCCGGATTCCTGAACCAGTCGACGTCAAACCTCGAAACCAGTGACTCGTTCAGGAGCGCCTGAAGCTGCCAGGCGCGGAGATACCTCGTTGAGTAATAGCGCGGATCGAAATCGACGAAAGCGTCGGTAGAGCGGTACTGGAAGTTCGTGGCGCGGGTCAGCGTGTCGACGTAGATATCGGGAAGATCTACCCAGTCCGCGCTGTCACCGTACGCCTCGACCTCGTAGATGAGCTTCGCGCAGTAACGGCGGATGTAGTGAAGCTCCTCGAACGCGGCAAGCCGCAGGAACTCGTCGACCTTCGATGCGCCAACCTCGGTATACCTCAACAGCCAGCCGCGGTCCTGCATCCTGTGATCGAACAGCATCGCGTACGACTCGGTCACCGAGTTGTCGCCGAGCCACCGATACTCGAACGGATAATCCTGCCGCACGTTGGCGAAGTGAAGCGCGTGGCCGCACTCGTGGAGCAAGGTCGTATAGTCGCTCTGGCCGCCATGCGGGCGCAGGACGAGGTAAACCTCTTCGGGTACGCGCGTCGGCGCGCAGAATGCACGTGCGCGCTTGCCGGGTCTCTCCCCAACGTCATAGATGATCCTCCCTCCGGCCGAGGGGTCGACGTTCATCTCGGCAAGCTGGCGGGCGATCGAGCTCTGAAGCGTCGCCCCGGGGAATGCCCCGTCGTACTCGGTGGCACGCAGCAGCGCGAGGGCATCTGATCTCGTCGCCTCGGACGGTTTTATGCCGAGGGATTTCTGAAGATGGTAGGGGAGAGTGTCATCCCATATCGACTGGGAATCGCGAAGAAATGCGGAGCAATCGGAAGCGAGTCGCGAAAGCGAAACCCCGGTGATTTCCTCGAAGGCCGCGTTGTAGCTCGACGCTATTCCAAGCGACTCGATGAAATCCTTCTCGCGCTGAAGCCGTTCGAGCCTCATCGGCGCATGCTCGAACCTGACCATCTTCGCCCGTGCCTCGTCGAGCTCCAGCCGCCGCTTCCTGTCGCGCTCGTTGGCGATCTCGATTGCGGCAGCCTGGTATTGCACCCGCTCGCCTTCCGGGGTTTCTATGTACGCCGAGCTCTCCCATGCAATCTCTCTCTCATCGAGCTCGGCGAGGGAGCGGGATGCCTGCGATTCGAGCTGCCACTCGAGAAGCATGCCTGCCGCCCGGTGATCTTCGCTCCCCTTCAGCGTGTTCTTGAACTGCTCGACAGCGAGGGTGAGGGCCTCCGCACCGAGCACATGGGCGTACTTATCGTAGATCGGCTTGAACTCTGCGACCGGCTTGTGCCCGGAGTGTGCAAGATAGCTCTCCCGCGAGATCTCCTCGGTGAAAGCCTGTCCGTCGCTCCGGAGAAGTTCGAGGGTCAGCTCGGTCATGCCGTTATTCGCTCGCCGATATACGCCCGCAAACCGTCGAGGGACACGCGCTCCTGCTTCAATGTGTCGCGATCTCTTATCGTCGCGGAGTTGGACCCTGCCGTGTCGCCGTCAACAGTGACGCAGAAAGGGGTGCCGATTTCATCCTGCCGGCGATAACGCCGCCCGATCGCGCCGCTGTCGTCGTAGAACACCGGGAACGAACGCCTCAGGTCTTCGGCGATCCTCTTCGCGATTTCGGGCATTCCGTCCTTCTTCACCAGAGGGAAAACGCCGGCTTTCACCGGCGCGAGCGAGGGATGCAGTCCGAGAACGACGCGGCCCTCGGTCTCGCCTTCCACCGCCTCCTCGCGATACCCGTTCACGAGCAATGCCAGAAGGATCCGGTTGGGCCCTGCGGCGGTTTCGACGACAAAGGGAACGAATCGCTTGTTGGCGGCGTGATCGAAGAACTCGAGCTTCTTGCCGGAATATTCCTGATGTCTCGAGAGATCGAAATCACCGCGGTTGTGGATGCCTTCTACTTCCTGAAACCCCAGCGATCCGCCGAAGTCGAACTGAACATCGAACGCCGCCCGCGCGTAGTGCGCCAGCTCATCCTCTCCGTGCTGGTGAAACTGGAGACGGTCCTCGGCGAGCCCGAGGCCCCTGTGCCACCTCATCCGCTCGCCCTTCCAGTACTCGAACCACTCCATGTCGGTCCCGGGCTCGACGAAGAACTGCATCTCCATCTGCTCGAATTCCCGCGTGCGGAAAATGAAGTTGCCGGGCGTTATCTCATTGCGGAAAGCCTTTCCGATCTGCGCAATCCCGAAAGGGATGCGCTGGCGCGTCGACTGCTGGACGTTGAGGAAGTTGACATACGTTCCCTGCGCCGTCTCCGGTCGCAGATATATGGTAGCAGCGCTGTCTTCTACCGGGCCCATGAATGTCCTGAACATGAGATTGAACTGCCGCGGCTCGCCGAGCGTTCCTTTCATGCCGCAGGCCGGACACTGGGCATCGGACGTGCCGGGTGCGCCCTTTATCTTCGGGTCATCGGCGCGAAATCTCTTGCGGCAGTTCCTGCAGTCGACGAGCGGATCGACGAAGCCGCTGACGTGCCCGCTTGCTTCCCAGACGCGCGGATGCATGAGGATGGCGGAGTCAAGGCCCTCGACGTTCTCCCGGGACCTTACCATCTCGGTCCACCAACGCTCCTGCAGGTTGCGCTTGAGCTCGACGCCGAGGGGGCCATAGTCCCAGACCGACCCGGTGCCGCCGTAGATCTCGGACGACTGGAAGATGTACCCACGGCGCTTGCACAGCGACACGAGCTTGTCCATCACGTCAGGCTGATTGGGCATAAGCTTCTAATATAGACTTTACATGTTGCAACACCGAGGGGTATCACGGCAGGTACGGGGTTAATTCGGAGACGTTCTCTGCGTTTGCGGATCGAGGACCCTTGCGGCCTCAGGACCAACGACCATTGCTGATCTGCGATTAAGGGAGGACGGAGGATAAGCGCAGACCTGCATTGGGGCCCGTTTTTCCGGCGCGTCACGCGCCTCTCCTCTGTCCTCGCTTAATCGTGGATCCTCGGTGGCGCTTTGTCCTGAGGCCGCAAAATCCTCAGTTCGGAGTCGCAACCATCACCTGGCAAATCCATTACGATCACACCGGAGACGAGACTCCTGGTCTATACCGAGATTATCTGATCCCGCCTGGTTCCCACGCTAACATACGCGATGGGAGTCTCCACAATCGATTCGATGCGGTCGAGATATTTTTTCGCCGCGCCGGGCAGGTCGCTCACCGAGCGCGCGTCGGCAGTCGAAGTCTGCCACCCTTCCATCCACTCGTACTGCGGCTCGGCGCCTTCGAGGTCGGCGAGGTCTCCCGGAAACTCGGTATGGAGCCGATCGCCAACCTTATAACCGGTGCAGAGGGCGACTTTTTCGAAAGTATCGAGGACGTCCAGCTTGGTGACAGCAAGGCCGGTCAGGCCGTTGACTCTTGCTGCATAGCGAACGACGACACCGTCGAACCACCCGCATCTCCGCGGACGGCCGGTCGTCGCCCCGAACTCGTTGCCCAGCGTCCGCATGCGCTCACCATCTTCCTCCCCAAGCTCAGTCGGAAGCGGACCGTTGCCAACGCGCGTCGTGTACGCCTTGACGATACCCAGGGCGGCGTGGATCGCTGTCGGAGCGATGCCGACACCGATCGCCGCACCCCCTGAGGTCGTGCTGCTCGAAGTGACGAACGGATAGGTGCCATGGTCGACGTCGAGGAGCGATCCCTGCGCGCCCTCGAGCAGGACGTTTGCCCCGCTCGTTATCGCCCTGTGAATGACGAGGCCTACATCCTCGGTGATCGGGAGAATGCGAGGAGCAAGCCGCTCGAGAAGGCTCACCGTCGAGTCTACAGAAGCCCGCTCACTCACCCCGAACGCGGTGAGCACCGCATTGGCGTGAGACACGCCTTTCTCGACGAGGGCGCGAAGCCGCTCCGGATGCCTCAGGTCGAGCACCCTGACCCCGCGCCGGGCGATCTTGTCCTCGTAGGCCGGACCGATCCCGCGCCCCGTCGTGCCGATCTCGCGGCTGGCCGAGCTCAGCGAGTCAATGAGCTTGTGATAGGGCAGGACCAGGTGAGCCCGGTCGCTGACATAAAGCCTGCCCTGGACGTCGACCCCATCGGCAATCAGCTCGTCGATCTCGGTGAACAGTGTATCGGGATCCAGCACCACGCCGTTGCCGATTGCGCAGCGAACACCGGGATGCAGAATGCCGCTCGGGATCTGGTGGAGCACGAATGACCTGTCGCCGATGTGCACGGTATGCCCGGCGTTCGCGCCTCCCTGGTAGCGCACGACCCAGTGCGCCCGCTCGGCGAGAACGTCGACGAGTTTTCCCTTCCCTTCGTCGCCCCATTGGGCGCCCACTATGACCACGGTACGTGTGCTCGAGTCGAACATTCAGTCTGCGTAAAAGGAAACGCCCCGGCGTCTGCCGGGGCGTTGAGTCAATCTACGGACGAGATAGTGAGTGTCAATCAGGGGGAGCGCGAAACCCTGGCGATCCGACCGCTGCCTCAGCCAAGTGCAGCAAGGAATATCCAGATGCCGATGGCGAACCCCACGCCAACCTTCATCGCGGTTGCCAGGGCGCGGCCGATGAGCGCACCTGTAGCCGCGCGGGTTGACGCAGCCCCGGTGGAGCCTGTGCTCAGCTCACCGATAAGGGCTCCGGCAAAACTTCCCACGAATGCGCCGATTACCGGGCCGAGAATGGGAACTGGAATTCCCATGAACGCACCCAGCATTCCGCCGATGATTGCCCCCCAGCCAGCCCGCCGGGAGCCGCCGTACTTCCGGGCGTATTTCCCCGACAGGGTGAACTCGAACCACTCCGCAACGAGGCCGAGCAGGGCGATGCCGACTATCGTCACCCAGCTGATCGGGCTTGTTTCGACCAGGAAATTGTATGCGGCCGCGCTGGCGATCATGATCCACAGCCCCGGGAGGCCCAGCGGGATCAGGACCAGCGAGACAACGAGTACTGCGGTCAGAAGTAGCAGTGCCATCAGTGAAGTTCCTCGACGATAGCCGCGATAAGGAGAGCTGCCTGGTCGACCCCGCGCCCCTCCATGGAGCCCGCGTTGTCCCCGGTAGTATGTACGCGGGCGAGGGTGCGCAGGTTTCCGCGACTGATCGTGAACGACTCCCAGCCAGCCTGCGAGAACGCGATGTTATCCGCCATTACACCGGGGAGCATGCCCCTGAGGCGCGGAGCATCCCCCTGTATTTCTCTTATCTCCCTCCGGCTGCACGCGCGCCCTACCGCTTCCTCAACCCGGCGGGAGACTGTCCCGCTTTTCATTAGAAGGAACCGGCCGGCATCGTCGATCGTGTCGCAGTTGATCGCGACGCCAGGAGCGCGTCGGGTGGCAACGAATGCGCGGGCGCCGGCAAGGGCGAGCTCTTCCGCGCTCGTGAAAACAACCCCGATGTCTTTTCCCTGAAGTCGGCGCAAAGCGAGAAGAACAGTTGCCACACCGGACGCATTGTCGAGCGCGCCGTTCGATCTGTTGCCGATGAAAAGGACAAGGAGCGGCAGAAGACTGATCGCGGAAAGAATAGACGTGTTGACACCGAGCTGAACCAGCGACGGAAGCCGGAGCATCGGGGCGAAGAGCAGCGCCAGCAACGTAAGACCGAACAACGCGGCGAACACGGTCACCGACGCGATTCGCCCAAGCATGGGAATCGTCTGCGATTTCGAGTCGAGGTGAGCGACAAGCCATACTTCAGGAGTCTGTTCGGGCGCCCGGAGGCCAACAAGGTTTATCGACGACCTTCTGATGAGCGGAAAACCAAGCACCGCACCGCGCGACAGATACTTTCCGGCTGCGGCCGCCAGGAGGGCGACAACGATCCCCGTGGCAGGCGCTATCAAGCCCGCGCCCGCGTCCGCCATCCGCGCGACCGCGAGGCTAGTCAGGATCAGGACGAGCGCGATCAGCGGCGGTGCCCAACTCGCGGGAAAGGCGGAGTAGTCGAACTTCTCCTCGTATGTCGAGAAGCCCTCCTTCCTGAGGATCTCTGCGCAGTATTCCCTCGCCCGCGCTTCTTCCTCACTGCCGGCGAATCGCGGTGACGATGCGAGCTCCCGGAGAATCCCGATTCCCGCTGAACGCACTCCGGCGATCAGGTCAGTCCCATCAGGTGTTTCGTCTCGCGCATAGTCTCTGCCGCAACGTCACGTGCGCGGGCCGCGCCGGATGCGAGAGCATCATCGAGCAGCGAGGGATTGGCATTCACCTCAGCCGCGCGCTGCCTGATCGGCTCAAGCTCAGCGTTCATTGATTCGAGAAGGACTTTCTTGCAGTCGATGCAACCCCATCCCGCTGTCCGGCATTGAACCGCAACATGCTCGACTGTCGCCGGAGGGCTGAAGGCCTTGTGAAGATGATAGATGTTGCAGACCTCGGGTGTGCCCGGGTCAGTGCGCTTGACGCGCGCCGGGTCGGTCATCGCGGGCCGAAGCTTCTCCCAGATGCTCGCGGGATCCTCGAGCAGCCCGACTGTGTTGCCCAGGGATTTCGACATCTTCGCCCGGCCGTCGAGACCCATTATCCGCCGCGTAGGAGTGAGGAGCGGCTTGGGCTCGGGGAAGAAACCCGCTTCGGCCGGGTCGAACCCGGGCCAGAACCTCGAATTCCACCTGCGCGATATTTCCCGCGAGAGCTCGAGATGTTGTACCTGATCCTCGCCTACGGGAACGAGATCGGCCTTGTAGAGAAGAATGTCGGCTGCCTGAAGCACGGGATAGTTGAGAAGACCTGCCGCTATGCTCTCCTGCCTGCCCGATTTGTCCTTGAACTGGGTCTGCCGCTCGAGCTCACCAAGGGGAGTGATCGTGTTGAA
Organism: Gemmatimonadaceae bacterium; assembly: GCA_051306215.1. Taxonomy (GTDB): domain Bacteria; phylum Gemmatimonadota; class Gemmatimonadetes; order Gemmatimonadales; family Gemmatimonadaceae; genus UBA4720. Next base: position 14,795 of record JBPPMU010000216.1, on the reverse strand, counting down.
TATCCACGCGAGTTCGGTATGTTCCGGCACCGCGGACTGCACGAAGAGCGTGCATGCTGCAGGATCAACTCCCGACGCGAGCAGTGAAGCAGCCATGTCGCGCGTGCGCTTCCTGAGGTCATCAGGCTCGTACGGCACGGTGATGGCATGGTAGTCGACGATGCAGAAGAACGACTCGTACTGCCGCTGCAGGGCAACCCAGTTCTTGACGGCGCCGAGGTAGTTGCCGATGTGCAGCTCACCTGACGGCTGGATGCCGCTGAAGATGCGGGACGTGGGCATCGGCCGAAGTTAATGGTTGAGAGGAACGCGTTGCAAGCAAACTACACTGGCCGGGACATCGACGAATCGCTTTCGAGCCGCGCGCTCGACACCGCCGTGCTGGCTGCGATGTCGGCGGCCAAGTTCATCCGGGAAGCAGCGCCGGGGCTGAGCGCGCTTGAATGGGTCGAGAAAGGCACGGCCGACTTTGTGACGGAAGTCGACCGGGGCGCCGAGTCACGAATCGCCGAGGTCGTGGCTGCCGCTTTCCCCGATGCCGCGGTCGTGGGCGAGGAGCTGACGCCGGCATCCGAATTGTTCGGCGAAGGCCTGACATTTGTGGTCGATCCGCTCGATGGCACCACGAACTTTCTTCACGCGTACCCGCAGTACGCCGTGTCGATCGGCGTTCTCCATGACCGGGAGCTGATCGCCGCGGTGGTCCTCAACGTGCAGCGGGGCGACCTGTTCACCGCCGCCCATGGACGCGGCACGCGGCTCAATGGCGAGCTGGTGCGGGTCAGCGAGACGACGAATCCTTCACGCGCCCTCATCGGGACAGGGTTTCCCTTCAAGACTCCGGAGCTGCTCGAAGAGTATTCACGGCAGTTCATCGAGGTGAGCCGGGGCACTTCCGGCATCCGTCGTGCAGGGTCTGCAGCACTGGATCTCGCTGATGTTGCATGCGGCAGGTTCGACGGCTTCTGGGAGCTCATTCTCGCGCCGTGGGATGTCGCCGCCGGCGTGCTGCTCGTTCGCGAGGCTGGTGGACTGGTCACCGGGCTCGACGGATCCCCCTACACACTTTCACACTCTCCAGTCGTTGCAGGCAACCCTGTCATTCACCCGTGGCTGCTCGAGACCGTAAATGCGGCCGCAGAAACCTTGCGTGAAAAATAATGAAACTCATCGAATGTGTACCGAATTTTTCCGAAGGCCGGCGCCCCGAAGTCGTGCAGGCGATCCGCGACGCCATTGCATCGGTTGAAGGCGTGTCGATTCTCGATGCTTCCTCCGACGTGTCGCATAACAGGACGGTCATTACGTTCGTGACGACGGCGGACAAGGCAGTCGAGGCAGCCTTCGCCGGAATCCGCATCGCGGCAGACCTCATCGACCTTCGCGAACACAAGGGCGAGCATCCGAGGATGGGGGCCACTGATGTCGTGCCCTTCATTCCGCTCGAGGATTCGACAATGGATGACTGCATTGCCCTCGCAAAGGAGCTGGGAGAACGGGTCGGAAGCGACCTCGGTATTCCCGTCTACCTCTACGAGCGTGCAGCATCGCGACCGACCCGCGTAAACCTTGCTGACGTCCGGCGAGGACAGTTCGAGGGAATCAGCGGGGAGATCGGGACAAACCCCGAGCGTGATCCCGACTTCGGGCCCAACCGGATTCACGAGTCTGCCGGTGCAACGGCGATCGGCGCGCGACCGTTTCTCGTCGCGTACAACGTTTACCTGGGCCCCGCAGAGAAACTTCCGCTCGCGAAAACAATCGCCAAATCCGTGCGCGAGTCATCGGGAGGCTTCAAGGCCGTGAAAGGTCTCGGAATGGAGGTCGACGGGCAGTCGCAGGTTTCGATGAACCTCGTCGACACTGACCAGACCGCGCTCCATACCGTCTACGAGTTCATCAGGGACACAGCGAAGGCCGAGGGCGTAGATGTGACGTGGAGCGAGATAATCGGCCTCGTTCCCGAGCGGGTGCTGTTCGACGCCGCGAAGAGTCATCTCAATCTCGCGCAGTTCACGCCCGACCAGGTTCTCGAGCGGCAGGTTGCGAGATCCATGCGCTCATCGGAGGATCTAGCGCCCAACGAGGCGTCGCCGCATGCCCCCGAGACGTCCCATACAACGGCGACTGATTTTCTCGCCGCTGTCGCATCGTCGGATCCGGTTCCCGGGGGAGGCAGCGTCGCCGCCTACGCGGGAGCGCTCTCGGCCGCACTCGTGCGAATGGTCGCCGGCCTCACACTCGGCCGGAAGAAGTATGCCCAGGTCGAGGCGGAGATGACCGTCATTGCAGGCAACGCCGACGCCCTCGCGGAAGCCCTGTCGCGACTGGTAGAGCGGGATGCTGAGGCCTACACGGCGGTTTCGGCGGCCTACAAGCTGCCGAAGGATTCCGACCCGGACGGCCGCTCAGAAGCCATCCAGACGGCGTTGCTTGGCGCTGCCGAAGTGCCGCTCGAGACGGCTCGCCTTTGTGTGCAGGCTGCTGCGCTCGCCGCGGCAGTCGCCGGAAAAGGAAACTCGAACGCGATAACCGACGCCGGTGTCGCGGCAATGCTCGCCGAGGCAGGCTGCAGGGGGGCGGCTTACAACGTGAGAGTCAACGTTGCGTCGCTGTCACACCGGGCGAGCGGAGAACATCTCGAGAAGGAAGTTGCAGAGCTCGTCGCGGAAGCAGCGGGTCATGCGGAAGCCGCTGCGTCGGCGGTCGAGAAGGCTCTGGCGGTGTAGCGCCCAGGTTACGCGGCAGTCAGGATTCGCGGCCCGTCGTCGGTGATGGCGACGGTATGCTCGAAGTGTGCCGACCGCGTTCCGTCGACTGTCACGACAGTCCACTTGTCGGGCATTGTCCTGATTCCGGGTTTTCCGATGTTCACCATCGGCTCGATGGCCAGAGTCAGACCCGGCACCAGTCGGATTCCGCGCTTCGGCTTGCCGTAGTTTGGGACCTGCGGCTCCTCGTGAAATGCTGTGCCGATGCCGTGGCCCACGAGGTCGCGAACGACGCTGAAACCCGCCGCTTCGACAACCTGCTGCACAGCGCATCCGATGTCGCCGAGGTGATTGCCAACCGTCGCGGCCGCTACGCCTGCGTGAAGCGAATCGCGGGTTACGGCAAGCAACCGCGCTGACTCGTCACTCACACTGCCAACAGCGAGCGTTCTCGCGGAGTCAGTGTGGTATCCCTCGTAGAGAACGCCGGCATCTATCGAAACTATGTCGCCCTCGTTCAGCACCCGCTTCTTCGAAGGGATACCGTGAACGATCTCGTTGTTTATCGAGCTGCAGATGCTCGCAGGGTAGTTGTAGAGCCCCTTGAACGAAGGAAGCGCGCCGGAGTGGCTGCGGATGAACTCCTCGGCAATTTCGTCAAGGTCAGCCGTGGTCATTCCGGGTTTTACCGATCGTTCGAGAAGATCGTGCGTCGCTGCAAGTATCTTCCCTCCCCGCGCCATCACCTCGATTTCGCGCCGGGACTTCAGCTGGATCACAATTCCAGCGCTTTCAGGGCGCGCGCGCTCACCTCTTCGAGGTCCCCGTCGGCGTCGATCTTCTCGAGCGGCAGCCCCTTGTCCTTCACCCACTCTATGACCGGCTCTGTCTGCGCCCGATACACTTCGAGGCGATTCCTGATCGATTCGGGTTCATCGTCCTTCCGGCGCACGAGTTTCCCGCCGCACTTCGCGCAATTCGTGCCCGGCTCGAGCCCTCTGTACGGCGTCTGGCAGCTGTCGCAGACAGTTCTGCCGCCAAGGCGCTTCACGAGCTCGTCGTCGTCAACGTCGAACAGCAGAAACATGTCGACCTTGCGGCCAAGCTCGGCGAGCATTGTGGTGAGTCCGTCCGCCTGGGGAACCGTGCGGACGACACCGTCGAGAATGGCGCCCTTCGCAGTGGACGGCGATCCCATGACTTCCTTAATTATGCCGAGAATGACGGAATCGGGAACGAGGTCTCCGCGATCCATGTACTCCTTCGCCGCGCGGCCCTGCTCCGTCCCGTCGCGCACCGCCGACCTGAGGACGTCCCCGGTCGCGATCTTCGGCAGGCCGAGCCGGTCAGCAAGGATTTCGCCCTGGGTTCCCTTGCCCGCGCCGGGCGGTCCCAGCAGAACGACGATCATGCGACAGGCGGCCTAGAAGCCGCCCATCGCCTGGCGTCCGCGATAACGCACGCGGCCCTTCTTCATGAAGCCGTCGTACTTGCGGAGAAGCAGGTGCTGCTGGATCTGCGCCATCGTATCGAGCGCGACACCGACGACGATCAGTAGCGATGTTCCGCCGAACTGGAACGGAACGTTTATCATATCGGCGATGAAGACCGGAAGCAGCGCGATAAACGTGAGGAAAACCGCTCCGGGAAGGGTGATTCGAGTCACGACGTGATCGATGTACTCGGCGGTCTTCGAGCCGGGTTTTACCCCGGGGATGAATCCGCCCTGCTTCTTGAGGTTCTCCGACAGGTCGATCGGGTTGAAGATGATCGAGGTGTAGAAGTATGTGAAGAACACAATCAGCACGGCCGACATGACGTAGTAGAGCCAGGTACCGGGCTGCATGTACTCGGAGGCACGCTGCGCCGCCGGGTTGCCGGTGAACTGTGCAAGAGCGCCAGGGACGATGATCACCGACTGCGCGAAGATGATCGGCATCACGCCGGCCGAGTTCACGCGGAGCGGGATGAAGTTCTTCGCCGCCTCGCGCATCCGGCCACGGGCCATCGTGCGCTGCGGTATCTGGATCATCACTCGCCGCGCAGCCATTGTTATCGCGACTGTTCCGGCGACAACGGCAAGCATGACGATGCCGAGAACGAGGAGCGAGAAGAGCCCGACCGCCTGCGTCTGCACGAACCTGAAGGTGCTGAAGATTCCCGGCCAGAACCTCTCGATGATCGAGAAGAAGATGAGGAGGCTGGCGCCGTTGCCGAGGCCGCGCTCGGTGATCTGCTCACCGATCCACATCACGAAGATCGCGCCCGCCACGAGGAACAGGACCATCTGGATCTGGAACCCGAAACCGGGGCGGATTACTGCGTTCTCGAGGGAAAGCGTGAAGAGCGCGAAGCCCCAGCCCTGCACCGCCGCCAGAAGCACGGTGAAGTAGCGGGTGAGCTGCGTCACTTTTTTCCGGCCTTCCTCGTCCTTCTGCATCTTCTCGATCGTCGGCACTACTGCGCCGGCGATCTGCATGAAGATGCTCGCCGAGATGTAAGGCATGATGCCGAGCGCGAATACCGTCGCGCGCGACAAGCCGCCACCGACGAAGAGATCGTAAAGCCCGAGGATTCCGCCGGCGCCCTGATTCGCGAAAAAGTCCTTCAGCGCGACTACGTCGACACCGGGCACCGTGATGTGCGCGCCGGTGCGGTATAGCACCAGGCACATGAAGGTGAAGACGATTTTCTGCCACAGCTCGGGGGTCCTGTAGATGTTCTGGACCGCCGCTGCCGGGTTGTTTTGTGCCATTCTACTCCTCTACGCGGCCTCCGGCCGCTTCGATCTTCTCGCGTGCGCCCGCGCTCATCCTGATTCCCTTGACCGTCACTGCGCGGGACAGCTCTCCATTGGCTAGCACCTTTGCCGGACCCTTGCGCGCACTGATGAGGCCGGCCTTCACGAGGGACTCCCTCGTCACTTCGGACCCTTCAGGCATGCGGCGCTCGAGATCGCTCAGCCGAACGACCTGATGCTCGACCCGAAAGATATTCGTGAAACCGCGCTTCGGCAGACGTCGCGTAAGCGGCATCTGGCCGCCCTCGAAATGCGGCTTGCCGCCGCCCGGGCCGTGGTGGCCAGCGCGTGCCTTGATTCCCTTGTGGCCCTTGCCCGACGTCTTGCCCGTGCCTGAACCCGGGCCGCGCCCGAGCCGCTTGCGATCGCGATGCGATCCCGGAGCGGGGACGAGATTATGGAGCCCGAGGCGCTCGACTGTTTCGACTACCTCTTCTGATTTCTTCTTCACTTTGCGTTTCCTGTCTTTTTCTTCTTCTGCGTCTCTGCGTGCGCAGCCGTCTGCGCCTCGTCGTCAACGGGTGTCACTTCGACAAGATGACGCACCCGCTTGATCTGACCACGCAGCGCGGGTGAGTCCTGGTGGACCACTTCCGCCTGATGGTTGCGAAGGCCGAGAGCCTGGAGCGTCGCGCGCATGCGCCACGAGTGCCCGATGCCCGACCGTACCTGTTTGATGCGAACACGGCCGGTGGTCAGCTCCTGCTTCGGAGTCGACTTCGGGCCCTTCGTGTTCCACCATACGTGAGTTCTAGCCAAGTTGTGTCTCCCTTACTTTCGCTCTCGAGCGGTAGCCGATGGAACTCACCTCGACACCGCGCTCGCGTGCAATCTCTTCTACTGTTGTGAGCTGCTTCAGGCCGTCAAGCGCCGCCAGCACCATGTTGTGGGGGTTTGTCGAGCCGAGGCTCTTCGTGAGAATGTCGGAGATGCCCGCGCATTCCATGATCGCGCGAACTGCACCGCCGGCGATCACACCGGCGCCTGGAGCGGCGGGTTTCATGAGAACCTTGCCTGCGCCGTGCTGGCCGACGACCTCGTGCGGAATCGTTCCGCCGGTCATCGGGACCTTCTCCATGTTGCGGCGCGCGCCGTCAACTGCCTTGCGGACCGCTTCCGATACTTCGTTCGCCTTGCCTGTCGCAAAACCGACCTTGCCCTGGCCGTCGCCGACTGCGACGAGGGCATTGAACGAGAATCTGCGACCACCCTTTACGACTTTCGCGACACGGTTTATCGCGATGACGTTCTCCACGAGCTCGCTTCCGCCGTCGCCGCGGTTGTCGCCGCCGCGGCCGCCGTCACGACCTCCCTTGCCGTCACGCGAGCGGTTCTGGCCGCCTTCACGCCCGCCACCGCCACCGGGGCCACCACGGCCGCCGCCACCCTGCCCGCCACGTCCGCCGCCGGGTCCGCCACGACCGCCGCCACCGCGACCGCCACGTCCGCCAGCTCCGCCGCCGCTGCGCGCGCTGCGTCCGCCGCCGCCGCCCGTGCTGCGAGCCGCGGGTGCCGGGGCGGAAGAGGACTGCTCTTCCGAGGGGGCGCTATCCTGAGTTTCGTTTTCAGCCATTTCCGTTAGAACTCCAGCCCGCCTTCGCGGGCTCCGTCGGCCACCGCTTTCACGCGGCCGTGATACTTGTAACCGCCACGGTCGAATACGACCTTCGTGACGCCGGCTTCCTTCGCCTTCTGGGCGATTCTCTTGCCGACCTCGGCGGACTTTTCAGTCTTCTTTCCCTCGAGACCCGAATCGGTCACCGTCATCAGCGTGCGCTGCGACACGTCGTCGACGAGCTGCGCGTAGATGTGCTTCAGCGAGCGATAAATCACGAGACGCGGTCTTTCGCTGGTTCCGTTCACCTTCTTGCGGACGCGGAAGTGCCTGCGCGTGCGAAGCGACGAGCGGGTGTTCGTAAAAGCAGTCTTTCCCATTACTTGCCTCCCGCCTTTCCGGCCTTACGCCGGATCTGCTCGCCTGCGTATTTGATTCCCTTGCCCTTGTACGGCTCGGGTGGACGGAGGCTGCGGAGCTCCGCTGCCACCTGTCCGACGATTTCCTTGTTCGCGCCTTCGACGATTATCTGCGTCGGCAGCGGTGCCTTGAGCGTGATGCCCTTCGGCGCCTTGTACTCGACAGCGTGCGAGAACCCGAGCGCGAGCTGCAGTCCGTAAGGACGCGTCTCAGCCTTGTATCCGACGCCGACGATGTCGAGCTGCTTGGAGAAGCCCTTCGTGACTCCCTCGACCATGTTGGCGAGGAGCGTGCGCGAGAGGCCGTGCAGCGCCTTGTGCTTCGGGTCGTCGCTCGGGCGATTCACCGTCACGGTTCCGCTTTCCTGCGAGACTATCATCTCGGCGGGAATGGTCCGTGACAGCTCACCCTTGGGTCCTTTTACAGTTATGCGATTTCCGTCGACCGTGATGTTGACTCCTGACGGGACAGAGATCGGATTTTTTCCTATACGTGACATTTTATCGATTACCTGTTGCGTTTTGTTCTCTGTGACTCTGCGTGGCGCCAGCCCTCTGCGCCTCTACCATACGAGGGCGAGGATTTCGCCGCCGGTGCGCTTCTGGCGCGCCTGGCGATCCGACATGAGTCCCTGCGAAGTGCTGAGGATCGCCATGCCGAGGCCGTTGCGGACGCGCGGAATCTCTGACACGCCGACGTACTTGCGGAGGCCGGGCGTTGAAACACGCTTCAGCTCGCGGATGACCGGCTGACCGCCCTGCGCGTACTTGAGCACAACGCGAAGCGTCTTGCGGCCGCTCTCCTCCTCGAGTGTCCGGAAATCCTGGATGAAGTTGTGCTCCTTCAGGATCCTGGCGATCTCCACTTTCATCTTTGAACCCGGCATGTCGACGCGGCGGTGCTTCGCTCCGCAGGCATTGCGGATGCGCGTCAACATGTCGGCGATCGGATCAGTCATGCTCATGCAGTTTCTACCCTCGTTCTACCGTATCCACGTACCGTGGACGTGTAGAAGGTTATTGTTTACCAGCTCGCCTTGCGCACGCCCGGGATAAGTCCCGAAAGTGCGAGCTCGCGGAAGCAGATCCGGCAGACGCCGAATGTTCTCAGGAAGGCGCGCGACCTGCCGCAGCGCTGGCAGCGATTGTGCTGCCGCACCTGGAACTTCGGCTTCCGCTTGCTCTTCTCTACCATGGCCTTACGCGCCATCTCTTACTCTCTCTACCAGAAAGGTTTTACTGTCAGTCATCACGACTGCACGATGATTGGCTTGTCGTCGCCCCGGAACGGCATGCCGAGCTCGCGCAAAAGCGCCAGCGCCATGTCATCCCTGTTCGTCGTCGTGACGAACGTGATGTCCATCCCGTGGATCTGATCTACCATGTCGTAATTGATCTCGGGGAAGATCATCTGCTCCTTCACGCCGAGACTGTAATTGCCCCGGCCGTCGAACGACCGCGTGTTCACGCCGCGGAAATCGCGAATTCTCGGAATCGCGACAGTGATGAGGCGATCGAGAAACTCCCACATCCGGGCTCCACGCATCGTCACTGCAGCGCCGATCTCCTGGCCCTCGCGAAGACCGTAGTTGGCGATCGACTTCTTCGCCTTGCGGCGGGTCGGTCGCTGACCGGTGATGATCGCGAGCTCCTCGATGACAGCGTCGAGAACCTTCGGGTTCTTGATCGCCTCGCCGACGCCGCAGTTGACGACGATCTTCGAGACCGTTGGAATCTCGTGAACGTTCTTCAGGTCGAACTGCTCCTGGAGACGCGCGCGAACAGTGTTCTCGTAGTACGCCTTGAGACGCGGGGGCGGTACGGGCAGGTCCACGCCAGCGTGTGGTCCCTGCTTGAACTCCTCCTTCTTCTTGTCGGCGCCTTTCGGCTTCTTCTGCTGCTGCGGCGGGGCGCCTCCGCCCTTCGCGGCCTTCGCGGCCTTCGCCGGCTTTCCGCCCTTCTTCTCTGCTGTTGCCATTTATCTGTCTCCGGTCAGCGCGTGCGGGGGATCGGCTCCCCCGAGTGAACGCCGACACGCTCCTTCGTTCCGTCGGTGTCGATCCGGGCCCTGGTGCGGGTCGGCTCACCTGTCTTCGAGTCGAGAAGCATGAGGTTCGACGAGTGAACGGGAGCAGCCATCTCGATGATGCCGCTCTGCTCTTCAGCCGTACGTGCCTTGCGGTGCTTCTTGACGAGGTTGATTCCCTCGACGAGGACGCGGCCGGTCTTGGGATAGATCCGCATGACCTTGCCTTCCTTGCCCTTGTCGTCGCCGCGCATCACGCGGACGGTGTCACCCTTCGTCACGTGCAGCTTGAGCCGTTCGGCGTTCACGCCGTGCCTGGTCCTGCTGCGCTTCTTCGCCGTCTTGCGGTGTTTCAGATCTCGCATGCTACAAAACCTCCGGAGCGAGCGAGACGATCTTCATGTACTTCTTCTCGCGGAGCTCGCGCGCCACGGGACCGAAGATACGAGTCGCACGGGGCTCGCCCGCTTCATTTATGATCACGATGGCATTCTCGTCGAACCGGATGTACGAGCCGTCCTTGCGGCGCGTCTCCTTCGCGGTGCGGACGACAACTCCGCGAGCCACCTCTGACTTCTTCACGGTTCCATTCGGCAGCGCATTCTTCACGGCCACGATCACGACGTCACCGAGCCCGGCGTAGCGCCGGCGGGTGCCGCCGAGAACGCGGATGACGAGCGCCGTCTTCGCGCCCGAGTTGTCCGCGACCTTGACCACCGATTCCTGTTGAATCATCGGAAAATTCCTGTGTGGGAGAGCGTAGTTACTATCGGGCCCGCTCGACGATCTCGACGATGCGCCAGCGCTTGTCCTTCGACATCGGGCGGGTCTCCATGATCCGCACGGTGTCGCCGGTCTTCGCCTCGTTCATCTCGTCGTGCGCCTTGAAGCGCTTCGTCCGGCGGACCATCTTGCCGTAAACCGGGTGCTGCACCCGGCGCTCGATCGAGACGACCACGGTCTTCTCCATCTTGTCGCTCACCACGAGGCCCACCCGCGACTTGCGCGCCGGGCGGCTCACAGTTTTCTCTGCGCTTTCTGCTATCTCTGCCATCTCGTTCTATCCCCTCTTGCTCGAGCGGGTCGCACCCGACTTTTTCCGGCGAATGCGGCGCGTCTTTGCGCCACCCGCCTTTGGGAGCGACGCCGATGTGCCTGCCTCGGCGATCCCGATGATCTTCTCGCGCAACACGGTGTTGAGCCGCGCGATGTCCTTCCTTATTACACGAAGCCGGAGCGGATCCTCGAGAGTCTCGGTCCCCGCGCGGAACTTGAGGCGGAATCTCTCCTCCTCCAGCTCGGCGATCTTCGACTGGATCTCGGCCTCCCGCAGCTCGCGAATGTCCTTGCTCTCAAGCATCAGTATGCGCCTCCTCACGAGCGACGAATCTCGACTTCACGCCGAGTTTGGCGCCGGCGAGTGCCATTGCCTTTTTTGCGATCTCGGGCGTCACGCCCTCGAGCTCGAACATCACGCGCCCAGGCTTCACCACTGCCACCCATCCCTCAGGTGAGCCCTTTCCCTTGCCCATGCGGGTCTCGGCGGGCTTCTTGGTGATCGGCTTGTCGGGGAAGATCCTGATCCAGACCTTTCCGCCGCGCTTGATGTGCCTCGTGAGCGCCACCCGGGCGGCCTCGATCTGGCGGTTCGAAACCCAGCCGGGCTCCAGTGCCTGGAGGCCGTAGGCGCCGAACGCCACGGTCGAGCCGCGGGTCGACAGTCCCTTCATGCGGCCCTTGAACATCTTCCTGAACTTGACTCTCTTCGGACTCAGCATTGTTCTAGCGGTTTGCTGTTAGCGGTTTGCTGTTCGCATCTGGCGAATAGCGAATAGCGAATGGCTGCATTCAGACGCCGGTCGAGTAGGTCTTGCCGCGGCGGTCTTCGACGATCTCGCCCTTGAACAGCCAGACCTTCACGCCGATGGTGCCAAACGTCGTCTTCGCCGTGCTCGTCGCGTAATCGATGTCGGCACGAAGCGTGTGAAGCGGCACACGGCCCTCGTGATAACCTTCGGTCCGCGCGATTTCTGCACCGCCGAGACGGCCGCCGCACTTGATCTTGATCCCGCCGGCGCCCATGCGCATGGCGCTCTGGACCGCGCGCTTCATGGCGCGACGGAACGAGATGCGCTGCGCAAGCTGGTTCGCGATGTTGTCGGCGACGAGCTGGGCATCGAGCTCGGGACGCTTTATCTCCTCGACGTTGATTCCGACTTCCTTGCCGGAGATCTGCGCGAGCTCGTCACGGAGCTGATCGACTTCGGTTCCCTTCTTTCCGATGACGACACCGGGACGCCCAGTGTGGATCGTCACGACGACCTTCCCCGGCTTCCGCTCGATGCGGATGTCGGCGATCGCCGCGTGACCGAGCCGCTGCTTCAGGTAGTTGCGAAGCAGCTCGTCCTCGCGCAGGAGCGCGGGGAAATCACGGTTTGATGCGTACCAGGTCGATCTCCACGTCTTGGAGATCCCAAGCCGGAAGCCGATCGGATGTGTCTTCTGTCCCATTACTTGCCTTCCTTCGCGCCGACCACGATGTGCACGTGGCTCGTACGCTTCTGAATTGGAGTAGCTCGCCCCTGCGCGGCGGGCATGAACCGCTTGATCTTCGGGCCCTCGTTTACGATCGCGTGCTTGATGTAGAGCGTGTCTACGTCGAGCGACTCGTTGTTCTGCCGCGCCGCGTGCTCCGCGTTCGCGACCGCCGAGTTGAGCGTCTTCTCGATCTGGACCGCCGCGTGCTTCTTCGAGAACCTGAGGAGACCGAGGGCCTCGTTCACGTTCCTGCCGCGGATCTGGTCGATCACGAGGCGCATCTTGTACGGCGATTGCCGCGTGCCGCGCATGATCGCAACCGCATCGGCGATCGGCTCCGCCTGGGTCGCAACGCGACGGGGAGCGGCTGACTTAGCGGCAGCCTTCTTCGCCGCAACCTTCTTCGCAGTGGGCTTCTTCGCAGCGGTCTTCCGTGGAGGGCGGGCCTTCTCTGCGGTCTCCGCTTTTTTCTCCGCGCTCTCTTTTTTCGCCATTACTTCTTGCCTCCGCCCGCCGGCACGCCGCCGGCCTTCTTGTCAACGGCCTTCGCACCAGTGTGCCCGCGGAACAGGCGCGTGGGAGCGAACTCGCCAAGCTTGTGGCCGACCATGTTCTCCGTGACGTACACCGGGATGAACTTGTTGCCGTTGTGCACAGCGAACGTGTGCCCGACGAAGTCGGGAATGATGGTGCTCGACCGCGCCCAGGTCTTGATGACCTTCTTCGCGTTGTTCGAGTTCATCACTTCCACTTTCTTCATGAGGGCGTCCTGAATGAACGGGCCCTTCTTTACGCTTCTCGCCATTTAAACGAATCCCTGGTTTGAGCTACTTCGTCGCTTTGCCGCGCTTGCGGCCGCGGACGATGAGGCGCTCCGACGGCTTCTTCTTGTTGCGCGTCTTGACGCCTTCCTTCTTGCCCCACGGGCTCACCACGTTGCGTCCGCCGCGCGTGCGACCGCCGTGCGGGTGATCCACCGGGTTCATCACTTCACCACGCACCTTCGGGCGCTTGCCGAGCCAGCGGCTCTTGCCGGCCTTGCCGTGCGACATAAGCTCGTGCTCGGCGTTGCCGACCACGCCGATCGTTCCGAGGCAAAGCCCGTGAACGAGACGCATTTCGGTCGAGCGCATGCGGAGCGTGACGTACTCGCCTTCCTTGGCGACGACTTCGACTGACGTTCCGGCCGAGCGCGCGACCTGCCCGCCCTTGCCCGGCTTCAGCTCGACGTTGTGAACGTCGGTGCCGAGGGGAATCTCGCGGAGCGGAAGCGCATTGCCGGTGCGCGTGTCCGCGCCTGGTCCGGAAACGATCTTGTCGCCGACCGAAAGTCCCTTCGGGTGAATTATGTAGCGCTTCTCGCCGTCCTCGTACTCGACAAGCGCGATGCGCGCCGAGCGGTTCGGATCGTACTCGATGTGCTGCACCGTTGCGGTCATTCCGTGCTTGTTGCGCTTGAAGTCGATGATGCGGTACTGGCGCTTGTGGCCACCACCGATGCGGCGCATCGAGATATGACCATGATTGTCGCGCCCGCCCGACTTCTTGAGCGGCTCGACCAGCGACTTCTCCGGCGTTGTACGCGTGATCTCGGCGAAATCAGAGACCGAGCGGAAACGCGAGCTCTTGGTCACCGGCTTGAACTGACGAACACCCATGACCGTTAACCCTCGAAGATGTCTATGGTGTCACCATCGCGAAGCTTCACGACGGCCTTCTTCCAATGCGGCCTGCGGCCGATCGACTGCCCGACCCGGCGCGTCTTGCCGCGCTGGTTCGACGTCCATACGCCGGTGACCTTGACGCCGAAAAGCTGCTCGACGGCAGCGCGGATCGTCGTCTTCGTCGCGTCAGAGGCGACGCGGAACGTATATTCGCCGCGCTCCTGATAAGCCGCCGAGCTCTGCTCGGTGACGATCGGGCGGACGATTGTGCGATGAAGTGAGCTCATTGATTACTTCCCCTTCTTCTTTGCCGCGGACTTCTTCGCCGCGGCCTTTCTGGCGGTGCTCTTCTTTGCGACTGTCTTCTTCGCGACGGTCTTGCGGCCGGTCTTCTTCGCCGCAGACTTCTTCACTGCCTTCTTCGCGGCTGCCTTGCGCGGCTTCGATTCACCCTCGTCTTCCGTTGTCTCTTCGGCATCGTCTCCGGTGACCTTCGTTCCGAAAGCGGAAGCCTCGACGAGAACGACATCCGACCAGAGGAGGTGATACGTCGAGACGTCGGAGTAAGGCAGGACGTGCGTGCGGGGCAGGTTGCGGCCACTCATATAGAGGTTGTGGTTCACTCCATCGGAGAGGATCAGAACCTTCCTGTCGGCGATTCCGAGCGCGGTGAGCAGGGCCAGGAGCGCTGACGTCTTCGGTGCCTCGATATCGAACGACTCGATCACGACCACCGCGTTCTCGCGGGCGCGAGCGTTGAATGCGCTCTTGCGGGCAAGCGCCCTGACCTTGCGCGGAACGTACTGCGCGTAGCTGCGGGGAGTCGGCCCGAAGACTGTTCCGCCACCCACCCACTGGGGTGCGCGGGTCGAGCCCTGGCGGGCGCGTCCGGTTCCCTTCTGCTTCCACGGCTTCTGGTTGCCGCCGATGACGAACCCGCGCGTCTTCGTGGCAGCGTTGCCCTGGCGCTTGTTGGCAAGGAACGCCTTAACCGCCTGGTGCATGACGGGCATGTTGATCGTGCCGTCGAACAGGTCTGAAGGAAGCGCGACCGCGTCGGCCTTTGCGCCCTTCGAGTTGTA
>JBPPMU010000215.1:0-8609 GCA_051306215.1 Gemmatimonadaceae bacterium | reverse complement strand
CCGGATCGACCGGCTCACTGAATACGACCAGCACCTGAACGTTCAGAGCGACGTCGGTCCGCCCTTTTGACGGATTGGTCCGGACGACGCCAGGCGGGCGACGAGGAGGAACCTTGACCATCATCGTCGTCGATGTGCCACCTGTGATGGAAACGCTGAGCGACAACTCGTCCCCGCCTTCTGCCTCTATTCCGACTGGATCGAATCCACCGTCGACCACCTGAACTGATCGTAATGCACCATCCCTGGTCTGGTTGCGAATCGCGACGGAGAGTCCACCCGGAAATGTTCCCGGCACTGCTGATACGTAGGTGACGGTGCTGGCTGAGACCGCGAGCGAACTGCCGGCACTGATGGAGCTCACACCACCGTGGCTCGCCAGAGCGTTCGACACGACCATTCCCGGCGGCGTATTCGGAGCCACGTTATCGGGGCCCGAAACGTTATCGGGGCCCGAAGAACCCTCGTCGGAACACGCAGCCGCTCCAGTTGCGAGTGCGACACTCAACGCAGCGCCGATGATTCTCTTCATGCGTGACCTCATGGTGAGGAACAACGATGGAACTGCATATCGTATTTCCAGCTCTACTGCTCTTCGAGCGGCTGTTCGTAATACGGACACGACGACGGGAATTGCTCAAGCACGACATTCTGTCTCAATCCGATCGTCCGCTGACGCTGAAACCGGCCCAGTAGAGAGGCCGTGCAGTTGCAGAATTCCGAATCAGCGAGCGCTGGGCTTCGGCCAGAGCCGTCGCTGGAGCAATGCCAGCTACGAGTCGCTCATGGAATTGTTCCATCAGCGCTCCAGTCGCGCGATCCTCCACAGGCCACAAGGTCGCAACCACACTCCTCGCACCTGCCTGAAGGAATGCCTGAACAAGACCTACCCAGTCGTCTCCCGGCGGCACATCGGCAAGCGCACCCGAGGCGAGCCCAGTCTGACATGCGCTGAGGATCACGAGCTGTCCCGACAACTTCAGACCGAACACCTCATTGACCTCAAGGCGCCCATCGTCCTGCCGGGCCGGAGCCAGTTCGATGAAAGAGAACAGCGGGTTGTGCTTGTTGAGCACGCCGAAAGTTGCGAGATGCACAATGCCGACGTCTGGCAACGCCGCGCGCAACGCGTCCGGCGTTGCCGCAGCGCCCATTCTGACGCGCGCGCTTTTACCGTAGATCCGCCCGATTGCGATCGCTTCGCGTCGTGATCCCGGCAACCTTCGCTCGTCCGGCGCCAGCGCGAGTACACCGGCAGGCTGAGGACGGAAGCGTCGCTCGCCAAGCTCAACCCATACGGTTGCCGATGGCGTGTATCCGATGTCGAACTGCTCGACGAGAAAACGATCGGATTTCCCGCGCGCAATCAAAGCTGCAAAAGAAAGGAAGTGAAGCTCTCCATGAGGGGCGATGAGCAGCCTCCGTTTCCCGCGCAGATAGCCTCCATCGGCGACTGGCTGAACCAGGACTGTATAAAGTCGTCGAAGCGGCACCCGCCAGAGTTCCTGCGCCTTCAGCCTGTCGGGACTGTCGATCGTATTTCTGGAAAACTCGACGAGATCAGCCAGACTTTGGCGCGTCATCTGAAGATCGATCGCCGCAACCGTATCACTCGTGACGACAAAAACGGTGCACGTGGAATCCGTCAGCAGGTACTCGAGAAAGACCTGGTCCGGATTCAGCCGGGATGCGAGTTCCTTCCACGATCGAGTTTTGGCGGACACGAGCGCCGCATAGGTCGGATCGCTCTCTCGAAGGTGCACGAGGAGACGCGCATATGCCTTATGCGCGACGTCGAGCTCCCTTCGTGTCGCCTCGCCCGCCCGTACGGGGATTGGTGGCTCGCGTAACCGCGGCTCGTTGAGTTGCCCAGTTTCCAGCCGTTCGGTCAGGACCGCAATCCTGCGCCTCAGATCCTGCTCCTCTCGCGTCGCGGTTGTCGCGCTTCCGACACGTCCACGCGCGAGCAGGTCGAGCATCTGTCTGGCCCGCATCTGCTCACTGACGGCAAAGGCTTCCGCCGGCCGCCCGCGCGCCAGCTCGACCAGCGCGAGCTGCTTGTACGCGCTCCACTTGTCGGCCAGAAAGCCCGACCTTCTCTCCTCGAGTAGCACCCTGGCTGCGACGTTCTCCGCTGCAGCGATCGCAATGCGAAACTGGGCGGCCGCCGCAGCCAACGATCCCGAGCTGCGCAACGCGTCAGCAAGCCCCGTATGCAGTCGCCAACGCAGCTCTGAGGCTTCCCGGGAGCCGAGGCGTTTGAGTCCGGCACGATATGCCGCATTCGCATCGAGGAACGAGCCTCGATGGCGCAAAAGGTCACCAAGCGCCGCAAGCGCTGATGCTTCGCCGACAGCATCGCCGATTCCTCGCAGGCTTCGGTGCGCCGCGATCAGTGTCCGGCGACTCATGGCCGTATCGCCGCCAGCCATCTGCACATCCGCGAGGATCAGCGCTGTCAGTGCGGCAGAGCGGCGGTCTCCCCTTGCGATCTGCATCCGCATCGCCTCGCGAAGCAGAGTCAGTGAGGCAGCATCATCGCCGCGCCAATGCAGTAGCAACGCTTTTCCCTCAAGCCCGCGCGCGAGACCGGAGGAATCGCCCGCGATACGGTACAGACGAACGGCTTGCGAGTACCCGGTCTCCGCATCCGCGAAAGTACCGAACTGAAGCGCGAGATCAGCCCGGGCCAGAGCCAGTGTCGCCTGAGCCTCAGGTGGTGCGCGTGCAGCGTTCGCCGAACGAGCGGCCTGCTCCAGGAGCACGCGAGCTGCTTCAGGATCGCCCATCGCGTTCTCGACGGCCGCCATGTCTGCACGCACGGCAAGCGCCTCCATGACCGCACCGCTCGAGTCGTGGACACGCAGTGCCTCTCCGAGGGTCGCAGCTGCCTGTCGATAATCACCGCGACTCATGTACAGCTTGCCAAGCCCATGCAGAGCGAACGCAGTTTCAGCGCGATCGCCACCGCTGCGGTGAAGCGCCAGCGCCTCCCGGTAGAGTGCTTCCGCGCGACCATATTCAGCCATGTTCGCAGCAATAGCTGCGAGATTGGCCAGGTTCAACGCGACGAGCGCAGTGCGCTTGCCGCTTCGATTCAATTGCAGCGCTCGCTCGAATGACAGCGTTGCTTCGCGAAGATTGCCGCGCTGTTGTGCGATCAGACCGATGTTGTTTTCGTCAGCCGCAATACCACGTGTATCCCCGCTCCGCGCGCGAGCGGCGGCAGCACGGCGGTACAAGGCGACTGCTACGTCGAGTTCACCCTGATCCTTGGCTACGCTGGCGAGAATCCCGATCGCGTTGCCGGCCGTTCGCCTGTCGCCAATGCGAACTGCAAGACCTTCGGCTCTCTTCAGATAGATCGCCGCACTGTCGAACTGGGCGAGTCGATAGAACCCGGCGCCGACTGACAGTAATGCGGGCGCGATTACTGCGGAATCGCCGATCGACCTCGCGCGTCGCAAGCTCTCGCGCCAGAGCTTCATCGCTGCGGGTACGCCTGCTTCTCCCATCGCGGCGTTGCCTGCCCGCCGCAAGCTGTCGCTAGCGACACGCTCGAGTCGTTGCACCGGTGAGGACAACTCGAATCGTGTTACCTGCCGTACGAAGAACGAGTCATCCCACGCGCGCGCGTATGCGTCAGCGAGCCTGCGGGCGCGTATGAGATGCGCGGTGCGCTGGCCATTGGAACGCGCCGAAGTCATCGCGTTCAACTCGCGCGAAAGCGCTTCCCGAACGGTGTCGGGCTGCTCCTTCGCCTGGGCAACCAGAGCGGCAGGAGTAGAGCTCAGCCCCCCCTGGCCGGTTGCCACACCCGGCTGCGCCAATGTCACCACCGCCAGGATGAATGTGTAGCGGAAAACCGTCGCCATGTCTCGACTCAGAGTGAGCATGCTGTTCGCCGCTCAACGTGTGGGCTGAGCGCCAACTCTGAGCTCGACGAACTCCGATGAAACCCACCGATCCCATCCGGTGCGTGCGCTGACTTCCCACAGGTACGACGTGCCGGGTTGTATGATCTGCGGGAGCGTCAACGTCGTATCGCGCGTGTCCGCGGTCCACACAACAGTGCCTTCATGGTTCCAGATGCGAACTCGATACAGGTCAGCTTGCGGCGTCCTTGTCCAGCGCAGCGAGTCGGCAATCTCCGCAACGTCGATTGGTGACAGGATGCGGGGAGCGCTCGTGGCGGTGATGGCTGGGTCACGGTGGGTGGCCCCGGCGGGGTTTGTTCCGGATCGTTCTGGGCCAAGCAGGATGATCGCTGCCGCCGCGGCCGCAAGCAGGCCGCCTGAAACGGTGAGCTGCCTCCTCGACCAGCGTGACATCCTGAATGGTCCTGGCGCATCGAGCGCACTGATTTCCGACGTGATAGTCGCGTCGTCCATCAGCCGAGCTACGGCTGCGACGCGTGCACGACAATTCGCGCACTCTGCGGCATGAGCCATCGAGTCGCTGTCGGCAACTGAGTTATCGCCGGCGGCGAGCGCCGCAATTGCATCGTCATCCAGACAGTCACTCGCAGCCGGCTCAAGAGAAACTGTATGAAGCTCGGCGGCGGCCACACGAATCTCCTTGATACGCTCACGACAGACTTTGCAGCTTTCGACGTGTCGTGCAATCGCTGCGCGACTGCTGTCATTGCTGCGGCCGAGAGCAGCATCAAGCAGCTCGTCTGGAGTTGGGCACCTTGTTATCACTTCCGACCGACCCGCGTTGAAGGATGATGCCTCGAAGGCTGACAGTGTAACGGACAGATATGCGTTATTTGCTCAGGTCAGTCGGCTCCGGGATCGAGACCGAGTCGCGTCGCCTCCCGGCGCAGAATCGCGAGCGCACGATGGACGCGGTTATACACTGCCTTCGCCTTGGGCCAGCCGACCGTTTGCGCTACGCTGGCGGCGGGCAGTTCATCAATGATGAAAAGCTGAATGGCAAGTCGGTCGTCTGATGGAAGGATCGCCAGTGCTGCATGCAGTCTGGCTGCGGATTCGATCGAAACAAGCGCATCGTACGGGTGAGGCTCGTCCTGGCCGATTGGGAGCGGTGGCCCAGGCAGGTAGTGAGCCACTGTCTTCCCGCTTGATTCTTCGATAGCCCGAAATGTGCGGGCCACTTCCCTCATGAACGCCGCGAACGACAGATCAAGACGTGACCGCTGCAGCATGAACTCGTACGCTTCGACATGCGAGCGCCGCTCCCCGACTATGCAGTCAAAGATCTGTCGTTGGAGTGGAGTGAGAGCCTTCGGCGCGGTAACCCGACGCCGGCCTTCACGATGCCGGACCCAGTCGATCGTCTGATGATGAACGACGGTGACGAGCCACGTTGAGAAACGCGCTTTGCCAGAATCAGTATGGCGTGCGAGACGTGCAAGCTCGTGGGTTGATAGATCCGCGCACACCTCAGCGAACACATCGGCGACATCGTCCTCCTCAGTGAGCGACCGGCGGATGACCGCGAAAATCAGTCTGCGGTAGCGCGCAATGAACTGATCCCAAGCGCGTCGGGGGTCACCAGCAGCGAGTGTTGCGCGCCACATTTCCACAGGTAACTGCTCCACTCTCAGTTAGAAACTTCTGGATGTACGGGCGTCTGAGAGAAAGCATAGTTCGCACGGCTGTGAATAAAACGCAAGAGTCACAACCTGGCCGTTGGCGGTTCGAGGATGAGCTCGTGTTCCCGGAGTATCTCTGCCGTTTCACTACAAGCTTCAGCGACGGGATGAGCTCGACAAGCGTATCGAAGAGCTGGCCCTTACACCTTTCCTCAAGGGATCGGTGGAATCTCTCAGCAGCATCAACGGGGTTGCCTTGCACAGGCGGCCGATCAACCGTCGATGCCGCTCCGGATCCGCACAGCCTCAAAATGCTCTGACAAACTGAACGAATGATGTCTTCCTGACATCAACCAAGTCATATCAGGCGACAGCCCGCGTCGTTATTCTTGCGCGAGATACCCAGGCAATTTGCCCGCCTGCTTCACCCATTTCGCCATCTGCGCCTCGTCGAGCTCATCCACTCCGCGAATGTCGATGTAGCGAACATCCTTGTGCTTGCTGGGCCCGGGTGGAACCGGGCGCAGTGACGCTCCGCGGAAGAAGGTCACCTTGACGTAATGAGTGAAGACATGGAACGAGAGGAACCAGCCCTGGCCTTCGATGCCATAAAATGGCGAGTTCCACTTCACGGCCTTGCGCACGTTGGGCACGTTCCGCACGATGAGCGCATCGAGGCGCCTTCCGAGATCGCTCTTCCAGCCGGGCATCGCGGCGATGTACTGCTGCACCGGAGCGTCACCGTCAGCTTTCGCGATCTGCGGATTTCCGCCTGAAAGAAGCTTTACCGGCTTTGCCCTGCCCGCACCTGGTTTGGCTTTCCTGCCCGTCACCCGTTTCGCTCAACCGCGGCCTTGATGAGCGCCTTGAACGCGCGCGCGTTAACATCCTCTCCTTCATGGATGTCGATCGCTCGTCGCGTGTTGCCCTCAAGACTCGAGTTGAAGAGGTGTGATGGATCGGGGATCGTGGCTCCTCTGGCGAACGTGAGCTTCACGGCCTTCTTGTATGCCTCTCCGGTGCAGACGATTCCGTTGTGCGACCAGACCGGATTGCTCCACTTCCACTCCTCGGTCATTTCGGGGTCTGCTTCAAGGATCAAGGCCCGCATCCGGGCCAGAGTCTCCCCGCGCCACCCGTCGAGCTCGCGGATTCGCTCGTCGATGAGCTGAGAAGGGGGTTTCCCGGTCGCGCCTGCCTTCGGTGATGACTTGGTGGCCGGCTTACGTGGCCTGCTTGCGCTGGTTTTTGGTTTTTGCGCCACGGTTCACTCTCCGGATCGTTGTGTTGTCAGCTGCGTCGGGGTCCTGTTGCTCCACTTGCTCGTGTACGGCAGTACGAACAGGTAGAAGCCGCTCAGCAAAAGCAGGGCGAGCGGGAGCGGCGGCGAGTAAGTCACCCAGGCGGGCGGCTCACCCTGCGACATTGCGACGAAGTTGGCGATGACCGTCATCGTGAAGGCAATTGACAGCCAGCGGTGGGTCTGCTCGCAAGCAGGTCGACGAGCTTGCCGCCCATCATCCTCCAGCCGTAGCGCGCGCCGCCGAAGTTCTGCTTCTGCTCGGGCTTGAAGCCCGACTGCACGAGGGACAGCCGCGTTCCGGACTCCGTAGGCGTGAGCGTGAACGTCACGACGGTGTCGATTTCGCCAACCACCCACGTGTAGCTGACCTTCCTGTGCGGATCGACCTCGAGGATCCGGCAATTAACGATTCCGTCCCAGCCCGGCATCGGCTCCCTCCTGAACTTGAACGCCGCTCCCGGCTCGAGATCGAGATCGATCGCGGGCAGAAGCCATTCCGCAAGCAGTCCGGGATCGGTGAGCGCGCGCCACACCTTCCCTGGCAAATGATTCAGATCGAACTCGAACGAGATCGATTCCGTCTGGGACCGCGCGGTCGTGTCGGTGGAGGTCATGGGTCCATTCTCTCAAGCAGTCGCTCGAGGCGATCAACGTGCTCGGTCCAGAAAGCGCGGTAGTGGGTGATCCAGTTGATGAGCGGCTTCATCCCCATTGGCTCCACGCGGTAGTAGACACTGCGCCCCTCGCGCCGCCCGGTCACCAGGCCGGCGTCCTTCAGGGTGGCGAGGTGTTGCGAGACCGCCGGCTGCGAGATGTCGAAGCGCGCAGTGAGATCCTTCACCGCTGCTTCGCCACGCGTCAGCGACTCGAAGATCGCCCGGCGGCTGGGGTCCGCCAGCGCTTGGAAAAGCCGGTTCTCGACGACGCTTCCAGTCTGCATGCACTATTCATAAGCGAACGCTTATCGATTGTCAAGCGCCCCCCTTGCGATGAGATTTGTAAGCCGAGCCAGTCTAAATGGTCAGAATACCCTGGTGCCCTGGAACGTCGCGGGCTTCGCCTGCGACGTTCCAGTCGGGTACGGCCCCGCATGCATCGTCGATCCGGGCCGCACGAGCATTTTCGCCGCCCGCCATCGCGCCACCCTCGCCTCCGGCGCATATTCGCAGCGACCGTGAAACGACGACTCCCCTGGGCCAGCTGGCCCACCGAACGACTGCTTCAGCTCCGCATCAAGGACCTCGGCCTTTTTATAGAAGGGACCTGGCTCGAGCCGCGCATCGATGCACTCTACGAGACGCTCGAGCGCCGCGGCTTCCGCTTCCGCCCGCACATCTGGCTGTCCGAGGAATGGTTCTCGCCACAGGGCGTGCCCGGCTTCGCAATCCCGTTCTATCTCGCACATCCCCGTCTGATCCGGCTTGAACGCAGCCAGATGCTCGATGTCGAAGGCGGGACCCGTGACGAGTTCACGAGGATAATGCGGCACGAGGCGGGACACGCGATCCAGCACGGCTACCAGCTCCAGCGGCGCCGCGAGTGGCAGCGTCTCTTCGGAAAGTCATCCCAGCGCTACCCTGACTACTACCGGCCGAATCCCGCGAGCAAGCGTTACGTTCAGCACCTGCGCCTCTGGTACGCGCAGAGCCATCCGGACGAAGACTTCGCCGAGACGTTCGCGGTGTGGCTCCGGCCGCGCGGTGAATGGCGCAGGCGTTATGCCGGCTGGCCCGCATTGCGAAAGCT
>JBPPMU010000214.1:0-9182 GCA_051306215.1 Gemmatimonadaceae bacterium | reverse complement strand
GCTGCGCCGAGCTTCCTGTACGCCATCCCGAAAGCGGTGTCTATAGCAACAGCCTCGCGAAACAATCCTGCGGCCTTGAGGTTGTCCCCCTCGACGTCGAATGCCCGCACACCTTCGGCGTACTTGCGCAGCGCTTCGAGCGACGCAGTAGTGACACGCTCCAGCGGTGGATTCGCGCGGACCTTCTTCAGCGACTCGCCGATCTTGCCGCGCAGGTTGCGGGAGAGTTTGTCGAGAGTTGGAAGCAGCTCGCTGGGCCCATCAATCGTCTCGCGGAATGACGCAAGTCCATCGCCGGTCGCAGCGTCGACGAGCCGCACCGTAACGACATAACCGCCGGCTAGCGGAGTGACGCCGCCATCTACTATCGCCTTGATTCCCTCACGCGCGGCTATCTCTCTGGCGACGGCGAGATCCACACGCGTATTCCGATCCCGCCGCATCCGCACAAGCGCCTCCGCCACGGCACTCGGCGGAACCACATTCACGACCGACGACTGCCCGAGGTCAGTGCGAATGGCCTCCGACACTATCGCGCTCAGCGATGAATCTGCTCCCGCTCCGCGGAAGTCAGTTACGAGGAGCTGATCAGTAGCGGAAAGTTTACCCGAGGCGAGGAGGGAGCCGACCGGACCGATTCCAGTCGCGCGCATGATCATGAAGGCGGCAACAAGGGCGGAGAATGCACCGAGCGCGATGGCGCCGCCGGTGAACGTTCTCTTCCAGCTCACCCATGGGCTCGCCTTCACGGCGATCATCGTCATCGTCGACTGCTTGGTGGGCGACCCGCGCGGTGTGAGAGTAGCTTCAGTAAGCGCGCGGTGCGTGCCGCGATGGACGAACGCGGTGAACAGGATGACGGGAAGGCCAAGCGCCATGACGATCAGCGCTCCGGGGAAAACCCAGTCGGGAAGCCCGAGCGAGATAACCGCGGCGCGAGCGACTATCGCGACTGCGATCGCAGCGGCCGCATACCACGTGAGGATCGTTGAAAGCTTGCGCTTTCCGCCGAGGAGGATTGCGGGCATCGCCGGATACCCGCCGCCGCTGGTCACCGTCTCGAGAACCCTCACGAGCTCGATCGCGTTCTGCGGCCGATTGTCCGGATCCTTCTCCAGGCATCGCATGACGAGGTCGGCAAGCAGCGGAGGAACGTCGGCACGAGCTGTCTCGATCGGATCTGGACGCTCACCCATGTGAGCGGCGAGAAGCTTGTGCGGAGTCCGGCCGGCGAATGGCGGCTGGCCGGCGAGCATCTCGTACGCCATCACGCCGAAAGCGTAGATGTCGGCGCGATGATCTGTATCAGGATCCGCGGCGGCCTGCTCGGGCGCCATGTAGGCAGGCGTGCCGAGCGAAGTGCCTACCTGCGTGAGCGTTCCGCCGGGGGCTGATGTCTTCGACGCGGAGAGCGCCTTCGCAACACCGAAATCCGTGACGACTGCCGATCCGCCGGTGAGAAGAACGTTGTCAGGCTTTATGTCGCGGTGAACGACGCCCTGGTCGTGCGCGTACGCCAGCGCCTTTGCGACATCGCGCATGATTCCGATCGCATCGGTGATGGGCAGGGCGCCGCTTTTGGCGAGTCGGTCGCGAAGTGAATGACCATCCACAAGCGGCATCGTAAAATACGGCAGCCCGTTCGCCTCGCCGGCCGCATGAACCGGGACGATGTGTGGATGCTGGAGCCGCGCGGCGAGGCCGATCTCGCGCCTGAACCTGTCGACGCTCATCCCCTCGGTCATTTCCGGGGGGAGGACCTTTATCACCACTTTCCGGCCGAACGCTGATTCGGTGGCGACGAAGACGCGGGACATCCCGCCGCCGCCCAGCTCGCGGTCGATTTCGTAAGTGGAGCCGAGGGCGGACTGGAGCTGGTCGCGGAGCTGGTCGGTCACGGGATGAAGTTACGTGGAGGGGAGCAAGAGCGCGATGATGAAGCTCGCGGCTTAGGCCTCAGGGCTCAGGGTTCAGGGCTCAGGCCGTCAGGTGTCAGGTTAGAAGCGCATACCGAAAGAAAGCATAGGCATGAGACGTCAGGCTGCGCAGGCATCAGGTTCGAGGTGTCTGAAGATTGTGGCTGAGCGCTTCGCCTCGAGCCTGCCACCTGCGCAGCCTGACGTCTCATGCCTATGCTTTCTTTCAGTATGCGCTTCTAACCTGGGGCCCGACGCCTGGAAGCCTGAGCCCTGAGGTTGAGGGCTCCTTGTGTCCCGAGTGAATCTATGACTATAATACTGGTCATATTCCAAGGGAGTGGCAGTGGCAAGG
The DNA here is from genome assembly GCA_051306215.1 of Gemmatimonadaceae bacterium. Taxonomy (GTDB): domain Bacteria; phylum Gemmatimonadota; class Gemmatimonadetes; order Gemmatimonadales; family Gemmatimonadaceae; genus UBA4720. The sequence continues at coordinate 6,911 of JBPPMU010000214.1, read as the reverse complement.
AAGCGAGCCTCAACCGCGAAGACAGTTCGTGAGGAAACGATCGAAGCGTATCGTGTCCGCGAGACCCTGAGCGTGGCAGTACTCGCCGGAAATGTCGTCTCGGCCGCGGACTTCAAGGCGAACTGTCTCTCACTGATGGACGAAGTTCGCGACAAAGGGATCGAGCTTGTCATTACGAAGCACAACAAGCCGGTTGCGCGGCTCGTTCCACTTCTCGACGAAGCGGGGAGCAGGTTTATTGGGCGCGGCGCGGGGATGATCACCGTTGCCGGCGACATTGTCGCACCGGCCGCACCGGACTGGGAAGAAGGTGCTGACATCTGACATCGGCGGCCCCGCACCGCTGCTGCTCGACACGCACATCTGGGTCTGGGCGAGCAATGCTTCAGGCGGGTTCAGGAAATCCGCGGTAAAGCCGATCGAAGCTGCCGCAGCGGGAAGAAGGTTGTTCGTCTCCGCGGCTTCTGTCTGGGAGATCGCGCTGAAGGTTCAGAAAGGAGACCTGCTCGTATCCGGCGACCTTCGCGCGTGGCTCCGTGAACAGCGGCGCTACCCTGGCGTGCGGGTCGCGCCGATCACAGGGAGTGTCGCTCTCGAGGCTACACTGCTGCCCGAGTGGATCCGCAGGAATGACAAGCGGACGCACAAGGATCCGGCGGACAGGTTCATCGTCACAGAGGCGCGGAGGAGGAATGCCGTCTTGATAACGTGCGATACGCTGATGATCGACTATGCCAGGAAGGGGAATGTCGTGGTGTACGACGCACGGTCATAACACTCGTTTCAGGCCTCAGGTTAGATGCGCATACCGCAAGAAAGCATAGGCAATAGGCCCCAGGCTGCGCAGGCGTCAGGCTCGAGGTGGGGCGGGGATACGGAGGGACGCGAAATCGGATGATGATGGGTGGAGAGCCTATGCCGCGACTGTCAGGCATGTCCGATTTCAAGGAACTGAAAGTCTGGCAGAAAGCGCACGACCTCGCGCTCGGGGTCAACCGCGTGGCCAATGCGTCGCGCGCGCCAGCCCATTCGGCACTGCGAAGCCAGGTCATCCGTGCGGCAATGTCGATCGATGCAAGTATCGCCGAAGGGAGAGGACGCCAGAGCAACCGTGAACAGATCCGCTTTCTGAGAATCTCCGTCGGGTCATGTTATGAGCTAGAGTCCCACCTCATTATGAGCAGAGATGTGGGCTTTGTCCGGGCGTCGGATGCCCACAGCCTGCTCGAGCAACTCGTGGAGGTGAGAAAAATGCTCTTCGGCCTCATCAAATATCTGCATACCGCTCCCACACCTCGAGCCTGACGCCTGCGCAGCCTGGGGCCTCATGCCCATGCTTTCTTTCGGTATGCGCTTCTAACCCGAGGCCTCACGCCTGAGGTCTCAGGCCTGTCGCCTGTGGAGTGTCTTTTCCTTACGTTATTGCGATGTCCCTCCGCGACGACCTCCAGTCCGCCCTCGGCTCGACCCACACAATAGAGCGGGAGCTAGGCGGCGGAGGCATGAGCCGCCTCTTCGTCGGAGAAGAAACTGCGCTCGGCCGCAAGGTAGCCGTAAAAGTCCTCGCACCTGAACTGGCAGCCGGTGTCAGCGCCGAAAGATTCCAGCGGGAGATAAAACTCGCCGCTCAGCTCCAGCACCCGAACATCGTTCCCGTGATATCGACGGGAACCGCAGCTGGTCTTCCATACTATACTATGCCGTTCGTTGACGGCCTCTCGGTTCGGAGCCGGCTCGAGCGGAACGCAGGCGTCCCAATCGTCGAGGCCGTCTCGATCCTCCGCGACGTCGCGCGAGCTCTCGCATACGCGCACGATCACGGGATCGTTCACCGCGACATCAAACCCGAGAACATCCTTCTCGCCGACGAAGCCGCTGTGGTCACCGATTTCGGAATCGCGAAGGCACTTTACGCGGCGCGCACCGACGCACCTGGCGGAACCCTCACACAGGTCGGAACGTCGCTCGGCACTCCTGCCTACATGGCGCCGGAGCAGATCTCGGGAGATCCGTCAACCGACCACCGCGCGGACATCTATGCGTTCGGCTGCGTTGCATACGAGCTCCTGACCGGAGCTGCACCATTCGCGCACCGTCAGCCGCACCAGCTCTTCGCCGCGCACATGGGGGAGAAGGCCGCGGCGATTCTCGACCGGCGGCCGGATTGCCCGCCTGATATCGCCGCTCTCATCACTCAATGCCTCGAGAAGGATCCGGCGAACAGGCCACAGTCTGCGCGCGACCTTCTGCATGCGCTGGACGCAGGCCGAAGCCACTCGACGCCCTCAGCTCCCGCGGCCGCCCCGGAACGCACCGGCCGCAAGATGGTCCTCGCGGCGGTTGCAGGGATCGCGATCTTTTCAGCGATTGCAGCGATCGTGTTCCGCGGTGACAGCAACGCCGACATAACGTCGCTTGCCGTACTTCCATTCGAAAACGTAGGCGGCGACACGACAAATGCTTATTTCGCCGAAGGAATGTCTGATGAGCTGACGACCGAGCTCTCGAAGATTCCGGGCCTCACACTCGCTTCGCGGAATGCAGCGTTCAGGTTCCGCGGGTCGGATGTCGATGTGAAAACGGTGGGGCGGGAGCTCGACGTCGGAGCGGTCCTCGAGGGAACAGTGCGCCGGGCAGGCAACCGCATGCGGCTCACCGCGCAGCTTACCAACGTCTCGAATGGCAAGCTTCTCTGGACCGACAGCTACGAGCAGGAGGTCGAAGACGTGTTCGTTGTGCAGGACAGCATATCGCGGTCTATCGTCGAAGCGTTGAAGGTGAAACTCACCGGCGGCGGCAACGTCAGGACGGCAACATCTTCGTCGCAGGGAACGCGGAACCTCGAGGCGTACGATCTATACCTCCGCGGGCGCTACCTGTGGGCCCGCCGCGGTGAGGGTTCGATAAGGCGGTCGCTCACGTTATTCGAGCAGGCGATGGCAGCGGATCCGAACTTCGCGCGTGCGTATGCCGGTTTTGCAATGGCTGCCAGCGTGCTGCCGATGTACGCCGTGATGGAGAGCGACTCGATTACTCCGGCCGGAATTGCCGCCGGCCGTCGCGCGGTCGAGCTCGACCCGAACCTGTCAGATGCGCACCTCGGTCTCGCGAATTCCCTCATTTACCGGTTCGCGTGGAAGGAAGCCGAGCAGCATTTCAAGAGGGCACTCGAGCTCGATCCGTCGAACGCGACGGCTCACCAGTGGTACGGCGACTATCTCTACGTGACTGGCCGCGCTGGAGACGCCGTGCCGCAGCTCAAGCGCGCGGCGGAGCTCGATCCGCTGTCCGCCGTGGTGCACAACGATTATGGCTTCGTCCTCCTGCTCTCCGGCCGGCTCAAGGAAGCCGAGGCATCACTCAGGAAGGGTCTCGAGCTCGACAGCGGATTCATCTGGGCATACGTACAGCTCAGTCAGGTACTTCTCCAACAGGGAAGGCGAGCCGAGGCCTTCAACTTGATGAGCCGGGTCGACAGCTTCCAGGTCGCGGGTATCCTTGTCAACAGGTCGATAAATCCAGAGGGCGCCGCGGGAGCCTTCAGGAATCTTCACGCGCACATCAGCTCACTGAGACACAATGAAAGCCTGCTCGCTCAGCTTCATGGATCTCACGGGAACGCCGACTCCGCCATCCACTGGCTGAACCGAGCGGTCGACAAGCGTCAGGGAAACCTGTTTTCCACGAGCGTACCGTGCAATCCGGCGTTCGCCGCTGTGAAGGATGATCCACGCTTCAACGCGGTGCTGAGGAAGATGGGCGTAGAGAGGTGCCAGCTGAAGCCGACCGGCCGCTTGAATCAATAGGCCGACAAGCGCATGCCAGCGACAGACCAGCTCAGGGCAGCGCTCTCCGATCGTTATCATATAGAGCGTGAGATCGGGGCAGGCGGAATGGCAACTGTCTACCTGGCCCGGGACATCAAACATGACCGCGAGGTAGCGCTCAAGGTTCTCCGCTCCGACTTGAGCGCGATGATCGGCAGCGAAAGGTTTCTCGCCGAAGTGCGCATCACCGCCAAGCTCGATCACCCGCACATCCTGACGCTGATCGACTCCGGATCCGAAGGCGGGATTCTCTATTACGTACTTCCGTTCGTGCGCGGCGAGTCGCTCAGGGCAAAGCTCGACCGGGAGAAGCAGCTAAGTATCGAAGAATCGCTCTCGGTAACGAAGCAGATCGCGAGCGCTCTCGACTACGCGCACGCACAGGGCGTTGTGCATCGAGACATCAAGCCGGAGAACATCCTGCTGCACGAAGGGCTCGCCGTGCTCGCCGACTTCGGGATTGCCCTTGCCGTCAAGGAAGCAGGCACCAACCGACTCACGGAAACCGGACTGTCACTCGGCACACCACAATACATGAGTCCCGAGCAGGCGACCGGCGATCGCACGCTCGACCGCCGCAGCGACCTCTATTCGCTCGGCGCGGTGTTCTACGAGATGGTCGCGGGCGAGCCGCCGGTGACCGGGCCGACTGCGCAGGTGATAATCGCGAAGCTTCTCACGGAGAAGCCGGTGAAGCTGCGGGTGGTGAGGGATACAGTCTCGCCGGCCATGGAGCGCGCAACCGAAAAAGCGCTCGCCAAGATACCGGCAGATCGCTTCGGCTCGGCGGGAGAATTCGTCAGCGCATTGTCATACTCGCCACCGGAGGAGGATGGTAAGCCGAGGGCGCGGATCCCGAAAGTCGCTCTTGCCGGAGCTGCGGCCGTCTTGATCATTTCGGTTGCGGGCTGGCTGATTCTCAAGTCGCCGAGCCGAGGTGCTGATGCTCACGTGACTTTCGGCGAGCGGACACAGCTCACGAGCTCCGGTCGGGTGAGCAGCCCGGACATATCAGACGACGGAAAAACTCTCGCCTACGCCGTGGAGGAGTGCGGCGCCAGCGGATGCTTCGAAGCACTCGAGCTGAAGGAGATAGCCACTGGATCCACCCGTCGGCTCGTCGAGGGCTCGACCGGCCTGGGCGGAGTCGAGATCAGCTCCGACCGGCGATCCGTGCTGTTCAACGGAACCATGAACGGCCTCTATGGCCAGTACATCGTCTCGACATTGGGCGGACCGCCCCGCTTCCTCCTCAAGGGCCAGGCGGTTTTCTGGGCAGGCGGCGATTCGCTCCTGATGATCCCGTGGGGCGCATCAGCGAAGTCTCATATCCTGGTTGCCCGGCTCGACGGCACTCCGGTGGACAGCATCCCGATCGGCGGATCCGAAGGAGAGATAACAGCGATCACTGCAGTCCCCGGCTCGCAGCGCATAATGTTCGCGCTGACGGACGATGAAGGTGAGCAATGGATCTCGTCCGATCGCACCGGCAGGCGCTACGATTCACGACGGTTCAGGGGAAGCGGGCACATCGCGAGCGGGAAGGCGACAGTCGACGCACTCTGGCTTCCGATGTCGTGGGGCGAGCGTCCGCGCCCTCTGATGAGAGTCCCCTTCGACGCGAGCACCGGACGCTGGGCACAACGCGGAGACACCGTCCAGGTCGGGACATCTTACTCGTTCAGCACGACACCAGACGGCAGCACGCTCGTGATCGTCGAAGGGACCACCGAATACACGCAGTGGAACCTGCCGTTCAGCGAGCTTCTCGAGGGAAAGTTCACGGAAGACAGGCGAACGCTGAGAAGCACCAGCCCCGCTCACTTCAGCTTGTCGCGGGATGGAAATCTCGTTCTCATTGGCAGGAACGTTGTCGGGCAGGGCTCACAAGCGCGCCAGTGGACGGTAATGCCGTTCGGCGGTGGACCGGAAACCGAAGTGCCGGGGCGGCACGACTGGGCCTACTTCTTCGACTCGACAAAAATCGAGCTTCAGAGCAGGACGAATTCGGGCCATCGCCTTTCAGTGATCGATGCCGGTACCGGGCGGGAGAGCTCCGTCCTCAGCATTCCCGACAGCGTCGTGTTCCACAGCATCAGGCTGCCATCAGGCGGCTGGATGTGGATCGACGACGCCGGCGCAAAAATGCAGATACAGCTCGACGGCGAAACGAAGCCGAGGGAATTCAAGCGTCCGCCATGGTATGTGTTCATTTATCAGATCCTTCCGTCGCCTGACGGGAATACAGTCGCGATGGTAGGATGGAAGGCGCCTGCCGCGGACACGCTGGGAGTCAGCCTTTTCTCACTTTCCGACGGAACCAGCAGGCAGATATGGAAAGGCTTCGCCGAGCGTGGCTCGGTTGCGTGGAGCGCGGATGGGTCGCTCCTTCTCGAGACGATGGACGGGGTCCGCACGTTCCATCGGCTGGGAACCGACGGAAGTCTTCGCCGCATCGGAAGCGCTCCGGGAACCGTGTTCAGGTGGAACGTTTCAGCTGACCTGAAGAAAGCTGCAGTGACGACAATCGATCGCCGAGGGGATGCCTGGATGAGCAAGGTCGTGCGATGAAAGATTCTCCATTGAAGGCGGCGAACATCACCGCTCGCTCTTTTTTTCAGGCGCGAGGCATGTCAGGCGCCAGGCAACAGGTTAGAAGCGCACACTGAAAGAAAGCATAGGCGACAGGCCCCAGGCTGCGCAGGCGTCAGGCGAGTGTAGGGCGGTAGGCAGATATTCCGTGTCGTCCCCGCCGTCGCCTCGAGACTGACGCCTGCACAGCCTGGGGCCTGTCGCCTATGCTTTCTTTCAGTGTGCGCTTCTAACCTGAGGTCCTGAGGCCTGAGCGCTTGAGGCCTGTCACCCCATAGGGGAATAGCGATTTCGGTCTGTACGAGCGTGCCCTCCTGACTTACCATTTGCCGCCATGCCGAACCCTCCGCTCGAATCCTCATCGAATCGCGGGATCCTCGCCAAGCTCGGGCTTCACCGCCGCGAGCTGCGGATGTGGGCGATGTACGACTGGGCGGCATCTTCGGCGCAGACGACGATCGCAGTCGCGGTGTTCCCTATCTACTTCACCAC
>JBPPMU010000213.1:0-12370 GCA_051306215.1 Gemmatimonadaceae bacterium | reverse complement strand
GACAAGGCGAACGAACGGCAGCGCAGGTCGTTCGAGGTTGCGCTTCTGCTCGGCATCGCGTACGCGGCGAATATCGGTGGCCTCGGGACGCTGATCGGCACCCCGCCCAACGCCCTCCTCGCCGGCTTCATGCTCGAGTCGTATGGAGTCACGATTGGATTCGTGGAGTGGATGCTCCTCGGCGTTCCAATCGTTGTGATATCGTTGCCTGTTGCGTGGTTTCTTCTGACGAAGGTCCTTCAGCGCGTTGGCTCCGAGGAGATCGCCGGAGGAGCGGCGATGCTCGATGAGGAGCGTCGCGCGCTGGGTCGACTGTCGCGTGCGGAATGGATCGTCGGAACAATCACTGCATTCACCGCGACCGCATGGGTCACGCGGCCACTGTTCGAGCGCTGGGTGCCGGCGCTTACCGACACCGGAATCGCGATCGCCGGTGCACTGCTTGTTTTCATCGTACCATGGAGCTGGCGACCGCTTCGCTTCGCGCTCGACTGGAAGCAGGCCGAGCGCCTTCCCTGGGCAGTGCTGATCCTGTTCGGGGGTGGTCTTTCGCTCGCTGCGGCGATCCAGCAGACAGGCCTGGCTGAGTGGATAGGGACTGCCCTTGGCGCTCTCGGGGGATGGCCTGTGTTCGCTGTGATCGCCGTCGTGACGCTCGTGGTGATATTTCTCACTGAGCTGACGAGCAACACCGCGACTGCCGCGGCGTTCCTCCCCGTGGTCGCTTCACTGGCTGTCGGGATGGGCGCGGACCCGCTGCTTCTCGCGATTCCCACCGCGCTTGCCGCCAGCTGCGCATTCATGATGCCGGTTGCAACTCCTCCAAATGCGATAGTGTACGGAACCGGCCGTTTGACGATACCCGACATGGCGACTGCCGGTATCTGGCTCAATCTGTTTTTTGTTCTGCTGCTGCCGGTTTTTGTCTATCTGGTCGCGGGCCGGGTGTTCGGCAGCTAGAGGGGTCCCTCGCAGTCCGCAATCAGCGGCCGGCTCTCACAACAATCTCGAAAGCACCGTCGCTATCCCGAGAAAACTTCCGAACCCGACGATATCGGTGATCGTTGTAAGAATTATCGACGACGACTGGGCCGGATCCTGCCCCAGGCGCGTCAACGTCGTCGGCACGAGAACTCCTGCAGTGCCCGCTGCAATCATTGACAGGATCATCGAGGTCCCGATGACGAGCGCGAGCCCGGGCGAGCGGCTCCACACAAAAACACCCGCGGCCGTCGTGAGCGACACGGCAATACTGTTGAAAAGCGCTACGCTGGCCTCCTTTCGCACGACCCGCGGCCACTGGGTAACCCGGATCTCGCGCATGGCGAGCCCGCGCATTGTGACCGCCAGGGCCTGGGCCCCGGTGTTGCCGGCCTGCCCCGCCACAACCGGCATGAGGATGGCGAGAGCAGTGAATTGCGCGATCGTCCCCTCGAATACTCCGACCACGGCTGCCGCCAGGAATGCGGTGACGAGGTTTATCTCGAGCCACGGAAGGCGTTTCTTGACCGCAAACGAGACGGGCGACAATGCGCGCTCCTGCCGGCTCGCGCCGACCATCGCCTGCATGTCTGCCGCCGCATTCTCCTGAGCAGTCGCTGCGAGCCGGTCGTGGCGGATTACGCCGATGAGACGGCCCTCGAAATCGACGACGGGGAGGCTTGCGAGACGGCCGGAGGTAAACTTCTCGACGACCTCGTCCTGCGGGTCGACCGCCTGTACGGCGATGGCCGGCTGCATAAGCGTCTCGAGCAGAGCCGATGGTGCAGCGACCGCCAACGCCTGAAGAGACACGCGGCCGACGAGGTGATTTTCCTCGCCGGCGACGAAGATGTCCGAGATTCTTCGCTCACTTACCTGGCGCAGCTTCGCCAGTGCCTGCTGCGCGGTGGTCCCGGGCCTGAACCCGAGTGCGCGCGGGTCCATCAGCCGTCCCGCGGTCTCGATCGGGTACTCAGCCATCTGCGTGAGCTCGCGGGCCAGTCCCGGCTCGAGACCACCAAGCATAGCCTGACGCTGATCCTCATTCATCCAGCCGAGCATCGCGACCGCGCGGACGGGCTCGATTGCGGCAAGTTCTTCACGCGCCGATTTCTCCGGCATCGCCAGCATGACCTTCGCGGCGAGGTGTGGCTCGACCTGCTCGAGCAGCGGTGCCGAATATCTGACCGGCTCGCGGCGCATGAGGCGCGCGATCTCGTCGACCGGCAGCTCCTCCAGGTGGCGGGCGGCCTCCGCCGGAAAATCGCGGAGATATCCGCGAGCGAGAGCAGTGATCGCCGCGGAAGTTTCAGCCGGCATCCCGAACCTCCGCGCTCGACTTTTGTTTTTCGTCCAGGCGGTCGGCGGCGGTCGCCGCTGCAGCCACTCCAGCAACCACACCCGTTGCGCCGAGCTGAAAGAGTTCGCCCAGGGCTCGCGCCGTGAGAAGCGATGGATCCGGCGAGCGGTCTGAAGCTTCACGCTCGAGCCTGCGAAGCGTCTGGTACCGGATTGCGCCGAGAAGGCGGCCATCCTCGTCCACGACCGGCATCGCGTGAAAGCGGTGCCAGCCCGGATGTGCCCGCACGAGTGCGACGGGCATCCAGGCCGAAATGCTCTCGACTTCACGATGCATCGCGGCGCCGACGGGGTCGCGGGTGCGAGCCAGCATCAGCTCGGGGATGTCGAGCACCCCGATCAGGCGGTGCTCGACGTCGATGACGTATACATAGTAGAGCAGATCGCGCGCGGCCGTTCGAAGCCGCGTGCGTGCGTCGGCGACGATGATGTTCTCGGGCACCTGGAACACGGATGGGTCCATTACGGCGCCCGCCGTCCCTTCCGGAAAAGCCAGCATTCTGAGGAGCGGGTCGCGCGCCGCGGCCGGAAGTGCTGCGAAAAGGCCGTCGCGAATGCCTGGCTCGAGAGCGCGGACGACCGGCGCCGCATCATCGGCGACGGTTTCGGCGATTATCGCCGCGGCCTCGCCTGCTTCAAGTTGGCTCAGGCACACGGCGGCGTGAGGCGGCGTCATCTCACGGAGGACTGTCGCCGCTGTGCGGGCCGGGATCTCGCCAAGCACACCCGCAGCTGAAACTGCGGGCATCTGCTCGAGCGCCATCGCGGCGCGCGACGGGTGGGATCCGAGGAACGCCCGTGCGAGCCGGGCCTCGGCGATCATGACGCGCCGCCCTTGACGATCAGCGTCGAAGGCATCTCTCCGAACTGCTTCGCCGGAACGACCACCCGACCTTCAGCCACGTTCAGGATCACGGCTGTGCTTGTAAGCTCGGCGATAGTTCCTTCGATTCCGCCGACGCTGACGGTCTGTCCGACTTCGTACGTCTGCCTCAGGTAGTGCGAGCCGATGATGTTGCTCACGGCAGTGCGTGCACCAAGCCCGAAGGCGATGGCGAAGCCGCCGAGCATCGCGGCGAGGGCGACCGAGAAAATCGCCGTGAGCAGTGTGATGTCGACTCCCATCTCGGCGACAGCAATGAGCGCCGCCGCGATTATTATCGCGATGCGGACGAGCTGTCCGAGTCCGGGGGCGAACGACGTGCCTGCGCCCGCCGCGGCAGCCGTCACGGCGCTGCGTGCAACGCCGCCTATGACGAGCCCCGTGACAAGTATCAGTACTGCGCCGAGCACGCGGGGGACAAAATCCGAGATGCTCGCAACCGCTGCGCTGAGGAGCGGAAGGCCGAGTGCATCTGCGGCAGTCGCGATGAAGAAGAGCAGGACGCCCCAGAACACGACCGCTCCTACTATCACCGACACGTGCCGCTCGCGGGCGAAACCGGCGAACGAAGTCCGGAAATCGTGTCCCGGCATGGCGCGGTCGACGGCAGAGACGATCCGCACGGCGAGCGTGCGGAGAAGAATTGCGAGCAGGGCACCGACCGCGAGCAGCACCAGTGCGGTCACGAGCCGGGACTGGTTCAGCACGAACCAGTGTCCGACGTCGGACATCGAGGGTTGAGCGTTAGTGGTGAGCTCTTTTTGCATCATCACCTCTGTTTGGGCGGGTTGCGGCTCGGGGAGCAAATAGCGGTCCGGGGGGCGGTGAGTGACTGACTGCGGACTGCGGACGTACTGCGGACTCTGATTGCGGACTATTGCGGACTACTGCGGACTGTTGCGGACTCTGTACTCGTGTCCGCAGTGGTCCGTAGCCCGTGTCCGCAGTACGTCCGCAGTCCGCAGTCAGTAAAGATGGCAAGTGTTTCATCGCGCGCACCGATATATTAGAGCGTCCGTCACCACTGCCTTTGAACCCCCGGCCACACAATGTCAAGACTCGACAGTGCCCTCAGCGATTGAAGCAAACCGGCTCGGCAAGAGATTCGGAATCCGGTGGGTTCTGCGGGGAGTGACGTTCGGCGTCGAGCGCGGAGAAACCGTTGCGCTCATGGGGCCAAACGGGAGCGGCAAGAGCACCGTGCTTAGAATTCTCGCAACGCTGATCAGGCCGAACGCCGGAAGCGCGGGCGTCGCCGGCCTCGATGTCGGGCGGGATGCGCAGGAGGTGCGCGCCCGCGTCGGATACCTTGCACACACGCCGGGTCTCTACGACGATCTGACGGCGCGGGAGAACCTTGAATTCGCCGCGGATATGCTGGGACTGCCGTACTCGTCAGTAGAGAGCACGCTCGAGCGGGCCGGCCTCGGTGACGTTGCGCTGGCGCGCGTGCGCGGGTTTTCAGCCGGGATGCAGCGCCGGCTCGCTCTCGCGCGTCTAATGATGAGAAGACCCGACGTGCTGCTGCTCGACGAGCCCTACGCGAATCTCGACGAAGCCGGCGTCGACCTGATGAATTCAGTGATCAGCGACGTCGTCGCTTCGGGAGGGGCCGCGCTTCTGGCGCTCCACGAGCTGGCACCTGCCCGCTCGATACTCGACCGCACGCTCACGCTCGCCGACGGCCGTGTCTCGGTCGCCGATCGCCAGCTCGCCGCCGCGTTCTGATGGCGGCGCGCGACGACTGGAGGCGGGTTCGCGCAATCGCCCGAAAGGACCTGACCACGGAGCTCCGCGCCAAGGCCGGCTTCAACGGAGTCGTGTCGCTGGCGGTGACGATCCTGGTCCTGCTCGGACTCTCACTTGGTCCGGACGGGGAGGCCCTGCGCAATGCTGCAGTCGGCGCCGTCTGGCTTGCGACGCTTTTTTCGGGCGTGCTTGCGTTCAACAGGTCATTCCAGGTTGAGCTCGAGGGCGGCGCGCTCGAGCCGCTGCTTCTATATCCCGGCCCGCGGTGGACAATCTTTGCGGGAAAGCTCATCGCCAACCTGATATTTGTCAGCCTGATGGTCGCTATCGTGATGGCGGTGGGGATCGTCCTGTTCGGAATCACGATTCCCGACCGCTGGATGGCGCTGATCGGGATCACAGCTCTTGGAGTCTTCGGGCTCGTCGTGCTGGGGACGTTTTACGCGTCGATGTCGAGCCGGAGCAGGGCGCGGGAGGTATTGCTTCCGCTGCTGTTGTTCCCGATGCTGGTTCCCGTGCTCCTTGCGGCGACAAGCGCTTCCAAGGCGCTGCTCGGCGCGGATCTCATGCAGGAGTCGGGTGCCTGGATCCGGCTGCTGATCGGGTATGACCTTGTCTTTCTGATCGCGACATTCATTGCATTCGAACACGTCATCGAGGCCTGACCGGAGACATATGTCTGAACCGCACGTTTCGTCCGCCTCACCACCGGCGCCCCCGCCTCGCACGAGCGTTCTGCTCGGTGTGGTGGCTTTCGCTGCGGTGGTCGCGGCGCAGTCTTTCGCGATCGTCACGTCGCTGGCGGAGGGCGACATGGGGCATCTCCAGAAGATCATGTACGTCCACGTGCCTGCAGCGTGGATGGCATTCGTTTCGTTCTTCGTGGTGCTGGTCTACAGCGTGCTCTACATGGCGCGGCGGCGTGAAAACGATGATCTTGTTGCTGCGTCGGCTGCCGAAGTCGGCGCCGTATTTACCGGCCTCACGCTCGCCCTGGGGATGATCTGGGGAAAACCGGCTTGGGGGGTCTGGTGGGTATGGGACGCGCGTCTCACGTCGACGCTCGTGCTGTTTCTCATATTCGTCGGCTACCTTTCATTGCGCTCCTTCGTTGACGACCCGGGACAGAGAGCGCGGTGGAGCGCGGCAGTCGGTGCCATCGGGGCGATCAACGTTCCGATAGTTTACATGTCGGTGAAATGGTGGCGGACTCTTCATCAGCCCCCGTCGAGCCCTGCGACACTCGACTCCGCGTACACGATGGGCCTCCGGCTGAATGCGATTGCGTTCCTCCTGGTGACCATCTACTTCATCAGGAAGCGCTACGAAATCGCGCGGCTGGAGCGGGGAGCTGAGAATCTGGCCGAGGCGGCCGCAATGGAGGGGAAGTGAACGCAACGGATATGAACCAGACATTCATCATTGCCGCGTACTCGCTGACGTGGGCGGTGATGCTTGGGTACCTGGCGCTCCTTCTTCGGAGGAGTGCCGGTTCGCGAAAGGATTTCGATCGTATGGCTGGCGGAAACAAAGGGGAAAACCTGTAATGAAGAAGAAATGGATTGCCGGCGGGCTGGTTGTGATGGTCGCCGTATTCGCGTGGCTTCTCTTCGGGGGACTGGAGAAGAACGTGGTGTTCTTCCTCACGCCGCAGGAGCTTCTGGCGAAAGGACCGGAAGGGGTCGGGGTTCCCGTTCGCCTCGGCGGCCAGGTGAAACCCGGATCGATGGTCTGGGACGCGAAGACCCTCGACCTCAGGTTCACAGTCACCGACGGAGCGAAGGAGGTGCCGGTGCAATCGACCGGCGCGCCGCCGCAGATGTTCCGTGATGGAATGGGCGTGATAGTCGAGGGACGCGTAGGGCAGGGAGGAGTGTTTCACGCGACGAACCTCATGGTGAAGCACTCGAACGAGTACCGTGCGCCAGAGCCAGGTGAAGAAGCCCACGAGAAGTACAAGACACTGATGCAGCAGGGCACTCTGTGACCGGCACAATCGCGCACAGCGCGCTGCTGGTGTCGGTCGGTGTGCTTGCTCTTGGGGTGATTCTCACACCGGTGGCCATTCAAACCGGGCGGCGCGAGTGGCTTCAGCTGGTTTACGGCGCCACATACACGAACTTCCTGCTGGTGACGATAGCGACCGCTGGGATGGTTTACGCTCTCGTCACGCACGATTTCTCAGTCTCCTACGTGGCGGCGGTGGGAAGTCGCGCCACCCCGCTTCTCTTCACGATCATCTCGCTGTGGGGAGCGCTGGAAGGCTCGATCCTTTTCTGGGCGTGGGTTCTCGCGATGTACGCGGCCGTCGTCGTGTGGCTTCACAGCCGCAAGCCGGGGAACCTCGTTCCCTACGCGACGATGACGATGCTCGCCGTTGCGGCATTCTTCGCGATTCTTCTCGTCGGTCCGGCAGATCCGTTCCGCCCTGTATTCCCCGTTCCCGCCGACGGGCCGGGCCCCAACACACTGCTGCAGAATCACATCCTGATGGCGGTGCATCCGCCTCTGCTGTATCTGGGCTACGTCGGGATGACTGTCCCCTTCGCGTTTGCGATTGGCGCCATCGTGTCGAACGAAGCGACTTCAAACGACTGGACGCTTCTCTCCAGGCGCTGGATGCTCGCCTCGTGGGGTTTTCTCACCGCGGCCATAATCGCCGGCATGTGGTGGTCATACGAGGTGCTGGGCTGGGGTGGTTACTGGGCCTGGGATCCTGTCGAGAATGCATCGTTCCTGCCGTGGCTCACCGCCACCGCATATCTGCATTCGGTGATGGTGCAGGAGCGGCGGAACATGCTCCGGTTGTGGACGCTCAACTTGTGCGTTGCGACTTTCGTCCTGACGATCCTCGGGACATTCCTCACGCGGTCAGGCATTCTCTCGTCGGTTCACGCATTCACGACGGGGTCGATCGGCTACTACTTCCTCGGCCTCATCGCAGTCGTTCTCGCGGTTACGCTAGTGCTTGTCGCCGGACACTCCGACCGCATCAGGACTCCCGGAAAACTCGGCGGAGCCGCGTCGCGCGAGACTGTTTTTCTCCTGAACAATCTTTTCCTGACGGCGGTGATGCTCACCGTGCTGGTCGGAACGCTGTATCCGCTGATCGCTGAAGCGATCAGGGGCGTGAAGGTCAGCGTGGGAGAACCGTTCTTCAACCGGATGACGATTCCGGCGATGGTTGCGCTGATCTTCCTGATGGGCGTCGGGCCGTCGCTTCCGTGGGGAAGCACGACGTGGGCGGATGCCCGGAAGCGGCTTGCCCCGCCGCTTGCCGGCGCGTTGATAATGGCTGTGATAGCGATCGCGGTGGGCACTCGCAGCATTTATGCGCTTCTGGCATTTACGTTCGTCGGCTACGCAGCGGTGGGAAACCTGCGGGAGTACTGGATCGGCATGCGGGCGCGCCGGCGCGCGCACGGGGAGAGCTGGCCGACGGCGCTGGCCCGCCTCGTCCGGGGCAATCGCCGGCGTTACGGAGGTTACGTCGCCCACATCGGCATTCTCCTGGTCGCCGTTGGTGTCACCGCGTCCTCGGCCTTCAGGACTGAACGCGAGGCGACGCTTCTTCCGGGCGAGACGCTGACTGTCTCGGGAAAAACTGTGCGCCTCAAGGGAGTCTGGGGTCGCGAGGAGCCGCAGCGCTCGGTGATCGGAGCGACGCTCGACATACTCGGCAAGGACGGCGCGGTCACGGGCACGCTCGAGCCGCGAATGAATTTTTATCGTGTCTCGGATCAGCCCGTCCCGACACCTGATGTGAAGAGCAGCATCAAGGGCGATCTCTATGTCAACCTGATGGCGTTCGAGGCGAACGGGGCGAATGCGACGATCAAGGTGATAGTCGAGCCGCTCGTCCCCTGGATCTGGTTCGGGGGTCTGGTGATCGTGATCGGCTCGATAATCGGCATGTTCCACAGCGGCCGCCGAGCGGTGCCCGTGAGGCAGCGCCAGGCAGCTGCCCCCTCGAATCCCCCCGAGGCAGCACCGGAAGAAGAAGTCGTCGAGGCGCTGACTTGAACTGGAAGCGTTCGCTCATCGCACTTCTCGCGTCGGCGCCGGTTCTCGCGCTTTTTGCGTTCGGCTTCACGCGTAATCCAGCTGAGATACCGTCGCCGCTGCCCGGTCGTCCGGCGCCACCGTTCACTCTTGCCGTTCTCACAGCCGGCGAAGGTTCTCACGCCCGGACGCCTGGTGACACGATTCGCCTGAGCGAGCTCGCAGGAAAAGTCGTGGTGGTGAATTTCTGGGCCTCGTGGTGCCTGCCGTGCCGCACCGAACACAACGCCCTCTCCGAGGCCGCGCGTTACTACTCGGACAAGCCGACCCAGTTCATCGGGGTTCTCTACAACGACAGCCCGTCAGCCGGAGTGAGATGGATCGGCGACCTAGGCGGGATGAGTTATCCGGCTGTGACCGACGTCGAATCGCGCACCGCGATCGACTACGGGCTTTACGGCGTTCCGGAAACTTTCATAATCGATCCTGCCGGAAGGGTTGCTCACAAGCATCTCGGGCCGATTACCGGTGACGTGCTGCGCCGTGTCATCGACTCGGTTCTCGTGAGCTCAGGCGTGGCTGACAGTACCGTCACAGGGGCAGGGTGAAGAGGAGCGTCGCGCGTTTCGCGATGCTCGCAGGCGCTGCTCTAATCGCCAGTGCTGCCGGCGCACAATCAACTACTGCACCGCCTGCACCCGTCCGGTCGTCTTTCAGCTCTGATTCGGCTCTCGAGGCAAGAACCACTGCAGTGGCGCGAACCCTTCGCTGCCCGGTGTGCCAGGGGGAATCGATCCAGGATTCCCCGTCAGAGCTCGCGCAACAGATGCGGGCCGTCGTGCGGGAGCGACTGCGTGCGGGTGAAAGCCCGGAAGAGATCAAGGCATACTTTGCGTCGCGATACGGTGAGTGGATCCTGCTCGAGCCGAGGATGACTGGCCTCAACATTCTCCTGTACATACTACCCGTGGTGCTGGTGCTTGGCGGGCTCGCCCTCGTCGTGATGCTGGTGCGGAGATGGACGAAAGCCGCTGCTGAAGTCGAACCAGGTACGGACCAACCCGAAACCACTGACGCCTCGATCAAATGAGCAAGCCGACAGCGCCAAAGCCGCGATACTGCAGCGAGTGCGGGACCCAGCTGCTTCCCGATGCACAGTTCTGTCACAGCTGCGGCGCTTCCATCGGCGGAGGATCCCCAGTGGCGGGGCCGCGCGATGCAGTGCCCGCGTCGCTCCGATGGGGTGTGCCCGCTGCGGCTATCGCTGCGGTGGTTCTCGTTGTTTTGTTTCGCGGTGCGGTCAAGGACGCAGTGCCCCCGCCGCCTCCCGACGCGACCCCTGGAGCGCCTGGGTCCATGGGCATTACCGACATTACGTCGATGTCTCCCGCTGAACGTGCGGACCGCCTCTTCAATCGGGTGATGGAGTATTCCAGCGCAGGCAAGTCGGACAGTGCTGCCTTCTTCGCTCCGATGGCGATGGCTGCGTTCGAAGCGCTGGTGCCTCTCAATGCGCACTCGCGTTACGACCTCGGCCTCGTCGCCCTTGTGGCCGGAGATAATGTGAAGGCGGGCGCCCAGGCCGATTCAATTCTCGCCGAACGCTCCACCCATCTGCTTGGCCTGTCTCTGGCGGCGCGTGCCGCCGACGCCCGCGGGGATGCGGCCGCAGCCAGGGCCGCGCGGCAGAAGATGCTCGCAGCGGAACAGGCAGAGAGGGCTGCCGGGCTCCCTGAATACACCGATCACGCGGCTGACCTCACTGCTGCCATAGAAGGCGCGCGCAGCCGCTGATCAGGTGACCAGCGGCTGCCGATCCGTCAGTGGATCGGCGCCACCGCTGGCTCGTTGGGCGTCGCCTGCGCCGCTTCTTCCTTCGGCTTTTCCACAGTGCCCTTGTGCGGCAGGAGGTTCGCAGCGCCTGCCACCCCAAGCAGGGAAGGGACGTTGAGCGAGTCGGCGAGGCCTGATGGTACGACCATCAGCGAACCGCGCTTGACTATGCTCTCGTAGAGCATGTTCATCGCGCGCAGGTTCATCGCTGCCGGGTGGTCGCGATATGCGTCAGCTGCCTCGACGAACTTGTGTGCGATCTCCGTCTCCGCCGTCCCAAGGATTATCCGGGCCTGCCGTTCTCTCTCGGCCTGCGCCTGTCGTGACATCGCGTCCTCGAGCGCCGCGGGGATTATCACGTCGCGGATTTCGACCGACTGCACCTGGATTCCCCAGTTCTCCATCTTCCGCTCGAGTGCTTCCTTGAGCCCGTGACCCAGCTCGACGCGCGACTGGATCAGCTCAGCGAGATCGTGCTTGCCGATAGCGTCGCGCAGCTGTGTCTGGGCGGACAGAATCACCGCCTCGTCGTAATCCTGGACCTCGAGAGCGGCGCGCTCGGCGTCGCGAACGATCCAGAAAGCGATCGCATCGACGTTGACGGGCACGGTGTCACGGGTCAGGCATGACTCAGCGCCGAATGCGGTGGTCCTGATGCGCTGGTCGATGGTGTAAGCGACGCGGTCGAGAATCGGCACGACCGTGAAGTAGCCCGGGCCTCGGAGTCCGCTGTACCGGCCAAGCCGCATAACGACCGCTTTTTCCCACTGGTCGGCGTACTTGATCGAGCTCGCCAGGAATACTGCCACGCCCAGCGCGGCCACAGCCACAAGCGGAACAGGTGCGCCGATGAGGAACAGCGCGCCCGCCACTCCTGCGGCCACGATGAGTCCCGCCGCGATGGCGGGAAACGGGTAGCGCGTGTCGTTCGGTCTATGTCGGGTCATTGTATTACCTCATGAGAAAGTCGGCTGGCGACCCGCCAGCACTCCGTTATCGCGTCCGCACGGGACGGACATCCTTTCGCTGAACGCGAGTGCTGCGGGGACGGACAATCGGCGCGGTGCTCGCGCCTTCGATGTACGGACTGCGTGCTTCACCCAGCTCGATCGGGAGTGCCACCCGCACGAGAACCGTGAGTACGAACAGGCCGAGGGCCCAGATCCCCGCCGTGACTCCGATCTCGACAAGCGTGGGAGTGTATTCCACGATCTCACCGAGCGGAGACGGAATGAATCCTGGAACGACGAGCCCGATTCCCTTCTCGACCCAGATGCCGATGAACAGCGCAGCGCTGGCGAGCGTGAGCCAGCGGATGTTCCGCCTTATCGGGTGAATCATCAGGGCTACTGTCGCAATGGCGTTGACTGCGATCGCCGACCAGATCCACGGCACAAGGGCGTTGTGTTCGCCGATTCCGAAGAAGAGAGAGCGCGCGTTGATGCCGTGGTGCGTCGGCGAGTAGAACTTGTAGAACAGCTCGGAAATGAGCATGACCAGGTTGACCTGAGCCGCTGCCGTCGTGATCAGTGCCAGCTTCGCGAACGCGCCATCGGAGATCTC
>JBPPMU010000212.1:0-5923 GCA_051306215.1 Gemmatimonadaceae bacterium | reverse complement strand
ACCGATCTGACTCCGGGGGAGTACGTGCTGGTCTGCATGACTACGGCGCCAGATGGCCGAGCCCATATCGAACACGGAATGATTCAGCAGATACGTATCCAGTGAGTTCGGTTGAAATCGGGCATGAAGCGACGGCGAAACCGAGCGACGATTGCGAAGACATGAATACCGAATGAGTCGGCGCGTTCTCCTCAATCTGCCGCAGCAGAAGGCAAAGGTATGGTACGGGCCGAGGCACTCGCTAACTCGTCCACAGCGTGATCTTATCTGATCCGCCGCAGCTGAAGCCAATTTTGTTACACCGCAACCGAACTTCATGGCGGACCCTCACAGGGATAGAGCGTCGATTCGCTTGTTGGCCGAACAGGAACGCCGGGGCCTGCCTGCGTTCATGCGGGCAACGAATCCAGCCTGGCACATCGACGAACTTCCGCAGGAACGTCGGCGGGAACCTCATGTGCAACTTCGGCGACCTTCCCGTGGTTCAAGGAGCTTTTGATTGACGATCTCGACCTGCCGTATAACGAACGCTGAAGCTGACAAGCGATCTTTGGAAGCTCGCTTCGCTCGCATTTCGTTTGGTTCGCTTGCAGCTTTCTGTGAAGCGGCGCCCCGCGTCAAGTACGAATTGCACTTGCCGTTGAAGCTCTTCAATTGTCCGTGCGACCTTCGAGCTGCTGCTCAGCCTTCTGTTCGCGCTCAGTTATGAGGCACACTGGCCTTGGCGCATTTGGGTTTTCGAAAGAACGGCGGCGCCAGCTAGCTTTCGGCTCTCGACTGCGGCCATAAGCTGCAACGCGCTCGCCGCTCTCTATTCAGTCATCTCGATTTCCACACGGTCAGTTCACGATCAGCTGACCTTCGCCAGTATCGGCCGAGGCATGCGGATGTTCGTCGCGCTGTACGGTGACTTGTCTCTCCACATCGCGTAGAGAATCCCGGCCAGTCGGCGAGCCAGTGCGACAACCGCGATCCTCTTACCACGCCGCGCTGCGATAAGAAGCGCCCACTCTCTGAGTGCCGCGGTTTCCTCGCTCCTGGATCTCAGTATGCGCCACCCGGCTTCTACCAGGAGATAACGCACACGGGAATTGCCCGCCTTGGTGATCTTGCCAACTCTGCGCTTCTGTCCGGAGCTTCGCTCGCCCGGCACTAGTCCGAGGAAAGCCTCGAACTGATGCGCTGACTTGAATCGCGAGATGTCGTCGACCGTGGCGACCATTGCGCTCGCTGTCACCGGTCCAATCGAGGGAGCAGTAGTAAGCAGGGCCACTTCCGGATCGCTCTTCGAGACCTCGGCGATGCGACGATCAGCTGCATCGATCTGTTCATTGATCGGTGCCATGACCTGAAAGAGCGGCATCAGCTCGGAGGCCAAGGTATCAGATAGATCAAGCTCGGCAATTCTACGTGCCACCTTCTCTGACTCACTCCCGGCTACTCGCAATCCATCGCGTCTCACCAATGCCTTCGCCAATGAGATATAGCGCGTGCGCGTCCTTACGAGCGCCTCTCGTACAGCGAGCTCCGCCCGGATGTGCCGGCGCTCGGCTGACACGCGATGCGCGGTGCGATATGCTCCAAGTCTTAGTGCTTCGGCCAGTGCGCGAGCATCTCGCTTATCGGTCTTGACCCGCCGGGTGCGAGTGCCATACATCGGCGCATAGTTTGGATCGGCAACTATGACCTCGTGGCCCAGGCCCTCGAGATGCTGAGCTACCCATTCACTCTCGGTCGAGGCCTCGAGAAGAACGCGCGCAGGGCTTCGATTTCCCAGGACTGCGGTGAGGCGCTCGCGGCTTGTCACGATACGGCGCTCGGTGATCGGCCCGTCATCAGGAATGATGCATAGCTGACTCTCGCGCTTGTGCAGATCGAGTCCTATTGTATCCATGGCTGGCCTCCCGGGCTGTTTTGTGCCTCGTCGCAAGACGATGAGCACGTCATTACCTGTGGGGCGAACTTGCCACCACGTCACCGTGGAGGTCCAGCCGCTTCATACCAACTACCTTGGGGCGTTATGCGCATATTGTTTCTTGTTGCGAAGGAATCTCACCGATGAGTAGTTGGTTCAACCCGAAGACGGAGAAGCGTACGAGCCCGATCGAGGGGCGCGGGCTCTTCGCTCGGGGTGCGATCGCAGCGGGCGAGATCGTTGCGGTGAAGGGCGGCTCGATCCTGGACCGCGCCACCCTCGCAGTCGTCCGGGCTGAGATCTCGCCCGCTGACATCCAGATTGAGGACGACCTGTATATCGCGCCGCGCACGGCCGGGGAGGTCGAAGCGAACATGCTTCACCTCAACCACTCCTGTGACCCCAACGTCGGGGTTCGCGGGCAAATCACCTTCGTGGCGATGCGTGACGTGTCGTCGGGTTCCGAGCTGACGATCGACTACGCCATGATTGACGGCGATCCGTTTGAGCGGATGCCCTGCTCATGTGGCACACGCGAGTGCCGCAAGGTCATCACCGGGAACGACTGGCGGTTGCCTGAATTGCGGCGACGATACGTCGGCTACTTCTCTCGCTACATCGAAGACCGCTTTGCGGTCGACGAGCGCGCATAACAAGCGGCTGCACCTGTCGACGGCCGCGCGACGAACGAGTCGTTAAGAAGGTTAGCAACCGGCCGCCGCAGGTGAGCCGCAGACGTTAGATGGCACCACGAGGTCGTTGCCAGGTAAACCTTCTCAACTTATGCGTCCCAATCGGTTAGTAGTGCGAGCATATCTTTCTCGTGGTGCGGGGCTGTGGCTAGTCACACGGGCGACTCTGTCCGGCGTCTTGCTGCTCGCCGGATCCAATCCAGTCCAGCTGTCCGCCGCCTCCGTCGCCGAGATCATTCTACTGAGCGTCGGCCTGTGCTTTCTCGAGACCCACCGCCGTCGAGAGCGTGCATTCCTAGCCAATTTGGGGGTCCGCCCGCTTGCTCTCGGCACCTTGTTCGCCGGACCCGCCGTAATCGGCGAAGTCGCGTTACGCCTAGGCGGGGCCGTTCTTCAGTGAGGCCGATCCTGGCAGCAGAATCTGTCGTCAAATCATTCGGAGGGCGCCGTGTGCTGACATCCGCAACGCTCCGCGCAGTTCCAGGGGAGTTGCGAGTTCTCCTTGGTCGGAATGGTATTGGCAAGTCGACATTGCTCAAGATCGCCGCCGGATGGATTTCGCCGGACGGTGGCGCGATTCATTTTGCGGGTCGCGCGTACCTATCTGTCCGGCTCACGGAGCTAGCCGCCGCCGGACTGTTCTACCTTCCGGACCATGATCTCCTGTCGACCGCGTTCACCGTTAGGAGACAGCTTGAGATGGTCCGTGTCCAATTCGGTGGAGGCAATGTTTCGGAGGCGGCGAATCAGTTGGGCATCGCCGCACATCTGGACAAGTACCCGTTCGAGTTATCGGGCGGAGAACGGCGACGAGCCGAACTTGCCGCAGTGCTCGTTCGGCGGCCGAGTTGCCTGCTTGCAGACGAGCCGTACCGAGGCATCCCGCCGAAGGATGCAGAGGACCTGACCAAGACATTCGCCGATCTCGCGGCCGGCGGGATGGCAGTTGTGATAACCGGCCATGAGGTGCGCACGTTGCTCGACGCGGCTGATCACG
This sequence comes from Gemmatimonadaceae bacterium, assembly GCA_051306215.1. Classification (GTDB taxonomy): domain Bacteria; phylum Gemmatimonadota; class Gemmatimonadetes; order Gemmatimonadales; family Gemmatimonadaceae; genus UBA4720. Next base: position 2,319 of record JBPPMU010000212.1, on the reverse strand, counting down.
TCACTTGGTGTACGAGCGGAACGACGTATGAGCTGGGCCCGCCGTCTGCCGCAGTACAGAACCCGGCGTTTCGTCGGGAGTACCTCGGTTCATGGTTCCACTCACGTGCCATCTAACACGACCATATGAAATTGAAAGTCATGTCGCGTAGCGACTAGTCGACGCGAGGCAGCGGAGGGCGCAGCTTCACTCAGACTCATTCAGGAGGCTGAGATGACTTTCGTCGGGCTGGATCTTCATAAGCTCTGGCAACTCCGGTTCACACCGATGAGCTAATCCACGGATAAACCGGAGGCCAGCCCAGTCATATTTTCTAGGCAGGCTCTGCGATTTCACCGTCGCAGGAACAACCGTCAATCACGCGCAAATGGGGAGCCCACAATGAGCATGAGGCAATTTGTATTTGCAGGATTGGTTGTGTCTCTGACTCTTGTCGGCACGACCGCTCAATCGCAGCAGACCCCAAAAGTCTACCGAGTGGGAGCTCTCTTTAATCGTGCTCCTAATCAGGAAGACAAAGACGTCGAGATTCTAAGGGAAGGCCTTGCCTGCCTCGGCTACGTAGAGGTTTCGAATCTGACGATCGAAGCTCGTTTCGCTGAAGGTAATCTCGACCGGCTTCCTGGATTCGCCGCAGAACTCGTCCGACTGGGCGTGGATGTTATTGCCGCCTATGGTGGTCCACCGACGAGGGCCGCCCGAGGTGCGACTACATCGATTCCAATTGTCGCGAATCTTGTCGCGGATCCTGTCGCTCTCGGATATGCAGTCACGCTCGAGCGTCCCGGCGGAAATATCACCGGCATTACGAATCACGACCCCGAGTTGGCCTTGCTTCAACTGAAGATCCTGCGGGAGGTGTTTCCAACACTCCAGCGCGTTGCTTTCCTCAGCGACGCCGACATCCCCGGCGCGGACTCGACCGGTTTCGTTCCGATCAAGCGGTCGAACATTGCCGCAGCGGCAACGATGAAGATCACGCCTTACGTCTTGAAGCAGCGAGGACCAGCACCCGATTTCGATGCTGCATTCAACGCCATCGCTGCAGAACACCCGGACGCACTGGTTGTCCTCGAAGTCCCCGTACCGTTCGGCAATCGGATACGAATTGCGGAAATGGCTGCGACACGTCGAATCCCAACGATGTTCTGGGGTGGTGCATCAACAGCTGGTGGATTGATGTCCTTCGGAACGACGTTCTCGGATGGTTATCCGCTCATGCTAATCGTTATCGACAAGGTTCTTAAAGGAGCGAACCCGGCGGTCACTCCTTTCGAGGTAATCACCAGGCGCCAGTTTGTGGTCAATCTGCACGTTGCCCCCGTGAGCTCGGAGTGACAATTCCGGACGCCCTGTTGAAGCGCGCCGATCGCGTTATCCGTTAATCCGGGTATGGACGCGAGACGCGCTAGGGTTACAATTCCTTGCACTCGATCTCCGCCGCAAGGCTGCACCGGATCGACCTTCAGCAGTCTGAACCCAACGAAAGGAGCGCGACACATGGCGATCATCGTGCATTTCTCACCGAGCGGATTGGACAAGTCGAAATACGACGATACAATTCGTCGCCTCGAGCAAGCTGGAGAAGGCAGTCCACCAGGACGTCTATGTCACTGCGTTTATGACTCCGGCGGGGCTCTCAAGGTGGTTGAAGTATGGGATTCCCAGCAGTCCTTCGAGCGACATGGTCAGGCGTTAATGCCGATCTTGAAGTCCGCTGGCATCGACCCTGGGCAGCCTGTGGTCAGTCCGGCGCACAACGTGATCTCCGGCCAATAGGAATCCCGCTGGCGTCGCTGCTGCCAGAGCATGCGCTTGGCTTGAGGGGTGGGGTGGAAGCAAAGATCCTTGCCGCAGGTCGTTACGCCTACACGAAACCCATGGATTCCTACGATCCTTACGACGAACCGGACCCAAAAGCGTGGCTCGAGATCGATGAAGGCGAGCGAATCATTTGGGGTCGTGCTCGCGCTGGCATTCATCGGGCTCGAACGCCCCACCCCACTCAGGCTCGGGTGAAGAGCCTCACGACGCACACTGTTTTTGGCGTGGGGCTATATGTCTCAGCGCCAGGAGTGGGCTTCGTGCTGCAGTGAACTGCCGGCAGAACCACTTCGACAGGACAGATCGCAGTGGCTAAGTCGTTCAGCTGCCTAACGAGGCGTTGCGGCGCCAGGCGGCGGCGCGTGGGCAGAGTTGCGTCGGCGCCGCATGCGGCTCAACTTTGGCGTTAGAAAGACCACACCGACAAGCGATGGTAATACTTCGGCCGACTCAGAAGTTACGGGGTCTGCTACGCCTCACTGAAAACTTCGCCGG
>JBPPMU010000211.1:0-18683 GCA_051306215.1 Gemmatimonadaceae bacterium | reverse complement strand
CACGGTTTTCGTCTGCGCGCACGGCGCCGGCGGCAGCATGTCGGATCGAGGACTGCTCGCTCTCAGCAGGGCGCTTACCTCCCGCGGACTCGGCATCGTCAGGTTCAATTTTCTCTACAAGGAGAAAGGCTCCGGCCGCCCCGACCCGATGCCGCGCCTCGAAGAAACCTTCTCGGCAGTCGTTGAAAAAGTCAGGGAGGAGCTGTCGCCCGGGAAGCTGATAATCGGCGGAAGGTCGATGGGCGGAAGGGCAGCGTCGATGATGGCCGCCAAAGGTTTCCGTTGCGATGGACTCCTGCTTTTCGCATATCCACTGCATCCCGCGGGTCAGCCGTCAAAGCTCCGCGACGCACATCTTCCTTCCATCGAGGCGCCGGTGCTCTGCTTCAATGGAACCCGTGATGCTCTCTGTACGCCAGAGCTCATGGAAGGTGCGCTTACAACAGTGCAAACGAGATGGGAGATGCGATGGCTCGAGGGTGCGGATCACAGCTTTCATGTGTTGAAATCATCCGGGCGGACGGACGCCGAGGTTCTGGAAGAAGTGACGGCGACGACGATGGAGTGGGTGGGTACGCTCGAGTGATCTTCCGAATCGCTGTCGCAATCAGCACAGCGGCAGTGTTACCCATCTCATCGGCTGCGGCTCAATCGAGCTCCCCGATGATGCCGATAGACCTCTCGAATTCCGCCGAAGCCGCATGGCTGAAGAAACCCGTGCTTGCGCGGCGGACTCTCGATGACCTGACCCGCCCCGAAACATGGAGCTTTCAGGGCACGGGCAAGCTCACGCAGCTCCCGAAAGCCCCTGACCTCGGCGTGCCGGCATTCCGCATAACGATGGACATGTTCACCGACAGTCCAGCTCCAACCCGGAACAGACTTTCGTCAGTGAACCTCAGGCGCGTGTTCGACAACGAAGACTGGCGCGGCTACAACCGCCTGTCGATGTGGATACGGCCCGATATCTCCGGCTTTCCGATGCTCCCGCTCCAGATAGTTCTCAGGAACGATGGGACTGTGAAGGTGCCGGACATCTACAACAGGCAGGGCACGCATTACGTCTCTCTCGAGAATGGAAAGTGGACGAACGTGGTATGGGAGATCGAACCGCTTGCCCGCGACAGGGTCACTTCGATTGAGATCGGATACTGGGTCAACAAGATGCTGGCGTTGCCGGGCGACCGTGTCTCGTTCGACATAGCACGAGTCGAGCTTCAGAAGGTGGATCCTGACCACTACGCCGGATGGAACGTCGCTCCCGGCAGGATCGCGTTCAGTCACACTGGATATCTGACATCTGCCTCGAAGTCGGCGATCGCGAGCGGCCTGACGGCCCGGGAGTTCAGCGTGATAAGCGCCGACGATCCGTCGCGGCCGGTTTTCACCAGGCCAGTGAAGGAAGTGACCACGCGGCTCGGGAAATTTCAGGAGCTCGACTTCACCGGGCTGAGCCGGCCTGGCACCTATTTCATCGAAACCGGCGGCGTGAAAACGAATCAATTCCGGGTCGACGACAGGGTGTGGACCGGAACGATCTGGAAGACGCTCAACTTCTTCTACGGCCAGCGTTGCGGCATCGAAATTCCCGGCGTGCACGCCGACGACCACCGCGACTGGTTCGCGACACTCGGCGACCAGAAGATCTTGATGAACGGCGGGTGGCACGACGCGGGTGACCTGTCACAGGGAATGATCAACACGGGTGAGGCTGTTTATGCGATGTTCTCGCTCGCCGAATCGCTCGCGAAACAGGGCGCCGATACCGCGCTCGTGCAGAGACTCATAAATGAGGCAACGTGGGGACTTTACTGGGTGATGAGAGTCAGGTTCCCCGGCGGATACTGGATCGGCTTCGCGTCGCACAACCTGTGGCCGACCAACGTTGTCGGCGATGCTGATGACCGCTCCCGCGAGGCGAAGAACAACCCGAACGTCAACTCCATCGCGGCCGCGGCGGGCGCGATCGCGTATCGCGTACTTCGCGACACGGATTCGGAGCTTGCCGCAAGAGCGCTCGAGATCGCTGAGGATGACTGGAGTCATGCGAGCGTCGGGAAGGAAGGGCCGGAAACGTGGCATACTCCGGCATTCGCTGCCTCTCCGATGGAGCTTGCCGGTATAGGCATCCTCGCGTCGCTCGAGCTCTTCCGGGCGACAGAGAAGCAAACGTACGCCGACAAGGCAGCCGAGCTGGCGAAGATAATCCTGGCGTCACAGCAGAAGACATTCGTCGGGGACAAATACCCGCTTGCCGGATTCTTCTATACCGGGCCCGATCGCGACACTCTGTTTCATCAGTTCCACCGCGGAAACGACCAGGCCCCGATCGTCGCGCTGACGAAACTCGTCGAGTTTCTCCCGAATCATCCCGACTGGATCAAGTGGTATTCCGCGGTGACGCTTTACTCAGAATTTCAGAAGGCAGGGGCGCGCACGACCGCCCCGTACAACGTGCTTCCCTCGTACGTCTATCACGAAAATGAGCATCTAAAGCGGCCCGAGAAGGGTGCGCTTCACGGCGAGACGCGCGAGGCCTTTCGCGCTCAGGTAGTCGAGGGAATGCCGATGGGCGAAGGATATTACCTGAGAGCCTTCCCTGTCTGGTTCGCGCGGCAGGGAAATTTCGGGATACTTCTCTCCCAGGCGAAAGCGTTGACTGCGGCGGCGCGCATGCGCCGGGATGCAGATGCGCAGGACCTTGCCCAGAAGCAGGCGCAGTGGATCGTCGGAAGGAATCCCTTCGTGCAGAGCACTATGTACGGCGAAGGTTACGACTGGGCGCAGCAATACGCCGTTTCGTCAGGCGACATGGTCGGGTCGCTTCCGGTGGGAATGCAGAGCCTCGGCTCCAGCGACGTCCCGTATTGGCCATCGCAGAACATGTATGTGTACAAGGAAGTCTGGGTGCATCCGCCGGCGCGGTGGCTCTGGCTGATGGAAGACCTGATGGACCCTTCGGTTGCCAGCGTTCAGCCGCCGCGCACACTCGACTATGCGGTGACCTCCAAAACCCGCGCCAACGGCACTGTCACTATCAGGCTGGAGACACGCGGCACAGGAAGGCACGAGTTCGTCCTGAGATCAGACAACCTCGATGTAGCCGCCCCGGCGAAAACCCTGACACTCCGCTCCGGCCGCCCCGGCACACTGACCTGGACCGCCAGAGTGGCATCGACAAAAACTCCCTGGATTGCCGTGGTAGTGCCAAATGGTGATGTTGCTGCCCGCCGTGAGGCATTCGGTTCCACCCTTTCGCGACCTCCGCTTCCTCCGCGTTCTCCGCGTTAACGTTTGTTGAGCTTTTTCGCTACCCGCTGTTCGCTGTTCGCTGTTCGCTGTTAGCTGTTAGCCCGATGGAAGAGTGAGGGGACCCAGCTCGCGCCGGCTCATCCTGAATCGGACTGGGCTCCTGGTGTGACGAATTGCCGGTAGTGCTCGAAGCGCTCGAGAATTTTCTGCACGTAGAGCACTGGCTCCAGGCCACGCGAGAATCCGTAGCGCACGACAGGGTCCGTAAAAACCTCGCGTTTTGATTTCTGCACGAGCCAGAAGGCGACGTCGTCCCATTTCGTCGGATCGCCCCCGTGCTTTTCGGCCAGCCGTTGCGCATCGTCAACATGACCGGGGCCGGTGTTGTACGATGCGAGCACGAATTTGAGGCGCTCGGCAGGATCGGGTATGCGCGCGCTCCAGCGGCGCGTTAGCTGCTCCAGGTAACGGACCGCCCCATCGATATTTTCTCCAGGGTCCCACACGTTGCGGATGCCGAGATCGCGGGCCGTCCCCGGCATTATCTGAAGAAGGCCCTGCGCTCCGGCCCATGACCGCGCGCTCGGATCGAACTGTGACTCCTGGTACGCCTGCGATGCGAGCAACCGCCAGTCCCATCCAAGCCGCTCCGCATGCTGCCGCAGGAGGGGATCGTACGGGGAGAGCCGACCCGTCTCCGAGGCGAGATACTCGCTCTCGACGCGCTCGCGATAGCCGCGCCGGTCGATGAAGTACTTCCTGTACAGACTCACCGTGGTGCCGTCTGCTGCTTTTTCGGTCAGGAAACTGTCGAGTGCAGCCAGCAGCTCCGGTGCATTCTGCCTCACCGCCCACGCAATTGGATGTACCGGACCGATTGCCGGCCGGACCTCGATGTTCTGAAAGTATGACTGCTTGAGGCGGGCAAGATTCTCCTGCGTAACGGCGAGCTCGATCTCGCCGCGCGCGACCGCTCGCACGAGCATCTCCGTCGCAGAGTCTCCGGCAACTTCTACGATCGTGATGTCGCCGGTGATGCTGTCTGAAAGCTCAGCGAGAACGGCACGGTAGGGAGAACGTTCCTGGACGTGAACGTCGATTCCCGCGAGTTGCTCGGGCGAGACGATGGGTCGGGCACGAACGCGCATGGCGCCGGCGGCTCGGCGCTCCGGCCAGGTCAGCAGCGACTCGGCGATCGCCGGGAGGCCGGCTTCGGTACGCGGCGCTCCGCGCTGGATGACGACGGGTCTCGTCGAATAGACGGGCTGCGTGAAGGAATGCCTCCTCTGCAGCCGGGCCGTTGGAATCAGGCGTGCCGCGACAACATCTCCCTCGCCGCGGTTCAGCCGCTTGAGAAGATCCGCCTCATCGCTCGCGAGCTGAGTTCTCAACTCGATCTCGTTGGAGCGCGCGAATTCCTGGAGCAGCTCGTACTCCATCCCCATCGGCTCACCGCGGTAGATGAAGTAGCTCGTTGAGTTGAAGGCGGTGAGCACGACAAGCGTGTCGCGCTCGCGTATCTCTGGAAGATCATGCTGTACCACCGGCCCGTCACCGCAGCCCACCGTACCGGCGCACGCAACAAGGAATCCGGCGATTCCGAGTTTTTGTTTCATCGGATCTCGCTGGTTTAGGGGTCGGGATATATCACGTCGCAGGTTCCGCGCCGTGGGTCGCGTACGACACACGAACGACAGCTGTGCTGCCTCGCTCACATCGATGTGAATGCGATGGATTCTTAACCGGGTCCCTCGACGAGCCGCTTGAAGCGGGGGTTGTCGCGCAGCGGATCGAACAGGGGATGGAGTCGCAGGGAGTTCCTCGAGAGAGGAGAGGGAATTCGCAGGAGCTCCTCGATCTGCGGTAAAGCGGCGTCGTGATCGCCGCTGATGATCAGCGCAGTCATTCGTGCAAGAAGAATATCGGGGCCTCCGTAGGCGTCGCGTGAAGCGGGGCGAAGCGTGACGGCCCGGTCAGCTGCCGCCTTGGCTTCCCTCCGGTTGCCGCGAACAGCTTCGGCATTGGCACGAAAGGCGAAGTAGTCAGCATCCTGAAAATCTCCTGCTGCTCCTCGCGGCTCGGCAAGAATCGAATCGGCGTAGGCTCGGGCCTGATCCAGCGATTCTTCCGTGAGATGAAAGAACATCTTGCTATTGAAGAACAGCTGCCTGTCGCCGATGTCCGACGACCATTTGACATCCTGCATCGCCTTTCTCATGACCGGATCCCGGGCTGCAATCCAGCTGGCGCCAAGTACAGTGGCCGCGGCGACCCCTGGATGCCTCTCGGCGTCGAACCTCTGCCGCGTGAATCGAACGCCCTTCTCGATATCGCCGTCCCGAGCGATGGCGATCCCCGTCTTGACAAACAGGGCAATGTCCTGGCCGGGGGAGACGATCAACGCGCGATCAGCCAGCCGCTCTGCCTCATCGTATTCCCTGAGTGTCAAGTGCGTGGCGGCAAAATCGGCTATGTATAGCCCTATCCTTGGCTCGAGCTCGATCGCGCGGGTCATGTTTGCGATCGACTCCCGCCATTTCCCCTGCCGACGCTGAATGGCCGCCTGGAAGAAGAGCGTCTCGAAATCGTTCGGGCGGAGCTTCTCCGCGATTGCAAGCTCCTTCAACGCCTCGTCGTAGTCGAGTTTCGCGTGGTAGTGATAGACGCCAAGCGCGAAGTGGCCCGCGGCGAGCGAGGGATGCAGCTCGAGTGACCGATCCGCCGCCGTCTTCGCCAATTCCACTCTCTCAGCGGAACGATCTCCCTGGAACCAGAACATCTCAGAATGACCCACCGAGAGTTGTGCATATGCAAGCGCGAACTTCGGGTCCAGCGCCACGGCCTTTTCGAAAGCCTCGATTGCCGCTCTGAAGTCCTGAACCCTTAAACTGTTGCGTAAGAGCTCCGTCCCCCGGAGGTAGAACCCATATGCCTCGACGTTCTCGGTCGGTTTCGCGGCAAGCGCGTCCCGCTCTGGCGCGAGAAGGGCAAGGTTAAGCGCGCTCGCCACTTCGTTGGCAACCTTCGACTGTACCTCAAAGATTCCCGACATCACCGTCTGGTATGGCTCGGACCAGACCTGCGTTGCATCGGCTGTCCTGACGAGGGCCGGGCTCACCCGTACGATTTCGCGGCCGTCGCTTCCCCGGTCCCAGCGCACGGTTCCCGTGAGCAGATAGTTCACGCCGAGCTCGCTTGCGATCTGCTGCGGAGTTTTTGTGGTTCCGGCGTATCCCTTCGATGTCTGGCGCCCTATCACTTTGAGGCCGCTGAGAGATGAAAGCCTGCTCGTGATCTCCTCAGTTATTCCGTCTGTAAACTCCTTGCCCTCCGGTTTGCCGAAGTTCTCGAACGGAATCACCGCAATGACAGGCGCTTCGGCGCTTGCACCATTGCGCGAAGCAGAATTGCCGATCACCAGCCCTGCGACAACGATGATCGCGACAGCTGCGATCCCGGCAGCAATCCACTTGAACCGCGCCAGGTCCGGACGCCGGCGTGCTGCCGGGGTTTGTGCCGTCGGCGTGAGTCCGCCGCTCGGAGTGTGAAGAGCATCGAGCTGATGCATCACTTCTGCTGCAGTCTGGGGACGATCGGCTGGACGTTTCTCCAGGCACGCCATCACGAGCGACGCGAGTGCAGGCGGTACTGACGACCGGCGATTCGTTATCGCGTCTGGTTTTTCCGTGACGTGCGCCGCGAGAGTCGCCTGCGGCGATCTCCCCTGGAACGGAGTCGACCCAGTGAGCATCTCGTACGCCATCACTCCGAGGGCGTAGATGTCTGCCCGATGGTCGGTGTTCGGATCTGCTGTCGCCTGCTCCGGCGCCATATATGCCGGAGTTCCGAGTGCGACCCCCATCGACGTGAGGCTCAACCCTGCAGCACCGCTCGATGCGCTCAGCGCTTTCGCGACTCCGAAATCCGTGACCACCGCGGATCCGCCCGAGACGAGAACATTCTCCGGCTTGATGTCGCGATGGACGATGTTGTTCTCGTGGGCGTAAGCGAGCGCCGATGCAACTTCTCTCAGGAACCTTATCGTCTCGGAAATCGGAAGCTCCCCTCCCTTCGCCAGCCGGGCGCGCAGTGATTCTCCGCGCACGAGCGGCATAGTGAAGTAGGGAAGTCCGTCAGTCTCTCCCGCAGCGAGAAGTGGAACTATGTGCGGGTGCTGGAGCTGCGCGGCGAGCTGTATTTCCCGCCTGAACCGGTCGAGGCTCACTGCGGCTGCCATCTCCGGCGGCAGCACCTTCACGACGACTTTTCGCCCGAGTGATGATTCGTGCGCCACGAAGACCCGGGACATGCCTCCGCCTCCGAGCTCCTGCTCGAGAACGTAGTTGTCGCCGAGGGTTGCCTGAAGTTGATCTCGCAGCTCAGCCAATCAGTAAGCCCGGTGCGGGTAGGCTTCTAATGTAGTGCTCTGAGGGCAGCTGACCCCTGAAAGGAGTGTAAAAACATCTGAGTACGGTTCTTGAGTCGATTGAGTCGTGCAGGTGAAGGGCGACATGTCACGTAAATGACATAGGATAGCAGCGGCTCTCGCAATGCCAAACAGGGTATGAGTAACGTTTCATTACTCTCCCTGCTGGCCCCGCATGTCCGGGCGCACGGTCGAAGTCGTTATGACGACGGCACTTGAGCGCGGGATGCCAGAAGTCTGAAGGTGGACATCACATTGCCTTGAGCGAGCGCAAGCTCACTCATTGGAGATAGCATGGTTGCCACCATCAGGAGATTGGTTTTCGCCGTCGCCGCGTTCGCTTTCGCTGCGTGTTCCAGCGACGCTCCGACGTCGCCTGCATCCGCACCGCGCCTCGACGTCCAGATTGCCGCTCCCGCCACGATACTGTTCGCCTCGGATGAAACATGGGGAGGACAACGAATCTGCATCAGCTCGCTACCGCTGTGGCCGTGCCCGGCAGGCACGACGAGCTGGGATTATCCGTACGCTGGAGCGTGGCCCGCAAATCTCTCTGCAATCCCTGGCGCATCGTGGGTCTGGGCAGCAGGACTGAACGGGTATTCCACACCGGCATACCCATCGACTGCGTCCTTCACAAAGTCATTCAACGTGCCCGGATCTCCCACCGCTGCCGCGATCCTCATCTCCGCAGATGATTCGGCTGCGATCTTCGTCAACGGCAGCCAGGCTGGCTCGGTTGGTGGCACGGGGGCTGGAGCGCCCGACGAAAAGGGATTGCTGAGGTCGTTCAACATCACTGCATACCTGCAGCCTGGAATGAATACCATCACAGTTGTGGGGTTTAACGGGAATTTTGGTTGTCAAACAGGACCATTCTCCTGCAATCCCGCCGGCGTAGTGTTTGGCGGGTCGATCACCTACACGCCGAATTCTGCCCCGACAATCTCCATGAGTGCCGCATACTCCGGACTGGAGGGCCTACCGATCGACATCGGGGATATCGTGGTTGCCGATGCAGATGGAGATCGGCTCAGTTACACCGTTGAGTTCGGTGACACCCCTGCGCCTGTTGCTGGCCCAACCTTCATTTCAGGAACCGTCGACGGCACCGATGCCAGCGGAGGCGTGCCTCTCGGTGCAGCGGACCTTGCTCACGCGTACGGCGACAATGGATCTTACACGCTCGTCGTGACCGTGACCGAGATCGGGAAGACTCCAGCTCTCTCGGTGACCGCGAACGCAACCGTCAGCGTGACCAACCGCACGCCGCAAGTCACACAGCTCGCTCTTCCAACATATCCCATCGCGCTTGGAACGAGCATGACCGTCGTCGCCGGCTTCAGTGACGATGGCTGGCGCGACACCCACACATTGCTGTTCATGTGGGATTGGGATGCTGCCGCAGCCGTATCCTCGGGCTCCGAGCTGGCTTGTCCCGCACCGACGTGTGTCATCGACAGCCCTGTATTCGACCTCAGCACCGGCATCGTATCGTCAGGTGCAGCTAGTGGATCACACACTTACGGAACTCCGGGCGTGTATACAGTTCGAGCCACGATCACGGATGATGACGGCGCGTCTGCCGACCATGTGAGCACCGCGGATGTTCCATCGTACGTCGTGGTCTACGACCCCACGGCAGGCTTCGTGACAGGGAGCGGGTGGATCGAATCACCCTTAGGCGCGTGCCGGTACACTGGTTGCTCGTCGGACGGAAGCACGGTTGGCAAAGCCAGCTTCGGCTTCGTATCGCGGTATGCCAAAGGCGCAAAGATTCCAACCGGCAATACCCAATTCCACTTTCAGACAGGTGGCCTGAAGTTTCACAGCTCCACCTATCAGTGGCTCGTCATCGCAGGCGCCCGCGCGCAATTCAAGGGCGAGGGAACGATCAACGGCACCGGACACTTCGGCTTCCTTCTTACCGCAATTGACGGAGACGCTGCCGGCGGTGATGGGTCCGACAGGTTCCGTATCAAGATCTGGGATATCGGCAGCGATGCATTGCCGGTCGTCTACGACAATCAGATGAGCGAGCTCGACGACAGCAGCAACGCTACTTCACTCGGAGGGGGCAGCATTACGATCAAGGCAAAATAGGTCCCCGCGCCCTGATCGGGAACGCAACGAGACGGCAGCAAATGTAACGCAACGTTACGCCGGATTGCCGGAAGCAACTGAGACGCTAAGAGGCCATGTCGTTACAGGGCAGCCTCTTAGCGTTTCGTTTTGCCTACCCTGCACCACGGTCACAGGATTGCCCTCAGTGGAGCCGCACCCACACAACGGAGACAACATGCTCAGGATTCCAAGGCCGGCAATGGCCGCGGCGGTACTCGGCTTCACGCTGGCGTGTACCGATTCGACCTCACCCCATGCTCCATCGCTTGACGCGAGGCTGAGTCTGGCAAATCCCATCACGCGCCCTATCAACGCCCGCTGCAACGTCGTCCCTACCGTTGTTGCGCCGTTCCCGGGACCAACCCAGCCGATCATGACGCTGGCAATCGAAGGCACCTGCACGATCAGCCACATGGGCCTGGCGACGCTGCAGGCCACACAGATCGTCAATCTTGCAGTAGGCACGCTCGATAATACGGCTACGTACACGGCGCCCAACGGTGACCAGCTGATCACGCACTTCGTGAGCGGAACAGGTCAAAACACGTTCGACGGAATCAATGCGACGTTCGAGGGGACTGAGACGTACGTCGGTGGAACAGGCCGGTTCGCGAACGCAACCGGTTCCAGTGATCTCGTCGGATCCGCCGTAATGAACCCGGCAACGGGCTCGGGCGTCGGCGAATACGTAGCAAGAGGCACCATCACGTATTGAGCTGCCTTTCACGATGAGACACTTCACCCTGGCCGTCTCTGTGGTTCGTGCGAGCGATCCGGAAACGGTCGTGCTTGCCCTTGCGCTCTGGGCGAACAAGGGGAGCAGCGGATGAGCTGGGACGCGATTGTGATCGGAAGCGGCTTCGGCGGCGCTCTGGCCGCAGTTCCACTCGTGCAGGCCGGCCAGAGCGTACTGATGATCGAGCGTGGCGGCTGGGTTGGACGCGGCCCGGACAACTGGGGAAGAAACGGGGCAGGACTCGTAACGCCGCATTACACGCGCGACGCGGCGTTTCGCGTCTCGTCGGGTCGCGGAGAACGTCGCGCCAGCGCATGGAACTGCGTGGGAGGCCAGTCTGTCTTCTACGGAGCCGCATCGTATCGCTTTCGCGAAAGCGACTTCGAGGATAATGCAGATCTCGTCGAAGACAGCGGCGCAGCGTGGCCGTTTCGCTACGACGACCTCGAGCCTTTCTACGCTCGCGCCGAAGCGCTGCTTGGAGTCGCGGGAGAATCGGGCCACGAGCCCGGAGAGCCAAGGCGCAGCAGTCCGTTTCCGCAGCGCCCTGCATCGCTCTCGCGGTCGGCAAGAAGAATAGCCGACGCCGCGACGCGCCTCGGCCTCACCCCGTCGCGTATCCCGCTCGCCATCTCATATGCGTCGAGCGCAAATCGCCGCGAGTGCGTCATGTGCGGCAAGTGCGATGGATACGCCTGCGCAGCGGAATCGAAGAACGATCTCGCGACCGGCGTCATCCCCGATCTCATGCGCCTGGGAATGTCACTCCGCGCCAACACCGTCTGCGTGCGATTGACGACGCGCAACGGGCACGTGACTGGCGTAGAGTGCATGAGTCGGGTGACCGGTGAGCGCGAGACGTTCAAGGCAGCGCTGGTGCTGCTTGCCGCCGGGACGCTCGCTACTCCGCACCTGCTGCTCGCCTCGGACCTTGCGCAGCTGAACCCCGCCAGCGCTTCGGTCGGCCGGTATCTCACGAGGCATCGCAATGCCGTTGTCATGGGCGCCTTCTTCCGCCGGCCTAATCCAGGTGCCGAGTTCGACAAGCAGATCGCGATACTCGATCTGTATGAAAGCGCGGGAAGCATTCAGCAGTTCACGCCACCGACGGGCCTCGTGAAGGCATACCTGCCGGCTGCGGTCCGCGGACTGGCGGTCAAGTTCACGTCGCATGCACTTGGGCTGCTCGCTATCGCCGAGGATCAGCCGCGCGCGACTAACTCCGTGTCAGTGAACTGGCATGCAACGGACCGCTACGGCCTTCCCGAGCTTCGCGTTCACCATGAGTACTCGGAGCGCGACGAGCGGATGGGCAAGGTCCTCATCGATCAGGCACGCGCGATTCTTCGCGAGGCCGGCGCGCTCTTCACGCTTGTCCATCCGATCCGAACGTTTTCTCACGCGCTGGGAACGGTGCGCATGGGCGACGACCCCCTCACCTCGTCACTCGATCCATGGGGACGCTATCGCGGTCTTGACAATCTTTTCGTAGTCGACGGCAGCGCCTTGCCGAGATCCGCAGGCCTGAACCCCAGCCTCACTATAGCCGCCAACGCGCTCAGGATCGGATCGCACGCCGCAGGTGCCCCCGCTCCAGCGCAACGCAAGTCGCGCCATTCGCGCACGGCCCGCCTTCATCTTCCAACCGTAATCGCATCATGAACGCCATCTCGCTGAGCTCGCTCGCTCTCGCAGGCACAATCGGATTCATTCCGGCTGTCACGCGTCCATCTGGGGAATGTACAAGGATGCCATCCACGAAGGCTTCGGCGTCGCCACGTTTGCGCGCAGCATCGCGATCGGCACGTCAGCGGCAATTACGCTTCAGTCATTCCTGGGGCTGCCGCTCCCCGCGCCGTGGGCAATCGTCCTGCTTTTTGGGCTCGCTTACGGAACCGAGCGTGGCATCGTCGAAATATGGAAGACATTCATCCGCAACGAGGACCAGTCGAGGTACTTCATCCCGATGCAGTTCTGCATTCGAGGCGTTCCCGTGACGAGCCGGTGGGTCCGGAGCGCTGCAGGCGCTGTGTGCGTCGTCGCGATTGCGCTCAGCCTCGTGATGGTTGCGCAAATGAACGACAACGGTGCGACATTCGGTAACATGACGCGCGCTGCGCTCGCAGGTCTCGTCGTTGGAATGCTCATCGCAGCGGGCGGATCCTGGAAGGACGCTCCCAAGGAAGGATTCGACTTCCTCAAGTTTTTCCGCAGCCCTGCGCTGACGGTAATATTCGCCTGCATCGTTTCGCAATTCACGACGGACCTCCTCCTCATCGCGGTGGCCGCCGTCGGTTACGAGCGAGCGGCAGCCGAAACTTGGAAGACATTCTTCTTCCCTTCGGTGCCTCGCGGGAAGTTTACCGGCAAGCCGGTCCTGCATCCCGCGTTTGCCCGGCAGCGTCAGTATTTCGTCCCCGTGTACGTTGCGATCTCGGCAGGAATGATTGCTCTTGGCGCGGCGGCCCTGTGACGCGCTCCGGGAAGTTGAGCGTGCTGGTGCTCGGCTGCGGAGCTTCCGCGAGTATTCACGGACGAGTGCTGCGCGGGATGAAGAACGTGACGCTGTCGTTCGCCAGCCGCGATGGAGCGCGTGCCGAATCGCTTTGCAGGAGATTCGGTGGCCTCCGCGCATTCGGCTCGTACGAGAGCGGGCTCGCCGACGACTCCGTGGACGTTCTGCTCGTCGCCACTCCAACTGTCACGCATCACAGCCTGGCGCTCGCTGCTCTCGAGGCACGGCGGCACGTCATCGTGGAGAAGCCCGCGTTCATGTCAGTCGATGAGGCAGATACCATTCGCGATGCCGCACTCGCGGCAGGAAAGCAGGTGATGATCGCCGAGAATTACTTCTACAAGCCGGTGGCTGAATACCTGAGGCGAGTCGTCGCATCGGGAGATCTGGGCGAGATGAGGTTTGTCTCGCTCGACGCCACCAAGCGGCAGAAGGTATCGGGATGGCGGGCTGACCCCGCGCTGAGCGGCGGTGGCGCGCTGTTCGAGGGAGGAGTACACTGGATCAGCTTCGCATCAAACATCGGTCTCGACGTCGTGTCGATAGAAGCGATCCGCGCGGGAGGAAGCGAGGGCAGCGATCGGAGCTCGCTCGTCGTGATCCGCTACGCATGCGGCGCGGTTGGAACCATCACACATTCGTGGGAGATCGCTGCGCCCCTCGGGCATCTTCGGCAGTCGAAGGTTCAGGGGACGAAAGGCGCCGTGACGTTCGAGTCCAATGGCCTCGCGCGATTCACTTCTGGTGCCCGGAGATCGCTCGGCATTCATGCCATGCGGGACCCGTTCGGTTACCACGCGATGCTCGCAGATTTTGTCGCAGCGGTCCGTAGCGATCGCGAACCGCAGTTCAGGCTGTCGATGGCCCGCCGCGATCTCGAGCTGCTGGGACAGGCGGAGGAGTCGATGGCTCAGTGGGGTCCCTCATCCCTCGCGAGCATCTGCGGCCGCGCTGCAGTAACGCCTCGATGATGTCAGGTAACATTGCGTTGCGCCCGAACAGTTGCAGCGAAGGTCCCTATGGCGGGCGAAGTCGTTTCAGCATAACCTTTTACGCGACGGCCAACGATGTGTCTGCTGCGGCCGGTGCATTGCCTTCTGTGACTGTACCCGCTTCACCGCCACGCGCTCGATCTAAGCCTGGCGGAACGTCGTTCAAGTCACAGGAGCAGCAATGAACACCCTCATCTTCAATCGCTTCTTCCGCATCGCCGTGATTTCGGCGATCGCCGGCGGCTGCAGCACGGGCCAGCAATCCGCACTTCCCACCGAGAAGGACCGAGCCGCAGCCGAACGGCTGGGGCTCACGCAGCTCCCTGTGGCGCCGGCAGTCCGTCGCATCTGGACAGGCGCCGTGGATTTTCAAGGTCACCCGTCGGCGGACGGTCGCTTCTTCTCGATGACCGACTGGACCACCGGCGATGTCGCGCTGTACGACTTGACGACCCACACAAAACGCGCTGTCACGACGAGAAGCAGTGACGACGCCTCGAGCGATTTCGCCGAGACCTCGGTCATTTCGCCTGATGGAACGCTCATGGCGTTTGGCTGGTATGCCGAGAAGACCCACACCTGGGAGCTGCGTATTGCCGGCTTGACCGGCGCGGATTCGGGAAAGGTGCGCACGGTGTATTCGTCTTCCGGCGAATTTGTCGGCGCACAGGCGTGGACTCCGAACGGGGCAGAAGTGATCGCCGCGGTGTCGCCAGCCATCGGTCGCTACCAGATCGCGGCAATCGATGCTCGCGATGGCCGCACGAGAATTCTCCGTAGTGTAGACTGGCGTTACCCGTCAAACCTGACTGTTTCCCCGAACGGGCTCTGGCTCGCGTACGATTTCCCCTCGGACGATACGGGCAGGGATGTCCACGTGATGGGCATCGATGGGCTTGGAGATAACACGGTTGCCCGATACAGAGGAGACGACATTGTCATGGGCTGGACAGCCAGCGACGACCGATTGTTGATCCTGAGCGACCGCAGTGGAACGCCTTCGGTATGGGCCCTGACGATCGAGGATGGCAAAGCAGTCGGGAATCCGCTTCTGGTCAGGTCGAATCTATGGCGGGCGTTTCCTGTCGCCACATCTGGTGGAGGCCCGAAATTTTATGCGGTGATGACCGGAGAACGCGATGTATTCAGCGTACCGATCGATCCGTCCACATCGGTTATCACGTCGAAAGGAGTCTCGCTCAGTGAAGGCGTGCAGAACATCAATCCCCAGGCGTTCGGCTGGTCAGCCGACGGGGAGCAGGTTGCCTATATCCAGCGACGGGGTAGTCAGTATTTGTCACGGCAGGAAGTTGTCATCAAGTCGGTGAAGCGCGGGAATCTCAGGCTCATTTCTCCGCGGATGTCGCAAATGTGGAAGCTGCACTGGTTTCATGATGGCCGCGCCTTGCTCCTGATCGGCGCGGACGACAAGGGACAGCGTGGCATCTTCCGGATGGACATCGCGAGCGGTGCGATAATGACGTTGCTGAATGCGAAACCGGGCGATACCTATCCGCGAGCGCTGGCCTTCTCTCGCGATGGAAAACGCATCGTTTATTTCACCACCGAAGGCAATGACCTCGTGGTTAACGAACTGGATGCTGTTCGCGGCGGCGCGTCGACGCTTCGGCGAGTCAAGGGCGCCAGCCTGGCCATGGCCATGGCGTTCAGTCCCGACGGCAGAAATCTGGCAATGGCCGTGGGGAACAAGGGACTCCTGCAGAACAGCGCGGCTCAGCGGGTGATAGTCGCCGCAATTGATGGCGGATCCGAACGCGAGGTCTATCGCCCCGGCCCAACTGAGCAGCTGACTTGGACGGGGCTCGCGTGGACTCTCGACGGCCGTAATCTGATCTTCGGCGTTCGATCGAAGGAGGAACACGCACTCGACGATGTCCGGCGGCTCTCGCTCGAAACCGGCCAGACTGAATCGATCGGGCTTCGACGTCAGAACATCATGGCGATGGCCATCAGCCCTGACGGGCGCACGCTGTTGTATGGCGTCAGCAATGGTGCGTGGGAAATGTGGACGATGGACGCACCGGTCTTTCCCGGTGCCACCCTCCGGTGATGCGGGTGCTCCTGGAATGAAACGCTCCCTCCTGATCGTCGATGACGACGCGATGATTCGTGACTCGCTGGCCGAGGCTCTGGCCGACGAGATCACGAATGTCCGCACCGCTGACAGCGCCGAAGTCGCGCTGTCGATCATTGGTGCGGGGGGAGTGGACGTAGTTCTTTCCGACATCCGGATGCCGGGTCTCGACGGATTGGCGCTTCTTCGGCTGCTCAGCGAGCGCGCACCCGGAGTGGACGTGGTGCTGATGACGGCGTTCGATGATATGCCGACTGTCGTCGCCGGCATGCGCGAAGGCGCGCTCGAATTTCTCGTGAAACCGCTCGAGCTCCATACTCTGAGGCGTGTGCTCAACAGCGTATTTGAGGATCGTCGCATCCGCAGGCGAACAGAAGCGGGCGCCTCGGAGATTCGAACGGAAGGTCTTCCCGGAGCGCTCATCGGACACGATCCTATGATGGTCGGCGTCTACAAGAGAATCGGCCAGGCGGCAGGCAGTCGCGCTACCGTTTTGATCCGCGGCGAGACCGGAACCGGAAAGGAGCTGATCGCACGCGCTATTCATGCGAGCTCGAAGGATTCCGCCGCGCCCTTCATCGCGGTAAACTGCGCAGCTCTTCCAGCGAACCTGCTCGAATCCGAGCTCTTCGGACACATCCGAGGCTCATTCACTGGTGCGACAGGAGATCGTCGAGGAAGATTCGCGCTCGCCGGCAAGGGGACGATCTTTCTCGACGAGATCGGCGACACCACTGTAGATCTCCAGGCGAAACTCCTCCGCGTGCTCCAGGAGCGCGAGTATTATCCGGTCGGAGCGGAGCGGCCAGAGCGTACCGAGGCGCGCGTCATCGCAGCGACGCATCGGAATCTCGAGGCACTCGTCGCAAGCGGCGCGTTTCGCGCTGACCTTTACTATCGGTTGAGGGTGGTGGACATCGAGGTTCCTCCTCTCCGCGATCGTACGGGAGACATTCCGCTTCTCGCGCAGCACCTCGCCCAGCGCGCGAGCGAGGCCGTCAACCGGCCGGCTGCGGTGATAGCCCGGGATGCGATGGACATCCTGACCGCGCACCAGTGGCCTGGAAATGTTCGAGAGCTCGAGAACTGCCTTATCCGCGCAGTCGTCCTTGCGAGCGGTGACGTCATTCGCGCCGAGCACGTCCATCTGAGCACCGGTCATGCAGGCGGCGGCGGTGCGCTTCCGACTCTCGACGCGCTGGAGCGAACGCACGTCGAGCACGTCCTTGCAACATTCGGCGGGCACAAGGCACGTACTGCACGCGCGCTCGGGATATCACGTCCAAGGCTCGACCGGCTTCTGCGTAAGCACGGGATCGAGTGACCATTCTCAGATTCTGGTCTCTTCGCGCAAAGTTCCTGCTGCTACTTCTTTCCGGAGCCGTACTCCCGTTGGTCATCGTAAGTTTCTGGCTTGCCGGGTCTGCGTCGCGTTCAGGTGAAGCGTTACTCGCCCAGCGGCTCGACGGAGCCCTCAATCAGGTGGTGAGTGAAGCTGGCATGCACTGGGTCGACCTGCGCTCGGAGATGCTCGACATTGCAGACGATTCAATGGTTCAGCGACTCATCGAAGCTCCACTTTCCGGAAGGGCCCGGCTCGATGTCCATGTTGAGGCGCTGGGCCGCTCACGCACCCTGCAGTCCTCTCTTGCCTCGCCGCTGCTTCTCGAGAGTCGAGCCGGAAATTCGTGGGCCGTTGTCGATGATATCGATGACACGAACATTCGCGGCGTACCTCCAGCGAGTTCGGCCAGAGGTATAGCGATCATCGTACCTGTTCACTCACGCACGAATGCCGTGCCGCCTGGAATACTTCGATCGACGTTGACGCTGGAAAGCCTCGTTCCGGAAGGGGTCGGAGGCGCCGCCGCCATTGGGGCCATTCTTCACCTGGCCGATCGTACGACGGGTGCATCCCTGAGCGCACTTCCCTTCGACGCGGCTCTCATGACTCGTGACGAGTTCGAGCTTGCAGGCGAACGATGGATCGTGATGCGGCGGAACCTCGAGGAGCCAGCGATCACAATCGCCGCGGCATCTCCCCTCGGCGCGTATACGGTACTGTTCAGGGAAGCAGCGCAAAAGGGGACGATTGCGATACTCGCAGTTGTGCTCGTGGTTCTGGCAATCTCCGCACTGTTCACACGCCGCCTGACCCGGTCGCTTGAAAACCTCGCCTCGGCGACGCATTCCGTTGCTGCCGGCGATCTCGAGCGGCGCGTGGCGGAGGAGGGCGAAGATGAAGTCGGGCGTGTTGGGCGCGCGTTCAACGCGATGACGGAAAGCCTTAGCACTACGCTCAGACAGTTGTCTCAGCGCGAGGCACTCGTCGCTGTCGGCGAGTTCGCCGCGGCGCTGGCCCACGAGGTGAGAAATCCCCTCACGTCGATACGAATAGACCTTCAACGCGTAGAGGAAAAGCTTCCGGACGATTCGCCGCTTCGTGTGCAGCTCGATCGCGCCCTGCGCGAGGTGCAGCGCCTCGACCAGACGGTGACCGGAGCGCTCGGTGTCGCACGAAGTGGCAGCATCGCTTCTGATAT
>JBPPMU010000210.1:0-4342 GCA_051306215.1 Gemmatimonadaceae bacterium | reverse complement strand
TCAAAGGCCGATTGGCGGCCCGGGCTTGTTGTACGATGGCTTCTCGCTCCTGCTTGAGTCGCTCCAGTGCGGCGCGGGGTAATGAGTCAGCGAGACGGAACGTGATGAAGTACGCCGCGCCTTCGCGTTTGAGATGCGGCAGTTTCCCCCGCGCGTGAAGTCCGGCCACCAGTCGGCGTGGATCGGGGTCAGGCCGGCGACGAGGGTTCATGGAGCGGTGGACTAACAAGACCCTGTCCCCAAAGTGGGTCTTTTCTGGGATGCTGATTTTCGATCTGGAAATGGAGCGGATTTATTGAAGCACCGGGTGGTAATCGCGCTGAGTCAGCCTCAAACACCCTTTGGGAAACGTTTGCGGGCGACACTTCCTCCCGGGTGAGTTTCATCCGCCGGCGAGCGCCGCGCGCTACGCCGCTTTACTCAACGGGACCGGCTGCTGCTTGGGCCTCTGCTTGGTCTTGCGCATCCGTGCCAGCATCCACAAGTTGTGCGTCAACACCCCCCACGCCAGCGCCAGTTCCCGATGGGCAAATCCTTT
The DNA here is from genome assembly GCA_051306215.1 of Gemmatimonadaceae bacterium. Lineage (GTDB taxonomy): Bacteria > Gemmatimonadota > Gemmatimonadetes > Gemmatimonadales > Gemmatimonadaceae > UBA4720. The sequence continues at coordinate 3,804 of JBPPMU010000210.1, read as the reverse complement.
GGCCCGCATCGGCCGCCCGAGGAAGCCTTGCTTGAGAATGCCGATCCGGGCTTCCGTCTGCGCCCGGCGGCGTTGCAAGCGTGCAAACTTCTGGCCCTTCATTCGCCGCCGCAGTTCTGCCGGCGAGCGGGGGCATAGCGCGTCAAAGGTGGCGGAGTCTGTGAGGGCCCGGCTGTTGGCAGCACTGGCGAACCCGCGATCCGTCGCCACGGCGGCCACGGCGCGCCCTGTCCCTTCATAAACGCGGACCAAGCTGCCGAAGAGCGTCTGGCTATCCGCCGGCGCGGATTCCTGAAAGAGTTCGTAGTCCAGGATGACGCCCTGCCGGTTCTCCCCGAAGAGCACCGTGTTGCCGAATTCCACTTCGGCGCCGGCCTTCCCCCGCACGATGACCCGCACGTCGGGATCATACAGACTGAGAATCTTTTCCGCGTTGGCCACCGGGCGCCCGCCGATGATCCGCTCATGCGCCTGCTTTTGCGCGCGGGGCAAGCGTTCCAGCACCCCGTCCAAGCGGCGCAAAATCGCTTCCGCCTGGGGGCGCGTCCACTGCGTTTGCTCCCAACGCTGATCCAGCAGTTCGCGGTGCCGCCGGGCATGCGCCCGCACCACACCCACCCACCGCTTCATCTGGCGAAGCACCCGCTTGCGCCCCTTCTTGCGGCCGGCACGCCGCGCTTGCTGGGTCATCTCGATGCTCAACCGGTTCATGCGCCGCAGAAACTCCTCTGGCGGGGACATGCGCCCGCGCAGTCCCGCCTTGCGGATCAACAGCGTTGCCTTCATCAGCGTCCGCACCCCGTCCCGCAACAACCCCCAGTCCGTTGGGAAATGGAGGTTCGCCTTCAGACAGGTGCTATCCAGGAAATACTCCTCCACGGCCAGCGCCTCCTTCAGCCCCAGCTTCCGGGGCTGCGCCACCGCGCCTTTGAGCAGCCCGTCCATCACCTCCCGCATCGGCTTGGCCGGCAGCCAATGGGCAAAGCGCTGGAGCTCGCTCTTGGAGGGCACCCGGACTTGGTCCAACGCATCGACGAGACAAAACCATTGATAGAGCGGATTGCCGGCCAACTGACAACTGAACCCGCGATAATCCTCTTGGAGCAGCGTCCGCAGGACCGTGCAACGCAAGGCCCGCCGCGAGCGCTGCTGGAACTTCAGTTGCTCCAGCGCGGTTACTTCCCGCGCCGCCGCCACGTTCCATCGGGCCAAGGCCCGGCGCACAAACTCCTGCTCCACCTCGCTTGCGCGCAAAAGGACATCGATTTGTTCCAGGCGTTGGCGCAAGGTGAGGTAGTCAACGTTCCCGACAATGGTGGGGAGCTGCGGGCGAAGTTCCTGCGGGAAGGGAATAATCTGGCTGGCCATTAAGCTAGTCTATAGGCTAGCGTTAAGAAAGCCAGGAAAAACATCAATCCGATCACCCAAAATGCCAACTTCCTATCCCTTGCGCGTCCAGGCGATTCGATCGCGCGGACAAAACCCCCGCCTCTACATCAGCTTCCCCTTGGCCTTGGCTGCCGCCATCGGCCTGGAACCAGGCGAAGAGGTCCAGTGGGAGTTGCTCGACCGCGGGGAACTGCACCTCCTCCGTCCGCAGACCCCGCCACCAAGCACCAAATCCAGAGTCCGCAAATAGACACCCAACTCCATCATAACCACACGATTTGCCTCCCCAGCACGAAATCGTCCCCTCTTCCCAAGGCCCCGACCGCAGCACGCGCGAATAATCACCGATACCTTCTCTCTTGGGGACAGGGTCTACCTGCCGCTGGAGGAGGACATTTCATCCGTGGCGTTCTGGTATCAAACCGAACCGCATGGGAGGTTTCGGGTGCTGCCGAAGCGGGAAGTGATGGATGTGAAGTGAAGACATCACTCACTGTGCCTTCACAACTTCACGGCTTCAAACGGAGGCTTCAAACGGAAGCAAAGCAGACTCACTCCCATCAGAAGCAAGCAGATGCTGCGCGGCTCAGGAATTGGCTGGCTTGAGAACTGGATAGAATCCAGATAGCTAAAGTGAACGGGTTCCTCGATGTTTGTAATGGGTAAAAGGATTTGGTTTGCTGTCGGGCATTATGATTCCCGAGAAAATGTTTCAGCAGATTTTGGCGTTGGGTGAAGGCTGGCACGTGCGTGCTGTGGACTATGTTGAAAAGGACAGTTCGGTATTGATCCGGGTGGCGGAGACTCCGGGGTTGTGGAAGACGGAGCGTTGTCCCCATTGCGAGGCCCAGGCGGTGGGCGGCTACGACCACGCCCCAGAGCGGTGTTGGCGTCACCTCAACGTATGCCAGTTGCAATCGGAAATTGTCTGCGCGTTGCCGCGGGGCCAATGCAAGGAATGCAAGAAGGTTTACACGGTGCGTGCACCTTGGGAGGGACGCAGTCGCGGTTTGACGCAGGAGTTTGAAGCGTTTGCCTTGACGCTGATGCGCGCGATGCCGGTCAAGCAGGCCGGCGAGATTTTGGGCGAGACCGATCAGAAACTGTGGCGCGCGCTCTTCGCGCATGTGGACGCGGCCTGGGCGGATTTGAGTTGGGAGGATGTGGTCTGGGTGGGCGCCGACGAGATGAACCGCAAGAAGGGACACAACTACCTGACCGTGTTTGTGGACTTGGAAGCCAAGCGCGTGTTGCTGGCGGTGGAGGGCAAAGACGCCGGCACCTGGGAACGCTTTGCGGAGCAATTGGGCCAGCACAACGGGCATCCCAAGGCGATCCGACAGGTGGCCATTGACATGAGCCCGGCCTATATCAAAGGCGTGAAGGAAAATTTCGGCAACGCGGTCATCGTGTATGACAAATTTCACGTGGTCAGCCAGGTGAGTGCGGCGGTGGACGAAGTGCGCCGCGCGGAGGCGCGGCAAGATGCGGAGGCGCGGGCGCAATTGGAAAACACCTGCTGGCTGTGGCGCAAGAATCCGGAGCACTGGACGGAGCGGGAGGAGCAGCGCTGGGGCCAGTTGAAAGACAAACCGCTGGTGACGGGCTTGGCGTTTGCGATGCGGTTGGAGTTGCAAAGAGCGTATGCTTCGGCCAGCGCGCGCGTGGCGCGGAGCCGGTTTGTAAAATGGTGTCACTGGGTGCGCACGGAGTCCGCAGCGTTGACGAGCGGGTTGCTGGACCCCATGCGCAAAGCGGCGGAGATGGTGGAACGACACTTGGAAGGCATCCTTGGGCATTGGCAGGCGGGATTGACGACGGCGTTCTTGGAAGGACTCAACAGTTTGTTTTCGGCCACCAAACGAAAAGCTCGTGGCTATCGCTCCACCGAGTATCAGATCGCGATGCTCTACTTTGTCGCCGGCAAGTTGGAAATCCCCTACTATGGCTGATACCCATTACAAACGTCGAGGAAGCGACTTTGGTGACTTGGAAGGGCGAGGTTTCGGCCGCGGGCGCCGGCGAAAGCGCGGTGCTGATGAAAACGAGAACAGGGAAGAACAATGAGTGCTTCATGAGGACAATTGGTTTTGAGCGTCGTGTTCAGACAAAGTTCATTTGCTGAGTGGGAAAACGATGTTCCAGGTGCGCGTGGCGTCCTTCAGGTCAATGCCGGGGCCTTCCGCGGTGGCGCAGAAGAGGTGCGTCGGGACGCCGCCTTCGATGAGCAGTTGCGGGCGCTCCAGAAAACCTTGCCGCGTCGTGCGCCCGTCACTCCAGCGCACCTCGCGCCGGTAGGCCAGCGTGGCACGGTCGAAATCCCAGTTCAAACCATCTGCGCTCGTGACGTGGACGCCCGCGAACTTCTCGCCGCAAATCTCACCGGTCATGTCCTTCATCAGCGCCTGCACCCGG
>JBPPMU010000209.1:0-2652 GCA_051306215.1 Gemmatimonadaceae bacterium | reverse complement strand
GAGGCGCCGGGTCAAGGAACTGCTGATGGGAAACATGAACAAGACATCGGGCTTGCTTTCCGTGTCAACGAGACTTCAGCAGATAGCGAAATCCGGGTGCGTGACGGCCTCACGCAGCGAAGCCTTGATCTGAGGAGCCGGATGCGTTAATCGCGCACGTCCGGATCTGCAGGGGGGCCGGGGCGAGCAATCGCCTCGGTCTACCCGACCAGGACTGCGTTATCGCCGAGCTTCAGGTCCTTCGCCGGCACGCGTCGCGCCCACCTGTCTTTAGCCCGCCGATTACCCCGGGCAGCGCCGCTTCGCGCCTCGCTCGGGGCTACAGTTCTTGGTAGTGTCCGAAAAGTTCTGCAAAAACGAAAAGGCCAAGGAGGTCTCCTGTAAAGTTCAGTTCGCCAAAACAAAAGAGAACAGGAGAGAACTCGATGGCCAAGAAAGATCGTACCGCAGTTGACTTGAAGACGCTTCTGACCGAGTCGCCAGATCCGATTCGAGCGATCGTACAGGAGACTATCCAGCAGATTCTCGAGTGCGAGATGGAGGAGGCGATCGGCGCGGGACGTGGCGAGCGCACCGAGGATCGTCTGTCGCACCGGAGTGGGTACTACGACCGCTCGTTCGTGACTCGGGTCGGGAAGGTCGAGCTACGGATTCCTCAGGATCGTAAGGGGCTGTTTCGGACCGAGCTGTTCGAGAGGTACCAAAGGAGCGAGAAGGCGCTGTTCGCGGCCCTGACCGAGATGTACATCCAGGGCGTGTCGACGCGGAAGGTGAAAGCGATCACCGAGGAGCTGTGTGGGCATTCGTTCAGCGCGAGCTCGATCAGTGACATCACCAAGAAGCTGGATGGGCAGTTGGAAGCGTTTGCAAAGCGGCGACTCGAGGAGGAGTACGCGTACGTGATCCTCGATGCACGTTACGAGCGGATTCGAGAAAACGGGACGATTCGGAGTCGTGCGGTGTTGATCGCGATCGGTATAAACAAGGACGGTCGACGGTGCATCCTCGGGGTCGAACTTGCTCCACGCGAGAGTCGGAACAGCTGGACCGAGTTCTTGCTCGGCCTACGAGAGCGGGGTCTGCACGGGGTCGAGTTCGTCGTCAGCGACGATCACGCAGGGCTGAAGGCAGCGATTCGCGAAGTCCTGACCGAGGCGGCCTGGCAACGCTGCTACGTTCACTTCCTGCGCAACGCTTCCGACCACCTGCCACGACGCGGCGATCATGACTGCCTTCAGGAGCTGCGGTGGATCTTCAGTCGCCGCGACATCGGGGAGGCGCGACGGGACCTGGCGGCGTGGATCGGCAAGTGGGAGGGCAAGTACCCGAAACTCTGCGACTGGGTCGAGCAGAACATCGACGAGACGCTCACCTACTACCGTCTGCCGGCCGAGCACCACAAGCACATGAAGTCGACCAATATGCTCGAGCGACTGAATGAAGAGATCAAACGTCGCACGCACATCGTCCGCATCTTCCCGAATGAGGCGAGCTGCCTACGGCTGGTACGGGCCCTGGCGGTCGAGACACACGAGAACTGGATCGAGGCGACGCGGTATCTGAATATGGAACTGCTCGCCGAACACAAGAAGCATCTGCTGCGCGACGTCGCCTGAGGAGAACCGGCTATGGAAGCTGACGTCCTGTGGAAAGCCGCGATGAGGCCGCGCCTTCCCACAGGACTTGGAAAACGTCGACATGAACCCGTCGACGTTTTCCACATCTCCCACAGCCCCTACTGCTAGAGAAAAAGACGGCGAGGAGAACCCAGAGACACCAAGGCCAATTTGCAGAACTTGACGTACACAACTGGGCGACAGAAATCTGGCGCCCCTCAGGGGCGCAGATTCACTCGTTCTCCCTACCGGTGACTGCGCTTCGCTTGCCACCAGCCACCCTCTTCTCGCGCCTCCGGCGCGGGAGAACGCCGCATAGTTGTGAGTTTCCTAGGAGCGCCAACGTCCTACGGCGGGTGGGAGGACGGCGAAGATCCGAAAGTTCGTGGTTAGCTGAACTACTCGCTGAACCTCGGGCCTTCGCCGCGATCCGCCTGGATCACGCCGCTCACCTTTGACTTGCCTCGCATCCGGCTATATTGATGGACCCATGAGCGACGCTCGACTCGACCTGCTGCTGCATCAACTTTCGCTCGCGTTCGACCGGAGGTCGTGGCATGGGCCGAACCTGCTCGGATCGTTGCGGGGTGTGACGCTCGACGCGGCGACGTTTCGACCGCAGCCGGATCGTCACAACGTATGGGAGCTCGCCCTCCACTGCGCCTACTGGAAGTATCGCGTCTGCCGTCTCCTTTCACCCGAGACCCGTCGAACGTTCTCGCTCAAGGGGTCCGACTGGTTCGAGCGCCCGATCGAAGCGACTGAGGCCGCGTGGAAGGCCGACCTCGCCGTTCTTCACGAGTGGCATGACGCGTTGCGCGATACGGTCGCGCAACGCGATCCGTCGGGACTCGATCTGAAAGTCCGCGGCGCCGAATTCACCACCCTCGAGCTCATCTCCGGAGCGGCTGCACACGATCTCTACCACGCGGGACAGATCCGCCTTGTACGACGGATGGCAAACGCCGGCTGACGGAGAACGTGGTTCCTGCGTCCCCGAGTTACGGTTGCGCGCCGAGTTGAGAGCCGAGATAGA
>JBPPMU010000208.1:0-8896 GCA_051306215.1 Gemmatimonadaceae bacterium | reverse complement strand
CATCCGTACCTCCGGCTCATCATCTTCGGGCCCGGCTCTGACAGCGAGGACCTGCGCATGCAGGCCGCCGCGCTCGACGTAATGCACCTCGTGAGCTTCCTCGGCGAGCGCGACGATCATCTCGCTCTCATGCGTGACGCGGAGCTTGGCTGGGTGGTCGCTGAGGCCGACACCGCCGCGTACGGCATTCTCGACCTCATGGCGCTCGGCGTGCCGGTCATCGCCGCCGAGGGAAGTGTCGCCGGGACGTACGTGGCGAACCTCATCAGCGGAAGCCTCATACCGCCCGAAGATGTAGCGTCAACAGCGGCGACTGTCGTCACGCTGCTCGCGAGCGAAGAGCAGCGCCAGGCGATGGGCTCCGCGGCTCGCTCGAGGGTCGCGCGGGAATTCCCCGAAAAAGCGATGATAGACGGGTTCGAGGCAGCAATCTCGAGAAACTGATCATGACCGGGCTGCCGTCCGGGCGCACGGTCCCGGTGACAGTCGTAATCGCAGCGCGCGACGAAGCAGCGAACATCGCCGCCTGCATCGCGAGCGTGGCCTGGGCGCGGGAAGTGATACTCGTCGAGAATGACTCGGTCGATGACACAGCCGATATAGCTTTCCGGGCGGGCGCCGAAGTAATTCGCAATCAGTTCGTGACAATCGGCGGCCAGCGAAACGCCGCGATCGAGCGCGCCTCGTGCGACTGGGTCCTGGTCGTCGATGCGGATGAGCGCGGCTCACCGGAGCTTGGCGGGGAGGTGAGCTCGATCGTCACGAATGCCGCGCCCGGTGGGCCGGAGTCTTATCGGATTCCCCGCCGCAACTTTTTTCTTGGAAGAGAGGTCCGCCATGGGGGGTGGGAGCGCGATGCTCCGGTGCGGCTCTTCCGGTCGACGCTCAGGTACAGCTCGAGCAGAGTCCATGAGCACGTCGAAACCGGGGGAGCGACGGGAGTGCTTCGCTCGACGCTCCTTCACGCGCCATATGCGACGATCGGGCAGTACTTCGAGAAACTCGACAGATACAGCAGGTGGTGGGCTGAGGACAGGTTCGAGCAGGGGCGCAGGGCCGGCGCTGGCACAGTAGTGCTTCGACCGCCATTGAGGTTCCTGAGCATGTACGTGCTCAAGCGAGGGTTTCTGGACGGCGCGCCCGGGGCTGTGCTGGCGTGTCTGGCAGCGACAAGCGTTATGGCGAAATACGCGCGGCTATGGGCAATGGGACACGGGCGGCCGACGTAGATGCGGATACTGCTGATCGGCAGCGACAATCCGTGGCGGATGGAAGCCGCTGTCGAGAGAGCAATGAAGCGGGCTGGTCACGTCACGCTGCTGCTCGATGATCGCAGAACGAAGCGGCTGATCGGATGGAGGCTGACGCAGCTGTGGGCGCGCCTGCAGGCGAAGCGGTTCAGGCCTGATTTTGTGTTCCTGTCCAAGTGCCTGGCGCTCGACCCCGTGACTGTCGCGGCGATAATCGCCGACACGCCGAACGCAATGTGGTACCACGATCCCCAGTGGCACCGCGATCTCGACAGGCCGGACATCGCACACATAGCGGCAGTGGGCGGGCTCGCCCAGACTTTCTTCGTGACGGGGTTCGATGCCGAGTGGCGATCGCACGGCCTCAACGCGCTTTTTCTTCCGGCTGCCGGGGATGCGGGCATCGTGCCGGTTCCGCGCGATGAGCGATTCGGGTCAGACATCGCCTTTATCGGAACAGGCTACGACCCGGACCGCGCGAAGCTCCTCCTCGAGGTCGCCGCGAATTTCAGTGTGCGAGTGTGGGGACCGGGTTGGGAACAATGGCAGGACGAGCTGGCGTGGAACGGGCGCTCCGTGGAGGGACGGGATTTCGCCGCGGTCTGTTCAACCGCCCGGATCACGCTGGGGATCAACCCCACCCGGGCAGCAGGGGGTGTCTCATACACATCCGACCGGACGTGGATGGTAATCCTCGCGGGTGGATTTTACCTGGCACAGCGGACTCCCGGTCTCGCTGCGATGCTTCTTGAAGACGAACACTGCGCGTTTTACGACGATGCTGATTCGTGTCTCGCAAAATGCAAGAATTACGTCAGGTTGGATGACGAGCGCGAGAAGATCCGCCGCGAAGGCGAGAAGTTCGTGCGACAGCATCACACATACGATCAGCGGCTGCCGAATCTGCTCGCCGGAACTCAATTCGTGAATCCGCTCGCAACGTGAGGCACCTATTCGTCACGCAGGATTTCGGTCCCGATCGCGGAGGCATGGCGCGCCGGCATGTCGAGCTGTGCAGGCGGCTTGCCGATGGTGAGAACACAATTGCTGTCTCAACTGTCGGAATCGAAGGCGCGGAGGCATTCGACATCGGTGAAGGTTACGAAATAGACCGCCAGCCATTTCATTTCCGGCATGCGAACCGCTTGACCAACCAGATGATATGGGCGCGCTGGCTCTCGAGCGCGGCGGCAGGCGACGTCGATGTATTTCACTGCGGCAACATCCGGCCGGCGGGTTATGCGGTTGCCTGGGCCGCCATGAGTCGCGGGATTCCTTACCTGGTATATGTGAACGGCGGCGATCTTCTCAGGGAGAGATCAAAAGCCCGTGTGAGCAGGCTGAAGCGCTTGACCGCGAGAAGGATCCTTGGCGGCGCCGCGGGAATAGTCGGCACATCGACATGGGTTGCGGATCTCTCGCGCGAAGTGATGGAGAGCGTCGGTGTGACAACAATGCCGCCAGTCGGCGCGTTCGACCTCGGCACCGATCCCGGAACGTTCTCGCCACGACGCGACACCGGGCGACTCCGCCGCGAGTGGGGAATCGGGAACGAACAGATGCTGCTCACGGTCGCGCGACTTGTTCCGCACAAAGGCCAGGATGTCGGAATAAGGGTGCTCGCCGCGCTTTCGGCCGACTTTCCGAGGTTGCGTTACGTTCTCGTGGGGGAGGGTCATCACGAGGACGCGCTGCGAACGCTCGCAGCGACCCTGGGTGTAAGCGACCGCGTGATATTCGCCGGTGCAATCTCCGATTCCCGTCTCGCCGAAGCGTACGCAACTTCGACTGTGTACCTTGGCGCTTCGCGTGTCGACAAGGAGATAAACGCCGAAGGCTTCGGGATATCCTTCCTCGAGGCATCGTCGTCAGGAGTGCCGGTCGTTGCAGGCGATTCAGGCGGAGTGCGCTCTGCTGTGCGCGATGGCGAGACGGGGGTCGTCGTTCCGCCGGAGGACGTCGATGCGATCGCCCGGGCCATCTCGCGTTACCTCCGGGATGGAGACACCCGCGCCCGCGATGGCGCGAACGGCAGGCGGGCGGTAGAGGCGCATTACAACTGGGATCGTGTCGCCAGGGACACGCGCGAATTCACGCTGCAAGTCACCGGGAGACGCGCCGTTCAGTGAGTGACATCTCTAGGAAGCCGACACTTTCTCATCGCGCGGAGTATTACTCGCTCCGCGGGACGATGAAGCTGCTCGAGCGACTCCCGTGGAGCGCTGCATGCTCGATCGGCGAGCGAATGGGAAGGCTCGGGTACTGGCCGCTCGGGATCAGGAGAGACGTCGTTGAAAAGCAGATTGCGGCGGCTTTCCCGGAGTGGCCGCGCTCCCGCGTTCGCCGCACGGCTCGCGATTCCTACGCGCACCTGGGACGGACGTCGGTCGAGGCGGCCCTGCTTCCGTCTCTCGGCGAAAAGGGTGTGCTCGGTCTTGTCGAGCAGGTCGATGGCTGGGAGCATCTCGAGAGCGCTCTCGCCGGCGGACGGGGGGCGCTTGCCGCCGCCGCGCATCACGGCAACTGGGAGCTCCTCGGCGCATATCTGGCGGTACGCGGCGTGAAGGTGGAGGTTGCCGTGCGTGGGATGGGCAACGAGCTCTTTGGAAGTTACATAAACGAGAATCGGGAACGGCTCGGAATGAAGGTCATCCGTGATTCAGAGGCGGTGAGGCGCACCGCGAGGGCCATAAGGGAAGGGCACCTCGTCGCTTTCCTCTCCGATCAGGGCGTCCTTGGGCTCGCTTCGTCGTTCGTTCCCTTCTTCGGGCGCCCTGCCAAGACGCCGCGCGGCTTCGCGGTATTCGCCTTGCGATTGGATGTGCCGGTCTGCTTCATTGACGCGCTTCGCCTTCCGAGCGGAAAGTTCAGGGTGGTAATCGAGCCGGTTAATGCCGAACTGACGGGAGACAGGGAAAAAGACGTGGACGCACTGGTTGCGAGATACAGCAGGATTCTCGAGAGATGGGTAAGGCAGTACCCGGAGCAGTATTTCTGGCAGCACAGGCGCTGGCGACGGCAGCCCGCCGGCACACCGGTGGGGCTGCGGGATCCGTCGCTGGCGGATCCGTCGAAGTGGACGCCATCCAGATGAGGCTCAAGGGTGCTTGATCCAGCGCAACGGAAACGGCTCGCTGGCGACACTCGCGCGCGTTTTGGCGTGATAGTGGTATTTGCGATGACGTTTGCGGCGATCGCGGCCCCGCTCATCGCTACCCACGACCCGCTCGCGATAGATCTCACCAACTACCTCGACAAGCCGTCAGGCGAACATTGGCTGGGTACCGATGTCCAGGGGAGGGACATCTGGTCGCGGCTTGTGTTCGGGGCACGAGTGTCGCTCACGGTTGGACTTGTGTCGCAGGGAATAGCCCTGCTTCTCGGAGTCACGCTGGGGCTGCTGGCCGGATATTACGGGCGCTGGATCGACGAGCTTGTCATGCGGCTTGCCGACGTGACGCTCGCATTCCCCACGCTGCTTCTGCTCATCGCAATGGTCGCTGCATTCCAGCCGTCGATGGGCGTCGTGTTCGTGACGATTGGCGTCGTGGGCTGGGCAGGGATGGCGCGGCTCGTTCGCGGCCAGGTGCTCGTGGTGAGGCAGCTCGAGTACGTCCAGGCGATTCGCGCGCTCGGGGCGCGGGACATACGCATAATGCTCCAGCACGTTCTCCCCAACGTCATAGCGCCAGTAGTCATCGCGGCGACACTGGGAGTCGCCGGCGCGATAATGGCCGAAGCAGCCCTGTCGTTCCTGGGTCTTGGTGTCCCGCCACCGACGCCGAGCTGGGGCTCGATGATCGCGGATGGTCGCGACCTCGACCAGCTCAGGCGCGCGCCGTGGACGTCGGTGTTTCCCGGGGTGGCTATCGGGGCGGCCGTGCTTGGCTTCAACCTGCTTGGCGATGCGCTGCGTGATGCGCTCGATCCCAAGCAGCATTTCAAACTTCCAAAGAAGGCGATTGCGCCGGGGCCCTGAGTTCAGGTACCCCTGAGCTTTATGAGGCCGTAGTCGCGGGAGCCTTTCCTGAGGAGATGATATTCGCCGTGAAGCGGGTCGCCCGGTGGATCCGCCGGAGCAGTCACTCGCTTCCCGTTGACCGACGCTCCGCCCTGCTCGACGAGACGTCGCGCCGCGCCCTTCGATGCAGCGAGTCCGAGTGCGACGAGTCCATCCACGACGTTGTCGAGCTTCTCGACTTCGACGAACGGCACCTCGCGGCTGAGAGCCACGAGGGCATCGGTCGAGAGCGACGCCGGATCGCCCTTCGCGAAAAGGAGCTTCGAGACATCTTCGGCAACCCGCGCGGCATCGTCGCCATGAACGCGCGCCGTGACTTCGCGGGCGAGGGCCTGCTGTGCCTCGCGGTCCTGCGGCCGTGCTGCGACCGACTTCTCGAGCTCCGTTATCGTTTCCCGGGACAACAGGGTGAAAAGCCGCAAGTACCTGCCCGCGTCGCCGTCGTCGATGTTTCTCCAGAACTGGTAGAACTCGTAAGGCGAAGTCTTTTCGGGGTCCAGCCAGACGTTTCCGGACTCAGTCTTCCCGAACTTTGTGCCCGTTGAATTGGTGACGAGCGGGAATGTCAGGCCGTGAGCTTCGCCGCCGTCGGTGCGCCTGATCAATTCCAGTCCGGCCGTGATGTTTCCCCACTGGTCGCTGCCGCCAACCTGGAGCGTGACTCCTTCACGGCGGAAGAGCTCGCGGTAGTCGTATGCCTGGAGAAGCATGTAGGAAAACTCGGTATACGAGATTCCCGCTTCCATCCGCTGGTTCACTGACTCCTTGGCGAGCATGTAGTTGACGGTGAAATGTTTTCCGACCTCGCGCATGAACTCGATCGCGCCGAGGGGGCGAAGCCAGTCCGCATTGTCGCGCATCTCGGCTGCATTGGTTCCTGAGAAGTCGAGGAACCTCTCCAGCTGCTTCCTCAATCCGCGCGAGTTCTCTTCAACCGTTTCCGTCGTATTGAGCTGCCGTTCGGCTGCCTTTCCGCTGGGATCCCCGATGAGGCCGGTCCCACCTCCGACGACCGCGAACGGCTTGTGACCGTGCAGCTGGAGATGCATCAGTCCCATGACGGGAATGAGACTTCCGACATGCAGGCTCGACGCGGTAGGATCGAAGCCGGCATAAGCGGACACAGGTCGCGCGGCGAGAGTTTCGGCGAGGCCGTCGGTGTGCTGGTGGAGAAGCCCGCGCCAGGCGAGCTCGTCGAGCAGCGGTGTCTTTGCTTGCATCGCCGACAAGTATATGGAGAAAGGCAGGCATAGACCACGGCTCCCGGCATTACCTTATACGGGCATGGCCAGACGCAAAGACTCATTCCGCCGCAGGCATCCGACGCTTGTGCGAGCGGTGCTTCTCTTCCTCACGTTCGGCATGGCGCTCGGCGCCGGTCTCGCCTTCGGCGCGTGGACACTTGTCTGCCGTGGCGGCCAGTGCCCCCCAGTCGAATCCCTCAACGACTACACGCCGAGGCAGACCTCCAAGCTTTATGCCGTCGACGGCCGCTTCATTGCTGAGCTCGGGCTCGAGCGGCGGACTCTCATAACGCTCGACGAAATTCCGGAGACTGTGCGTCAGGCGTTCGTCATCACCGAGGACAAGCGCTTCTACCGTCATGCGGGAATCGACTGGTACCGCGTTTTCGGAGCGTTCATCCACAATATCTTCGCGCGCAGCTGGGAAGAAGGGTTCTCCACGATCACGATGCAGCTCGCCCGGAACGTGTTCCCGGAGCGCATAAGCAGGGAGAAGACGCTGGTCCGGAAGATCAAGGAAGCGAAGGTATCGCGCGAGATCGAGTCGAAGTTCGACAAGGGAAAAATTCTCGAGCTCTATCTCAATCAGATAAATCTCGGAAACGGGGCATACGGAGTCGAGACCGCCTCGCAGAGATACTTCGGGAAATCTGTCAGGGATCTCAACATCGCCGAGGCGGCGACGCTCGCCGCACTGCCGAAGGCTCCCGAGCGGTACAATCCAAAGCGGCATCCCGAGCGCGCAATACAGCGGCGCAACACGGTCATCGAGCTCATGAGGCACAACGGCGCCATCAGTGACGAAGAGGCGAGCGCTGCGAGGGCCTATCCCCTTCAGCTTGCCAGCAAGACGGACGCGGGCGACACGGCGCCGTATTTCGTGGAATGGGTCAGGCGGCAGCTCGACGATCAGTTCGGGCGACAGCTTTACGAGCAGGGCCTCCGCGTTTACACGACGCTCGATCTCGACATGCAGCTTGCCGCGGAACGGGCACTCGAGCGACAGCTCGAGAGGATCGAGGCAGGAAGGTTCGGGAGATACACGAGCGAGACGTACGAGAGGTACATCGCGCGGAGTGTTGCGGGCGAGACGCCTGGCGACAACGCTCCGTACCTCCAGGGCGCTTTCATCGCGATCGATCCGCGAAACGGCGCGATTCGCGCAATGGTCGGCGGCCGGGACTTCTACGACTCTAAGTTCAACCGCGCGACCCAGGCGCTTCGCCAGCCCGGCTCAGCTTTCAAGCCGATCGTGTATGCGGCCGCGGTGCAGAACGGGCGGTCTCCTTCATACATTCTTCAGGACACTTCAATATCACTCGACCAGGGCACTGGTCGTCCGTGGATCCCGCGCAATTACGACGGACGCTTCGAGGGCCCGATGACGATGCGGCGCGGGCTATATCAGTCGCGCAACATGGTCGCGATAAATGCAGGTCTGGAACTCGGCGTGAACACAGTCATCGGCCAGGCGCGCAACTTCGGCATCACCACCCCGATACCGCCATATCCTTCGATCTTCATCGGCTCCGCCGATGTTTATCCGCTGGAGATGGTCGCATCGTATGCGCCGTTCGCGAACCAGGGCATTCGCGCGAACACCAACGCGATCCTGCGCGTCGAGAACGCGAGACAGGAAGTGCTCTGGCAGCAGACGCCATCCCGCACGACAGTCCTCTCCCCGGAGGAATCGTGGATAATGGTCGACATGATGAAGGACGTTGTCCGCCGGGGAACTGCCGCTGCGATCTGGAGCTCGGGCTTCCACCTGCCGGCGGGAGGCAAGACTGGAACGACGAACGACGGCACCAACGTCTGGTTCATCGGTTACACTGCCGACCTCGTTGCAGGTGTATGGATGGGCTTCGACCGCCAGAAGAAGATCATGGGCGATGCGCAGGGTGGCCGTCTCGCGGCCCCGGCGTGGACCGAGTTCATGACCGAGGTATATCGGCGCAGGCCGGCGCCACCGGATTGGCCGCGTCCAGCTTCGATAATCACGCGCGAGATCGACATCACGACCGGACTGCTCCAGACGCCATACTGCCCGAGGGAAAGTGTGCGGAGTGATTTCTTCATCCCGGGGACGGAGCCGACGATCAGCTGCGACAGGCACCTCGGGTATCCGAGCCAGAATCCGGGGGATACCCTGGGGGTTTTTACGCCGGGGATAGTGCCTCACTGACTGCGGACTGCGGACGTACTGCGGACACCGACTGCGGACCACTGCGGACCACTGCGGACCACTGCGGACCACTGCGGACCACTGCGGACCACTGCGGACCACTGCGGACCACTGCGGACCTTGACCCGACCTCGTATCGACACGGGCTTTGTTCCCTAACGGTGCTGAGTAGTCCGCAGTCTGTCTCTTATACACA
>JBPPMU010000207.1:0-4149 GCA_051306215.1 Gemmatimonadaceae bacterium | reverse complement strand
CTCGTGAACTATCAGGCAGCGACGGGTTTTACCCACCGAGTCGAGCACTGCCTGCTTGTCCCACGGCGAGATCGTGCGGAGGTCGATTATCTCTATCGATTCGCCGAGTTTCTTCGCGGCGAGCTCGCAGCGCTCGACCATGGCTCCCCAGGTGACGACGGTCAGCGAGTCGCCGCTCATCGTGATCTTCGCCTTGCCTAGTGGAAGAACGAAATCGTCACCCGGATACGGTCGTCGCGCCCACGGACCGTCGAGTAAATGGCGGTGCTCGAAGAATATCGTCGGGTTGTTGCTGCGAAGTGCCGCACGGAGAAGTCCCGTTGCGTCTTCCGCGTTCGATGGAAACACCATCTGCCAGCCAATCGCGTGAGCCCACATCACCTCGCCCGACACGCTGTGCCAGGGGTCGCCGACTTTCGCAAAACCACCGGGCATCCGCACGACTATCGGTGCAGCGAACCGGTTTGCCGTTCTCCAGCGCATAGTTCCGCAGTTGTTCAGCTGCTCGGTCGCCGGATCAGCGTATTTCCTGAACTGTATCTCGGCGACAGGCATCAACCCGGCTATCGCCATTCCCACCGCTCGCCCTACGATTCCTTCCTCCGACAGGCTGGTGTCGAACACGCGCTTGTCGCCGAAGGCTTCCTGAAGTCCCATCGTTGCAGCGTGAACACCGCCTTTCGGCCCGATGTCTTCACCGAACACGAGAAGCTTCGGGTTCGTCCTTAGCTCGTGCTCGAGAGTCCGCCTTATCGCCGTGAGCATGTTGGTGCGCTGCGGCTCGGGGGCTGGCTTGTCTGTGGCGGCAGGGAAAACGTGACCCGATGGCGCGAGGCCTCCGATTATCTGGAGATCCGTGCTGCCGTCGTCGTTCGTCTCGGAGAAGCGATAACGGGTGATCTTGTTCGTATCCGGCTCAGGCCGGTTGAGTGCACCTTCGAGAGCGGCAGCGACATCGCGCGCGGCGTCGGCCTCGAGATCGTCCCACTCGGACTCCGACATCGTTGCCGGCACCAGATACGCGCGGAGCTTGGGGAGCGGATCGCGCGCCTGCTCGTCGGCGATACAGTCCTCCGTCTTATAGGCCTGTGTGTCCTGGCCTGAGTGCCCGCACAGCCGCGGCACTTCGAGCCTGAGCAACGCGGGGCCTTTGCCTTCGCGAACGTGGCCTACGACATCCTCGAAGAGACCGGCGGCCTCGCCGGGATCAGTTCCGTCGCCTTCCCTGATGTAGAGATTCCCGAACGACGCCAGGTTCGCGGCGATGTTGCCACCGGGGGTCTGGAAATCCGAGGGAACCGAGATGCCATAGCGATTGTCTTCTATATAGAAGAGCATCGGGAGCTTCAGGGTCGTTGCGATAGTGAGCGCCGACCAGAAGCCGTTCGTCGCCGCTGAGGCCTCGCCACCGAGCACTACGCCGATCGCGCCCCTGTATGTGCTGTCACCGAGAACGTCGCGGTGGTAGGTAACCGCCTGTGCCCAGCCTGCCACGGGCGTATACTGGGATCCGACATCTCCCGACATCGGAAGCACCACTGCGCCATCGGTATTCGGCAGATTGCAGACGACTCCGATGTCACGCCCGTCGCTGAACCCGCCGGACTTTCTTAGAGGTCCGGCGAACGCGTCCTCGAGGGTCAGGCCCAGGGTCAAGAGGAGGGGTCGGGATCGGTAATAGGCTCCGACCCCGTCGTGTTTTCCGTCCAGAAGCGTTCCAAGGATGATCTGGGCGAGATCGTGGCCACGGGCCGAGAACTGATAGACCACCTTTTTTTCGGGCAGGAGCCGAGTTTCCTCGGTGTCGTCGAGGCCACGAGAGGCGAGAAGCAGGTAGGCGATGCGCTTCCAGTCGAAACTCGGATTTACGGCGTTTGTGCCGGCGCGACCTGCGCCCGGCGCGACGGTTCCGGTCATGACTCCAAAACTACCAGATTTCACCGGCTGAAGAAGGTGAATCCGTCCTCTGCCATGGTCTTGAGAAGCGGACTCGGCCGATATCGCTCCTCACCATAGAATTCCTGGAGCGCGCCAAGCCATTTGACGGTTTCGGCCAGCCCTATCTCATCGGCCCATGCCAGCAGCCCCTTGGGGTAATTCACGCCAAGAGTCATCGCCTTGTCGATGTCGTGCGCCGAAGCGATGCGCATGTAAAGAGCGTCGGCCGCCTGGTTGATGAGCATCGACAGAATGCGGCGGAAGATCAACTCCGCGAGATCAGGGTCGCGATTCGGCTCCGGCGCCGGCGCGCCCGTGGAGTAGTCATAGTATCCGCGGCCTGATTTCCTGCCGAGGAATCCCGCGTCGACCAGGCGTTGCTGGGTGAGGGTCGGGCGGAATCGCGAGTCGTTGAACATCGCCTCGTACACACTTTTCGTGGCGGCGAGGTTCACGTCGTTGCCGATGAAATCCATCAGCTCGAACGGGCCCATCCTGAAGCCCCCGGTTTCCCGCATCGCCCAGTCTATCGTCGCCATGTCGGCGATGCCTTCCTCGTATATGCGAAGGGCTTCGCCGTAGAAGGGTCGCGCGATGCGGTTGACTATGAAGCCTGGCGTATCGGATGCGATGACCGTCGTCTTGCCCCATGCTTCGATCAGCTTTTCGGAATCGGCGACAATTGCCTGCTCCGTCGCAAGCCCGGGAACAATCTCGACCAGCGGCAAAACAACAGGCGGGTTGAAGAAATGAATTCCGATAACCCGTCCGGGTTTGCTGCAGGCACTGGCGATCGCGGTTACTGACAGCGACGAGGTGTTTGTCGCGAGAATTGTGTCGTCAGCGACGAGACCTTCGAGCGACGAAAACAGTTTCCGCTTCGCGTCGACGTCCTCGACGATCGCTTCGATCACCAGCCCGCAGCCGCGAAGCGCGGGTAACTCTCCTGATCTGATGCGGCCGCGCGTTTCAGTCGCTGATTCCCCGGTGATCTTTTTCTTCTCGACCGCACGGGCAAGGTTCTTCTCGATTGCCGAAAGGGCGCGGTCGACGGATCCCGGCTGCGAATCGTGGAGGACTACATCGTGCCCGAATGACGCAGCGACCTGCGCGATGCCACCGCCCATCGCGCCCGCGCCGACGATGCCGACCCGGGTGTCCTTGCCGGGCGTCATCTACTCTCCCCTGAAGTCGGGCTTCCGCTTTTCGCGGAACGCGGCGACTCCTTCCTCGAAGTCCCGCGTCCGCCCTGCTTCGCGCTGCATCTCCTCCTCGACCTCGAGCTGCGCGTGGAGATCGTTCGAGAGCGACGAGCTTAGCGCCTTTCGCGTATAAGCCAGGGCTTTCGTCGGCATTGTCGCGAGAGTCTTCGCCAGATTCATCGCCTCGCTCTCGAGAGAATCGTCGGGCACAACCTTGTAGATCATCCCTATCTCCGCTGCCCGGGTCGCAGAGATCTTCTCGCCTGTCATCATGAGCGCGGTGGCCATCGGGAGGCCGATCGCCCGCGGGAGGAAGTATGTGCCACCGGTGTCAGGCACGAGCCCGATCTTCGAGAACGACTGGATGAACGAGGCACTCTCCGCGGCTATCACTATGTCGCAGGCGATTGCGAGGTTGGCGCCGGCGCCGGCGGCGACACCGTTCACCGCGCAAACCACGGGCATCGGAATTTTCCGGAGAAGCTCGATCAGCGGGTTGTATGTCTGCCTGACGATCGTTCCCAGGTCCATCCTCCCGCCTTCGGGGATCGGAACGTCGGAGAGATCCTGGCCGGCGCAGAAAGCCCGTCCCGCTCCGGTCAGGAGAACGGCGCGCACCGATTTCTCGCCGCGGCCTCTCTCGAGAGCCTGCTTAAGCTCCCGGGACATCGCCAGCGTGAAGCTGTTGAGAACGTCAGGCCGATTCAGCGTGATCTTCATCACGCCCGAATCGATGTCTACAAGGATGAACTGATATGGCACTTTCGTTTCCTCACGGTGCGCCGGCGCAGCAAACGCGGCCTCTCGTCAGGAAGATGCACGCTCGCGGTTTTCACGGATAGTCAGGCGCCTCGTCAGGCAAGGAGGGTGCGCAGCCATCCCCCGATTGCACCAGTAACTATCGAGCTCACGGTTCCAAGTGCCAGCAGCGACGCCGGAACATCCTTGAGGTAGTATGAGACGGTGATCCCGATTAATGCGCAGACACCGCCGGCTACAGCGCCTCCGG
>JBPPMU010000206.1:0-5900 GCA_051306215.1 Gemmatimonadaceae bacterium | reverse complement strand
AGTATCTGTTCGCCTCTTCTGCTCTGACCGTCCGCTCGCGAGCCGCTCCGGGCTCATTGCTCTTCTGGCGATCCTCTTCGCTGTTTCGTTTCTCCTGCGCTTCACCGCGCCGGTGCTGGTGCTCTTCATGGCGCCGCTGGCGCTTGCGCGGTGGAAGGGGAGAACGGTGAGCGTGCGTGCGCGGTGGGCCGGCGCGATCGTCGCGCTGATGGTGATCGTGCCCCTCATAATCCTCAACCTGGATACAATACGGGGGCGGTACTTCAGGGAACCTTTCGCCTTTCTCGAGAGGGGCGACAAGACGGGAATGCTCATCAACCTGTTCGGAGCAGGCTTCCCGACGCAGATCATTCCGACCTTTCAGCTTGGATTCGTTCATCCGCCGATCGTCGACACATTCAGCACTTCATTCTCGAACGCCGTGCCGGACATGGCATGGGCTGCGTTCGGAATTCTCATCTCGGTCGTGATCGTCGCGGGAATGTGGTTCGCCCGCCGGCCCCTCTTCCCCGAGATACTGTATTTCCTCGGCGCGCTGCCGGTACTCGCGCTGATGATGCCGAGCACGACGCGGTATCTCATGGCGTACCAGCCGCTATTCTGGATGTTCTTCTATGTTGGAGCAGCAACGCTCGCGTATCGGCACGCACAATGGTTTGTGCGGCTCGTTCACTCCCGCGTAGCCGTAATCGGGATCCTTGTCGCAGCGGTCGGGCTTGCCGTCGGCCTCCGCGCATGGAAAGTCGCCGGCTCGGCATCCGAGCGTTATTTCGCAGTGACCGTGCAGCGCGTTCCCGCATACGTTACGGAGGTCAGCGGCGTTTTCAGGCCACTTCGCGGCTTTCTTGAAACATTGCCCAGGGACCGCACTCTGCTGATCGGAGGGCGCGGTACGGTCGGAAGGTGGAAGGCAATCTCTGACGTCGACTACTACGCCGCTGACAGCGCCCTCCCCCGCATCGTCGCCGAGAAGGAAGTCTATCTCCTGATCGAGTGTGGCACTCAGGAGGCATGTCACGCGTGGGAAATATGGAAGGAGCGCACGATCGACCGGCTGCTTCAGTTCGGCGATTTCGACTTTGACCTGGTCTTCGAATCGCGATCGGGGCGCTCGCGGACAGAGGTTCTCCGCCTGAAGGGAAAGGATTGAAGGTCACGCGGCAGCTCGACCCCGGCGATCGCATCGTTGTCGCCGGCGCAGGTCCAGCCGGCCTCACCGCCGCATACCTGCTCGCAAAGCGCGGGTTCGATGTCACCGTGCTCGAGGGCGATGAAATTGTCGGGGGAATCTCCAGAACGGCGCGCTACAAGGAATTCAGGTTCGACATCGGCGGCCACCGGTTCTTCACCAAGATCACGCCGGTTCAGGAGATCTGGGAGGAGCTTCTCGGCGACGAGTTCATCGAGGTGCCCAGGCTCTCACGCATTCATTACAACGGAAAGTTCTTCAATTATCCGCTCAAGGCGGCGAATGCGCTTTTGGGCCTTGGCCTATATCAGGCGACGATGATAGTGATGAGTTACGCGCGCGCGCGCCTGCGACCGAACCCTGTAGAGGAGAATTTCGAGCAGTGGGTATCGAACCGCTTTGGCTCCCGTCTCTACAGAATTTTTTTCAAGACTTACACCGAGAAGTTGTGGGGACTTCCCTGCACCGAGATCCGGGCTGAGTGGGCTGCGCAGCGAATACAGGGTCTCTCGTTGATGCGCGCAATTCTTTCGGCGACGTCGCTCCAGAAGCGATCGGTCCACATCAAGTCGCTCATCGACGAGTTCCGCTATCCGCGGCTTGGACCGGGGCAGATGTGGGAGCGCGCGGCGGACCGCGTTGAGGAGTTCGGAGGCCGCGTGCTCCTGTCGCATCGCGCGACGGCGTACGAGGTGAGCGACGGCGGCGTCACGGCAGTCGTCGTCGAGACTCCCGAGGGGGAGAAGCGAATCGAGGGAGAACACTTCATCAGCACGATTCCGCTTCGCTCTCTCGTCAGATCGTTTCAACCGGCGGTTCCCGAGAGCGTAGCGGCGGCGGGAGAGCGGCTCGCTTACAGGGACTTCATCCTCGTTGCGCTGATACTCGACAAGGAGGACATCTTTCCGGACAACTGGATCTACGTTCATACACCCGGCGTGAAAGTCGGCAGGATTCAGAACTTCAATAACTGGAGCCAGGCGATGGTTCCGCGTGAAGGTGCTACCTGCGTTGGCATGGAGTATTTCTGCTTCGCAGGCGATGGCCTGTGGACCAAACCGGACGAAGAGCTTATTACGCTTGCGGGGAAGGAGCTTGCGGAGCTCGGTCTCGCGCCAGGCGCGCGCGTCATTGACGGGACAGTCGTGCGAATGCCCAAGGCGTACCCAATCTACGATGCGACTTATAAGGAAAGCGTCGATACAATAAGGAAGCATCTCGACACGATCCCCAACCTCGTCACGGTTGGACGCAACGGGATGCACAAGTACAACAACCAGGATCACTCGATGTACACCGCGATGCTGGCGCTCGAGAACATGTCGGGCCAGTCGCACGATCTCTGGGCGGTAAACACCGACCTCGAGTATCATGAGGAGCAGCGGGTCGAGCCTGGCAACTCGCCGGCAGAGGAGGAGGCCGCATGAAGGAAATGGAGGAGATCCTCCTCCCGGGTGAGCCGAAGGTCGTTGACGCCGAGCTTCCGCAGTCGTCGATGATGCTTTTCGCGCCCGTCGACAAGCGGGCATTCGGAGTCGCCATCGGCCTGGCCTGCGCGCTCGGTGTCGTGGCGCTCACCGCGGCAGAGCTTCTGCTGAAGCCGATACCGACGCTGCACCCCGAGCTGCTCAGCCAGTTCTTCGCGGGTTACACGGTTTCGTGGACCGGCGCGCTGGTCGGCGGAGCCTGGGGTTTCTTCGTCGGTTTCTGCGCTGGCTGGTTCACGGCCTTCACGAGGAATCTCGTGCTTGCATTGTCGCTGTTTTTTCTGCGAAGCCGCGTCGAGCTCGACAGCTCACGCGATTTTCTCGACCACCTGTAAGCGGAGTGCTGATGAATCGAAGCGACGAGCTCAACACTCTGCTGAAGCTGAACGCACGGGCATGGGGTATCGCGATCGGTTTGCTTCTTGGCCTCGGCCTTTTTCTGGCAACTGTAGTGCTGTTGCTGAAAGGCGGGTCAACGGTCGGGCCACACCTCGCCCTGATCGGTGCATACCTCCCCGGATACCGCGTGACATTGGGCGGCGCCTTCATCGGCTTCGTCTACCTGTTCGTGATAGGGTATGCGATAGGCCGGCTGATCGGCGGCGTTTACAACGCTCTTGTCAGGACCGACGGCTGACGAGGGCGACCGTCGCGCCTGCGATCAGCGACGCGAGGGCATTGGCTGTATAGATGAAGTGGAGCGGGAGAGCAAATGCAGCGAACCAGGCGCCCCGCTTGTCTCTCAGCCAGGAGAGAAGATCGTAGTTGGCGATTGCGAAGATCGCGAAGAAGACAAGCGCCGCGATGGCAAGATTCGCTGACATCAGGAAGATGGCGCCGAGTGCAGTCACGATAGTTGCGGCGGCGAGTGCCGCACTCGCCTGCTCGCCGGCTCCAAGACTCAGTCCCCGTGGGCTCAGGAGCATTTGTCGCTCGACGAGAAGCCGGGCCCACGGGAGTCCCCGGCGGGTGAAGTCTGATGAGATCATTCCCGCCAGGGTCCAGCGCTTGAGGTGAGTGCACTGGATTGCCGGGTCGAGGACTGTGCGGTGGCCGGCATCGCGGAGCCGGTAACCGAGCTCGACGTCCTCGATCTCTGGTCGCCGGTAGCGGTTTTCGTCGAACATTCCTGCCGACTCGAGCACGTCGCGCCTGATTGCACCGCATCCTGCCCAGAAGCTCTCGACGTCTCCGGCGTTGCTCTGGTGGACCCGGTGGTGAAGCAGGTTTCGATATTCCGAGACGATGCCAGGGTGCGCCGGCGTGTCATCATATGAGCCGAACACGGCGTCTATCGTCGGATTGCCGAACGCTTCGACGATTCGCCTAAGCGCGTCAGGATGGACGAGGACATCTGCGTCGACGAACGCCACGAGTGGAGCAGATGAATCGACCGCGCCTGCATTTCGCGCTCGAGCGGGTCCGCCCGCAGGGGCCGGGAGCGTGATGACGCGATCTGCGGCTAGCGCGACCCGCGTCGTTTCCTCATCGGTGCTGCCGTCGTCGACAACGACGAGCTCCCACTCGTGGCGCCGCAGATCGCTCGCGCGGAGAGCGGTGATGCAGCGCTCGAGGTCGTGCGGGGAGCGATGCGCGGGGACGATAACGCTGAGCCGCGGCGCCGTCACGGAGAAAGCAACAGAGGGACTTCTCTCGAAGTCCCCCTTTGAAATCGCGTCTGAATCCAGCCGCTCGATGTGTTCAAGTGCGCCGTGTAGGAATCGAACCTACAACCTAATGATTAAGAGTCATTTGCTCTGCCAATTGAGCTAACGGCGCGGCTTTGTAGCTGCACGATGGTGCGCCAGGAGGGAATCGAACCCCCGACCCACAGCTTAGAAGGCTGTTGCTCTATCCAACTGAGCTACTGGCGCAGGTATCATTGAAAGTTAACAAATCCGCTGGCCGCATTGAAGGCCTTGTGAGGCAATCTGCAAGGCAGCAGCGCGGAATTCCAGCGCTGTCGCGCAACAGCTGGCGTTACTGCGGATCGTTCTCGCTCAATGCGCGAGCCGCAACACGGTTTGATGCATCGATCGGACTCTGCCCGGAAAGCACCTTCGTCACGAAGCGCTGGCCTTCGGAGACACGCTCTATCTCGACGGCTATCGACTCCATGCCGTGTTCGAGCCGCTCGAGTCGCTGCGCGACTTCGCCTGACAACTCGCGCGCGGGTTTTGCCGCGCGTTTCCTCCAGCGCCTTCGGGCCAGATAGAGGACAACAGGTATGGCGAAGAGAAGCGAGAAGAAGCCACCGGCCACCACGCCAGTCTCGAAATCATCCCCCCCGGACGGGGGCCCGAGCGTTTCACCAACGAGCTCCGCCGGGGAGCCCGCGAGCAGCCTCCCCGTTGTCGTGAGGTCATTCTCCAACTGGACGATTCTCTGGTCGAGGACGCGAAGCCGGTCTTCGAGACCGGTGCGGCTCGCACCCTCTGGGGCGGAACGTATCTCCTCCACGAGCTGGCGCCGTCGTGAGACGACGCTCGACAGTTGGGAGGAGAGCTCATCGCGCTGGGACCGGAGTTGCTGGACCTGCTCGATGGTTGATGGCACAGCGAGGGTCAGTGGCTGACCATCCGAGCCTGTGGTAGTTATGGATACTTGAGGCGCGGGCGGCGCGGGAGCCGCGGCGGGTTCCTGGGGTTGAGTCGATGCTTGCATAAGGTTTCTACGGTTTCCGGGTGCCGGAGGTTACAGCAAGGATCGCCCAGGGGGAAGTTCGGTGGGATGCTCGCGGGCGGACGGCGGGGGCTATGCCCGCTGTTACTGGCAAACAAAAATTCCACCGTCATTCCGACGATGGAGTTCGTTAAAGTCGGGGCGCCCGGATTTGAACCGGGGACCTCCTGCTCCCAAAGCAGGTTCACAGCACTTTCAACTCAGACATTCCACCGGACTTCAGAGGGTAATCGAGCGTCGGAGCCGATAACCTGCCGTTGTACCCTGCCCCACAGTACGGCACATGGCACAGAAACTGACACACCCCCTGGGCTGGCCCTCTTCGCGTGGGCTTCGGTGCTTCTTGGGCAGGACCGGGGAAGGGCGGCGGATGTCGCTGCCGAGGAATTCCGCGGCATGCGACGTCGTGCGCCGTGACCGGGTGGTCATAGTGCCAGCGGACGTCCGTGCGCAGCCGGTGGGTCACGCTCCGGCCGTCGGGCGAGCGTTCCCAGCTTTCCCCGCCAGTCCGCCGACGAGTTCGCCTTTCTCGTCCTGGCCCG
>JBPPMU010000205.1:0-8855 GCA_051306215.1 Gemmatimonadaceae bacterium | reverse complement strand
ACAGCGGAGATCCGAACCGTCCTGAGCGAAGTTATTCGGAGTTCGGGCAGAGACACCGTTTCATCCTCTCTGCCTCGTGGTCGAAGTCGTGGTCCGAGACGCACCGCACGCAGGTCGGCATCTTCGGCGAGCTTGCCGAGGGGAATCGTTTTGCCGGCGCAGGCGGCAACCGGTACTCGTTCATCTATGCGGGCGACGTCAACGGCGACGGCATGGCTGGTAACGATCTCATCTACATTCCGAAGGATCAGTCGGACATTCTCCTCGACCCGCTTGCCAGCGGCGGGCAGACGATTTCCGCCGCCGAGCAGTGGTCCCGCCTCAACGCATTCATCGAGCAGGATGACTACCTGAGCGCCAACCGGGGCCGGATCGCTGAGCGTTTCGGTGCCGTAAATCCCTGGTACCAGAATCTCGATCTCAGGGTACTGCAGGACATCAACTTCAATCGCGGTGGTCGCAAGCACGGATTCCAGGTGACGCTCGACGTGCTGAACGTTGCGAATCTCATCAGCTCCGACTGGGGAGTGCGCAAGGTCGCGAGTGCCTCGGCAACGTCGCCGCTTTCGCTGGTGAGGTTCGATGCGTCTGGTGCGCCAGTGTTCAACTTCACGGGTCCGTCGGCGACGTTCGTCGATGATCCCGGATTGTTCTCACGATGGCGCGCGCAGCTCGGCGTGCGCGTGCTGTACAATCGTTAGCCGCAAGGGGATGAAAGTGGCGCCATGCTGATGACAGGATGGTGATGCACCGGTCGTACGGGAAGTAACACGGTTCCGCTAATCGTTCTCGCCGTCGCCGCTGTCCTGGCCAGGTTGGCCGGGCAGCTTGGCGTGAAGCCCCTGCGCGACTGGGCGTCGGCGACTCGAGTCGGGCTTGCCGCGATGCTTCTATTCACGGCGGCCGCTCACTTCAACAATATGCGTCCGGACCTCGTCGCGATGGTTCCGCCCGCTGTACCGAATCCTGAGCTGATGGTCACGTTCACGGGAATCTGCGAGATCCTCGGTGCCGTCGGACTGCTTGTTCCGCGCACCAGGCGAATCGCGGGATGGGCGCTGATCGGGATGATGATCGCGATTCTTCCGGCGAACATATACGCCGTGCAGTCAGGAGTGACTCTCCGGGGTGCCGCAGCAACTCCGGTTGTTCTGCGGATTGCCATTCAGGCGGCGTTCATCGCTCTCCTGTGGTGGTCGAGTGCCAGGGGCACCGCTGCCGATCGGCGGCATGGCTGACCCCGGGGAGGGTCCGACTCAACTCTGAAAACGGCTGGACCGGCGGTCAATTACCGTGACAAGCGCTTCCTGCACACCGTGCCCGCTCAGACTCAGCACCTCGATCCTCACCTCTTCGTAATCGATCGTATCGCCGACCTTGGGCGGGCGTCCAAGTTTTGCGAGCTCCAGTCCGCTCACCGTCTCAACTTCCTCGTGTGATGCTCAGAAGCATCTCGAATTCATATAGTAGTGAGAGTAGCCATCGGAAGTCGATTCTGCGAGGGACGCGCCTTGCGCGGCAGACGTCCCCAGCAAGGCACGCGATTTCGCATGGCGGTATATTCTTCCTCGGCGATGATCGATCTGACGCCGGCCCTCACAGATTTCAAGGAAGACCATCGCATTGCCAGATCCCACCGTAACCCAGCTCGCTGGACACTATACAATCGAGCGCGAGATTGGCCGCGGAGGGATGGCCACCGTCTTTCTCGCCCGAGACCATCGGCATGAGCGAAGCGTCGCGGTAAAGGTGCTAAACCGCGACATCGCCGCGGCCCTTGGCACTGACCGGTTTCTCCAGGAGATAAAGACCGCCGCGAGCCTGACGCACCCGAACATCGTCCCGGTTCACGATTCGGGCGAGCGCGACGGAGTCGTTTACTACGTGATGCCGCTCATCAACGGCGAGACGCTCCGTGCCCGGATCGATCGCGAGAAGCGAATACCGCTCGCCGAAGCTGCGCGGATCATCACGCGCGTTGCTTCAGCGCTCGATTTCGCCCACCGGCACGGAGTGGTGCATCGCGACATCAAGCCCGAGAACATCATCCTCCAGGAGGGCGAGCCGCTCATTCTCGACTTCGGCATTGCAAAGGCGATCACGGCGGCCGGAGGGGAGTCCCTTACGCGCACCGGCATCGCCATAGGCACTCCAGCATACCTCAGTCCTGAACAGGCGACCGGCGAATCGCAGCTCGACGGAAAGAGCGACCAGTACAGCCTCGCGTGCACCCTCTACGAGATGCTTCTCGGCACCCCGCCGTTCACCGCAAGCTCGGCGCAGGGTACGATCGCCAAGCGATTTTCCGAGGCACCCCCGAACCTTACCCAGCAGATGCCGGGGATGCCGGAAGATACCTCTGAAATTATCATCCGCGCGCTTGCTCTCGAGCCTGGAAATCGTTTTGCCAGCATCGTCGATTTTGCGACCGCGCTCGCGGTGAGCGCGGGCGGATCCGATCCGTCAATTCCCGCGGCGGACGCGCGCCAGTCTATCGCTGTGCTCCCCTTCGCCAACATGAGCACGGACCCGGAGAACGAGTTCTTTGCCGACGGGATCGCCGAGGAAATAATCAACGCGCTTACCAAGGTGCGCGCGCTGGATGTTGTTTCGCGAAGCTCTGCTTTCTCATTCAAGAAAAGAACAGAGGACGTCACGGAGATTGGCCGCAAGCTCAACGTGAGGACGGTGTTGGAGGGCAGCGTGCGAAAGGCGGGAAACCGTCTCCGCGTCACTGCCCAGCTGATTGACGTGGCGACGAGGTATCACCTCTGGTCCGAGCGCTACGACAGGGAGCTGGCCGATGTGTTTGCGATTCAGGACGAGATCGCGACCAACATCGTCAACGCGCTCGAGGTGGTGCTTACCGACAAGGAAGAGGCGACGATAAGAAAGGTCCCGACGCACAGCGTCCGCGCCTACGAGTACTATCTCCGCGGCCGCCAGCTCTTCCACCAGCGGCGTCCGGAGACACTCGATGCGGCTGAAGACATGTACAGGCGCGCCATTGCACTCGATCCCAACTACGCGCTGGCGTACGCGGGACTTGCCGACTGCTCGGCGTTTCGGGCCCAGTATCATGGAGGTGGCGAAGAAGCCCTCGCACAGGCTGACGCGGCCAGCAGACGCGCGCTCGAGCTCGATCCCAAATCGGCGGAGGCGCACGCGTCGCGCGGTCTCACTCTCTCCTACCATCGCCAGTTCACCGACGCGGAGAAGGAGTTCGACGAAGCGCTGAAGCTCGATCCCACCCTCTACGAGGCGGCATACTACTACGGCCGGACTCTCCAGGCGGAAGGAAAACACGAGCGCTCGGTCGAGATGTACGAGCGCGCGGTATCTCTCCGCCCCGATGATTATCAGGCCCTTTCATTCGTCACGATGGCATATCAGGCCATCGGCGACCAGAAGAAGATGATCGAGTCAGCGCGCCGGATGATCGAGGCGGCAGAGCACGCGCTGTCACTCAATCCCGGCGATTCACGCGCTCTTTACCTCGGAGCGAGCTGCCTCGAGCAGGTAGGAGAACCCGAGCGGGCAATGGAATGGGCGGAGCGAGCTCTCCAGCTCGATCCGCAGCATCCGGTCATGTTGTACAACATCGCCTGCTTCCATGCCGTGGCCGGCCGCGTCGACCTTGCGATCGACCATCTCGAGAGAGCGATGGAGCTCGGGTTCCACCATCGCGACTGGGTAATGAGCGACTCTGATCTCGAGTCGGTACGCGCGCATCCCCGCTTTCAGTCACTCGTCACGCAGTTCATGCCCCAGCAATGACTTTAGCTCGCCTGGCATCTTTAGCGAGTCCTAGGCCGAATGAAGGAGCACTTGCAGAAGCATAAACAGCCTGAAGGCACTCTCTTCGATTACGCGCCACGATGATCCATCTCGTTTCAGGGTAATCACGTCCATGCGGCTGCCCTGGTCCCACTCAATCTGACGCGCGACGGAACGCTCGGGACGGGGAGCCAGGAATGTACCTCGACGGACGACGTGGACGAGGCTGTCTCCTTCGTCAACATGACCAAGGACGCGTGTGTCTGTATCATTCTCGGTGCCGATCAGTACTGATCGGACAGGATCGGGAACGCCACGAGAAAGAAGGCGCTCGAAGAGTAGCTCCGGGTCCATCGCCTGTACCTCCTCCAAGCTTGCATGCAGACCGGAAAGCACCTGCTCTATTGAAAGCATCGGAAAGCTCGATCGACCGGGCTCATTCGGTGGCTGGGCTAGAAGAAAGGTTTTTACCTGGCGATGCGTTTCGGGATGCGTCAAGCTCGCCACTTGGCGCCAATCTGCGGCGCGAACAGCAGCATAATAGTCCGCGGCCACCATTTCTGGAGCCTTGGTTTGCGCGCCGGCCAGGCGGGCGGCAGGCGCCAGGCAGAAGATAAAAGCGAGAGGTATGAGTGAAGCGCGCATGGGTTCCAAGATGACTTCCGATGATCTCGCGCTTGACAGCCGCTGCGACACGTTAGACCGCAACATAGCGAAGCTTCAGGCCCTCCGCCTACCGCCGGCCACGAGCAGCCCGACGCCCACGACAAGCGCGATTGCTCCGGCCGCCGGTGTGATCGGAAAGGTCTCGCGCTGGTTCACAGTCGCGGTGATGGGCCCAACGCGGACGGTGTCGCGGCGACTCGTGTAGGTAATTCCACCGTAGACGAGCCCGATCACACCGAGGACGATCAAGATGATACCGGCGATGCGCATAAAACGGGCTCCAGTTGATGTGTGCTGCCGTTTAACGCGAGTGAGACAGGAATCTCATGCGGCAAGGCCGCGGAGAACGCAATCACTCTGGCTGTCTAATTGTAACGATTCTCCGGGATGATGGTCCAAGAGCCGGACTCTCAATCAGCGCCGGCTCACTCACAGCGGCAGCGATACCATATTCCTTGCCCACCCGCCGTTCCCATTACAACTTCAAGGGAGGCACCCCACCCCACCATGAAATACCCCGACGTCCGGAACTACCTCGGCCGCGAATTCAACGCCGATATGAGGATGAGGTGTGTCAGCTGAGTGCAGAGGGGCACAGTAGTCATGCCAGTCCAGCTCCGCGCGGCAACCGCGAGCGACGCAGACGTGATCGCCCGGCTCTTCGGCGAGCTTGGATATCCAGTATCTTCGACTGACCTACCCGGCCGTCTCGCAACTGTAATCGCCGAGGGTGGCGCAGTCATTCTCGCTTCGGAAGGCAGCGGGACTCTCGGAATGATGTGTCTCGCCAGGCACAATGTCCTTCATGCGCCGGGCCCTGTCGCCTACATCACTGCGCTTGTGACAATTCCTGAAGCGCGCCGGGGCGGGATAGGCCGAGCACTGGTCGAAGCGGCGGTCGAGTGGGCGCGGCGGCAGAGGTGCGTCAGGCTCTCTGTCACGAGCGCCGAGCATCGTGAGGACGCTCATGCATTCTACCCGAAGTGCGGCCTGCCCTTCTCGGGCAGGCGCTTTTCGATGAACCTTGATTACGCGTGACCGGACGGCCTTCGAAGCAAGAATTCAGGCCGCTATGCCCGCCATTGCCTCACACGATTCGGCGCAGCGCGCGCACTCGTCGGCACAGCGCTTCATTTCCTCGCCGTCCAGCTTCCCGCACGACTCCTCGCAGGCGCGGCAGACGCTGGCGCACACGCCGCATGTCAGCGAGTGGCTGGCTGACTGTCGCAGCATGAAGTTCGCGCTGGTCTGACACATCTCGGCGCAGTCGAGCATTGTGGTGATGTGCCCGACTTCAGAGTGTGCGCCGCCCATGGTCAGGCAGTGGTTGATGGTTTCCGTGCAAACCGAGGCGCATGAAAGGCACGCATCGATACACTCCTGCATTTCGCTGCTTGATCCGCTGTGGCCCGCGTGATGTGGCATGTTTTTCCTCCTGAAGTGATTATCTGGCTGATTCATCAGGGGGCATGATCCGGACCATCAGCGTATCATATCGGCGACAGTTCTTCCCGCGCTGTATTCGGACCTGCACGTCGTAATTCGCGCCGTACCTAGCGCTCCTTCCAGAGCCCGTAAATGGCCGGTATTTATCGCGGCGACCGTCACGATCTTCGGCCTCACTCGCTCGACCGCACCTTCCATGATCGCATCGTAAAGATTGCCGAGCGTGGGCCGACCCTGCTCCGTGTAGCGCTTCCACGCATGGTCGAGGTAAATCAGCATCACCACGCCAGTCTCCGCCGGGACTCCTGCGAGTGCGATGAATCCGATTGCCACAGCCACCGACCAGTTGTACCCGAGTAGCCAGATGAACCAGATGCCGCCAACGAGGGCGAAGGGTAGGGACAGCATCACGATGAGAGTCTCTCTAGCATGTCGATGCGGCCCTTGATCGGCATCGTCCACGCATTTGCGACTCCGGGCATCTTCACCGCCGAATCCATCTGGGCGACGAGCGGAGTAGCAACCGCCACCAAGGCGGTCGCCATGAGCTTCAGAATCCTGTGTGTATGCGACATTCGAAACTCCGGGGAATTGAGTGACGGGTCAGGCGTTCGGGAGAAGGAAGAAGCAACGGCGTGCTGCGCTCATTTCCTTCCTGAAGGTTCTCCACAAAGTATGTCTCCCAGGCTGAACCTCGCTGAAGGCCGCCTGAAGCGGGAATCTTTCTCTCTCATGCGGCATTCAGTTCCTCCTCAGCCTGCAGCCACACTTTGAAGAGCGGGCGGCGATCAGTATTTCGTTCGCTTCGAATCAGTGCCTGGAGCCTTTTGATGTCCTTACTCAGATTATTCCATACACTCGCCGTCGTTGTCGCGCCCGCGGTTGCATCCACCATCCCGGTTGTTTTGCCAGCGCAGCAGCCAAGTGGCAGGGATGTCGTCGAGCGGGCCGAGAAAGCGCTCTGGGGCACGACGCTGCAGGGCCGGTTCACGATGACAGTCGCCACGCCTCGGTGGCGGCGGACCCTCGAGCTGCAGGTGTGGATCGACCGTCCGCGACGCTCGTTCATCAGGATTCTTTCCCCGGCCAAAGAGGCGGGCATCGCCTCGCTGCGCATCAGCTCGGAGATGATGAGCTTTACCTTCTGACACGAAGCATGCGAGCCACGGAGGCAGCGATGACGCGCAAGACGACCACATTGATGTTCGAGAGCGCCGCGTGCGCTGGTGGCTCCTCGTATACCGTCGAGAAAGTTCTTCGAGAGGTTCCCGGCGTGTTGCGCGCTTACGTCAATCCAGCGACGGAGACCGCCTACGTCGAGTACGATGCCGACCAGTGCAGTGAGAAAGATCTCGCAGGCGCCGTGGAGTCAGTCGGCGTCAACTCACTTCACCCGGCCGTGCCGCGGCACCTCAATGTGGCGCCGTTGGCTTTTCCTGCAAAGGGGGTTCCCGTGCGCGAGAAACGCTTTCGATCCAGAACCTGGTGGGCATTCGCGGGGTTCACGGCGATTGCCGGCTTCTTCCTCGTCACCGAGCATCGCGGTCATCTCTTCGATGTCCTGCCGTATCTCTTTCTGTCCGCTTGTCTGTTCGTTCACAGGCTCGGGCATGGCGGGCATGGCGGGCATGGCGGGCACGGGAATAATGACGGTTATGCCATCAACATGCAGGAGGGCAATGCCCGGGATCGGGACAAGGCCTTCCGAGGTGGACTCGATGACCAGCCGTTGAGCGGGCACCAGCACCTTTCGGGTGTGGCGCGCGACGATTGGAGGAGCTAGCCATGACCAGCGAGATGCCTGCCTACGGGCTTTGGACGCTCGTGGTTCGGCTGCGGGGGTGATTCGAATTCGATGGCTTCGTCTTGATAATGCTCGGTTTCCTGCTTCAGTGGCCCACCCTGCTCACGCTCGCGATGTTCCCGGTGCTTGTCTTGATGTATGTCAGACTCGCGATTCCCGAGGAAGCGGAGGTCCGTGTGACGTTCGGCGAAGCGTGGGATCGCTATGCGGCGCGAACCTCGCGTTTCTTCCCTCGATTCGGTCGGCGTGCCAAGGACTGGCTGTCAATCCATGCGCGACGGCCAGTCAGACCGCCCCACGTTTTCCCCTCCTGTAAGGCGAATCCTGACAGCTGGCTTTAATTCACCCGACTACGGAGCTCCATCCGTGATGCTATCATGCCTGTAGCTGAAAGAACATCGCACACGCGGAAGGGGCCATGTCGCGTATTCTGGTGATAGACGATGATACCAGCGTCACGAGCGTCGTGAAGCGGGGGCTTGCGTATGAGGGGTACACGGTGGACATCGCAGCCTCCGGCCAGCAGGGACTTGCTATTGCCCGGGATCATGCGCCCGATCTGGCGATCCTCGACGTAATGATGCCAGGAATGGACGGGTACGAGGTCCTGACCCGGTTACGCAGCGTGGATGAGCATCTGCCAGTACTCATGCTGACAGCGCGCGACAATACGTCGGATCAGGTGCGTGGACTGGAGTCCGGCGCCGACGACTATGTCGTGAAGCCTTTCCGTTTCGAGGTGCTGACTGCCCGGATCAAGGCTTTGCTCCGCCGCGCCGAGCTCGATCATCCTGAGGTTCTGCGGTATTCCGATCTTTCCCTCGACGCGGGCATGCGACAGGCACAGAGAGGGGCGAGGACAATCGACCTTACGTATACGGAGTATGAGGTCTTGCGACAGTTCCTGATGCGGCCCCGGCGAGTCATTCCCAAGCATCTCCTGATGGATCGTGTTTGGGGATTCGAGGTTGGCGGGAGCTCGAACATCGTCGAAGTGTACGTGAAGCAGCTTCGCCACAAGCTGGAGGCAGCAGGCGAGCCGCGGCTGATTCTACTTTCCGTGGAGCCGGGTACGTGCTTCGAGAAGCATGAGGATCGCTAGCCTTTATCCCCGCCCTCGAACCCCATATCGGGAAGAACCACGCGCCGGCTCGTCATAGGG
>JBPPMU010000204.1:0-17566 GCA_051306215.1 Gemmatimonadaceae bacterium | reverse complement strand
TGTGTATAAGAGACAGCGAGATGGTAAAGCTCTCCACGCGTACTCTGGTCGCTCTTTCATGCCTCCATCTTGATTGACGCCTAACGCCGAAGTGCAGCCGCCAGCGTTTCAATAGAAGGCGGCGGCAACGCCGCTACGATAGCACCTCGACCGCTGAGGCGCACGTTAGACCGAGGGGTGCGATCAACAGTACGAGATCCGGCGCGAGCGTCGTCGCCCACGCCGTGTCCTGTCTTGCCGCATTTCTACGCTTAAATGAATAGGAGTATTTGACAGGGCGAATCCAGGCCCTCCGCCCTATTCCATCAGGAGTTGCGCATGCGAACGCCCACGATTGTTTCGGTCACAGCCATTTCCGGCCGCTCGCACAAAGCCTCGAGTCGCGGCCGGGGGTTCGCTCGGCTGGCCGCTCTCGTCATCCCACTGGCCGTCCTCGCCTGCAAAGACGACGTCCATCCGGTCGCTCCACTCGCCGTCGTGTCCCATGAATCTCTCGCGCAGAGGCGGGAGGGACCGATCGTGCTCCGCGGGACCATCATCACGCCGACTGGAGTGATGAAGCATGGATACGTCGCCGTCATGGAGGGCCGCATTTTGTCGGTCTCGGAGAAGCAGCCAGATATTGCCGGCGCGCTCCTCGTCAATACGGAAGGAATCATCCTCCCGGGGTTCGTCGACATCCACAACCACCTCATGTGGAACGTGCTGCCAAGATGGACCCCAAGCCGCACCTTCAGCAATCAACCCGAGTGGGCACAGGATCCTGAATACCTGGAGGTTCGGCAACCAGTTGATGAGCTCGGGCCGTCGCACTTCTGCGACATGAACGCGTGGGGCGAGCTGCGTGCACTCGTCGGCGGGACAACGGCGATCATGGCGACGAGCCCACGTCAGTGCGTGCACGGCCTCGTGCGCAACCTTGACTTCAACAGCGGCTTTTACGGCACCACCGAGCTCGACCGCGAGCACATCTACAACGTGGCGCCTGGCGACTTTCCCCCGCCAACGAACCTTGCCGGCCGGGCGCAGTTCGCCGCAGTCGCGGGCTTCTTTATCGCGAATCCATTCTACGAAGCACTCGTCATGCACGTCGCAGAGGGAACCGACGCAGTCGCCCAGGAGCAGTTCACTTTTCTGCATTCACAGGGACTTCTGAATCCGAAGGGCGTGCTCATTCATGGTATCTCGCTCGATGCGGCTGACTTTCAGTCAATGGCCGCAGCGGGGACCGCTCTGGTTTGGTCTCCTCGGAGTAACCTCGAGTTGTTCGGGGTAACGGCCGATCTCGACGCAGCGCTGGATGCCGGCGTCGAGATCGCGCTTGCGCCCGACTGGGCGCTAACCGGCAGCAGCAACATGCTCAACGAGCTCAAGGTTGCAGCGCGATGGAACAGC
Organism: Gemmatimonadaceae bacterium; assembly: GCA_051306215.1. Taxonomy (GTDB): domain Bacteria; phylum Gemmatimonadota; class Gemmatimonadetes; order Gemmatimonadales; family Gemmatimonadaceae; genus UBA4720. The sequence continues at coordinate 16,171 of JBPPMU010000204.1, read as the reverse complement.
GAGCACTTAGGCGGGCGACTCACCAACCGACAGCTTGTTGACATGGCTACGTCGGCAGCTGCGCGCGCAGTTGGCGTGCAAGACGAAGTCGGAGCAATCGTACCTGGCCTCCGTGCAGATCTGCTGGTCGTGCGTGGCGACATCAACGACGCGCTCCAGGCGATAATCGACGCCGACGCGCGTGACGTGGAGCTCGTGATGATCGGTGGCGTACCCCTTTACGGGTCGCGCGGTGTCGTTGCACCGTTCTGGGCGCAGTCCGACCTCGAGAAGATCGCTCTTCCAGGGGCTCCGAAGTTTCTGGCGACGCCGGCCGCAGGATTAGCTCTCTCCGAGGTGGGAGCTCGATTGAGCGCGGCGCTTCTTGGCCACGGCGTATCGCTCGCGCCCCTCACTGAGATGCCTGCGCGTTAGCCTGCGGCAGGCAAAGGGTTGCTCCGCTGAACGGGAATGGCCATGGCTCCCGCCGTCAGCTGACCCAAGCTGGCGCGGGTCCGATCGGGTAGACGCGCTCGCTCTGGACGCTGGTAACCACGCGACTTCGATGGTTTCCTTGCGTGGCCCGGCGTTACCCTGCGATATCTCAGCACACGATGGACGCAGGATCTACCCGTGAGGAGGGCGCCGCATGTCCCGGAAACTTCTGCAGGTGAATCTCAAGTTCAGCATTCCGCGAGCTGATCTCGAAGAAGCATGGCTCGGAGCCGCGCAGCCGATCGCCGACACGCCCGGACTGGTATGGAAGGTGTGGCTGATCAACGAGCCCGCGCACGAAGCCGGCGGCATCTACTTGTTCGAAAGCGACGCGCAAGCACAGGCGTATCTGGCCGGCCCGATCGTAGCGTCGCTGAAATCCAGTCCCGTGATCAGCGACATCACCGCGAAGCTGTTCGACATGCTCGAAGAGCATTCAGCGATTACGCGCGGTCCGATTCAGCCGGTCGCCGCGGGCTGAAGGAAGCCAACCGAATATTCCTTAACGACGGCCAACCAGGATTCCGAGCGCAGCCCTTTTCAGGTTGCTCAGTCTTGTATCGGTTGGATCCGGACTGCCGTTCCGTAACAGAGTACTTCCGTTACTCCATGCATCATCTCAGTTGCATCGTAACGGATGCCGATCACTGCGTCAGCACCGGCCATATCCGCCTGGAGCAACATTGTGTCGAATGCCTGGAGGCGGGTTCGTTCCGCGAGTTCTGTGAAGAGCGAGATATTCCCGCCAAACAACGTCTGAACGCTGGCGCCGAGGGTGCCGAAAACCGATCGTGACCGAACCACCACACCCCGCACCACCCCCAAAGTCGTCACGATCCGATATCCAGGCAGGTCGAACGTGGTGGTCGTCATGTTGTACGGAATGTCAGCTACCTGCGCGTGGATGACTGAAGTCATAGCTATAGCTCCTCTTTTAGCGGATGGTCGCGCGCGCTCTGCCGTTCGGCCCGTCTTCGCTGGCCGGCGTCACCGCTGCCCATGGCACGCCTCCGGTCAGACATTCCATGGGGAGAGGAACTCGAACGATGAAGCGAGAAGGAAAAGCGGAATGGAAGCGCAGATGACGAAGAAAAGATCCTCGAGTGGCTCGCGGGCAAGGCGATATCGCCAGAATCGCCATCCGACTTGCCGGTTCTGGCCGTAGAGCGCGACGCCGCACCGTACGCCGCCGCCAATGCAGAGCGAGAACGCGAGGAACTGCAGCAGAAGGACGCCGAGATAATACGCTCCGCCCCGCGCGGATCGAAGCCGGCTGACGTGGCGGCCATCCACAGAGACAATTCCGCCGATCCATCCCTGATAGGAGACCGTGAGGTATGGCACGACGATGGTGAGCCCCGCGATGGTCTGAGGCAGCGCAGCCAGCCCGAAATTCGCCACGGCATCGGCCAACGCTGCCTCGGTGCGGCGTCCAGCGCGATAGTCGCGAGACGACTTGTCGCCGGCCGCGCCCGCGACGATCGCGTCGCGGCGTTCAAGCGCGAAACGACTGCCGTTATGGACCATAACGGCGCCGACCGCGGCGGAGACAACATAGGTAATGAAGATCCCAACTGAGTATCGGGCGCATCTTCGGATGGCGATCGCGACACGGTCGAGCATATCGTGAGCTCCCCGTCAACCTCTCGCCGACTGAGCGTCAGGTCGGCAGTGTCGGGCCGCCGTTCACCACCGCCCAGTGGATCTTCCAGCTGCCGTCCTCCTGCTGCCGCATCAGATGCATGTAGATGCCGTCGAGCGAAGCAGCGCCGGTCGCGCCCGTGACGACCCACCAGCCGCCGTCGAGTGCCCAACCGGGCGCGAGTTCCAGAGTGCTGACATCGTGGATCTCGATCTGCTGGCTCGTCGAGCCGGCGTACCGGTTGGTGAAACGCGTCTGGATCGCGCTCCGCCCCTCGTGTGCGCCCTCACCCGACCACGATCCATACGCATCCTCGTCGTAGAGCGCGGCCAAACCGGCCCAGTCACCCGCCCCGAACGCCTGCGTGAAGCTGGTGAGCACGGTCTGCATTGTGCCCTGGTCCGGCGGCGCCTCCGCGCCCGACGGCTGCCGCATCCCCTCAGGCATCGGCGCGTTGTAGTTCGTCGTCACCGAGCTGATCTTCCACTGCCCGTCAAGTTTCGTGAAGTGCGTCATGTAGCTGCCCGCGAGCGACATCGCCGAGCCACCCGGCGGTGTCGTGGTGACCGTGTAGGTGCCACGGCCAACCGCGTGGTTGCCGAAGACCATTACCTCGCCGCTCTTGAGGTCCAGCGTGGGTGCGCCCTTCATGGCCTCCTCGAGACTGGCCTGGATCGCGGGCCTGCCCATCTCGACCGAGCCATCCGCGTTCAGTGAGACCGCGGAGTCGGCGAACATTTCCGCGATGACTGATGCGTGATGCGCGTTGTAGTGCGTGACGTAGTCGGCCCGGATCTGCTCGATCGCCGCGACGGCGGCGGCATCTTCGCCCTGCTGATCGGCGGGCACATCTGCGGTGCAGCCGGCTGCGAGTAACACGGCCAGTGCCAGGGACGGGAATCGGGCGGTCATACGCACCTCCTCGGTGGATGGAGACGGCGGAATTCGGGGACCGGTGAGCATACGACAGCCGGACACGCAATGTCAAATCGACACATCGCCTCGATCTGCGATGTGGCCATCAACTTCCCTTCGGAAGCGCAGCCTACGGGTGGCCCGGCTCAGGGAGTTGCTCCGCAAAAACAAGCTTGTCCTCAAGCTCCTTCAGCCGGATCTGCGAGTCGGCGAGCGCCTCACGCGTGCGCTCCAACTCCTCGAGGGTGGAGACAGTGGGGCTCGAGTCCGCCTGCAGATAGGCTGCGTACAGTGCGCCGGCTGCATCGGTGAACAACTCAACGTGCCCGCAGACGCCGCACACCTGAGCCCAGATCGTGGAGCGCTCCGGCCGCTTGAAGAGCACCGCGTTCGGACGACGCTGCACCTCGACCTCCAGGTCGTAGCGCATGTTGTCATCGCCCCGCTCGCTCACCCGCACGCGCGGAATCACGGCGTCGGAGCTACAGCGGGTGCAAAGCAGCGGATCGGGCATGGCACTCTCCTATCGCGGAACATGGAAGTCAGCAAAGGCGCGACGGGCGTTCATGCTCGAGGGGGCCGCGTGCGGTGACGCGTTTCAGGCCGTCCTAGCGTCCCGCCGCCGGCACAACCGGAGAACATCTGCACCATAGATTACGAGTAAACCCACAGTGTAGGCCAGTAGATCAAAGGGGTCAAAGCGACCGCGAGTTATCGTCAAGGGCGTGCCGCCGAAATCGTAGCGTTGCATCCACTCCCAGAGGTAGCAGCCGCCGAGCACCACGCTGAGCGCCGCGAGAGGCCGGAGCCGGAGCCGACCCTGGCGCGCCATAACATAAAGATACGGCGGAGCGAAAAGATCGGCACCGTAATCGGTCAAGAGACCAGCATTGACTCGGTACATCTGCAGTCCACCAATCCCGGCGAAGACCGCGACAAAGTAGATGTTGAGCAAAATGGCATACCGACGGGGCATTGTACTCAATGGCTCGGCACCCCCTGGGCCGTAGTGTGAGCTCTGACCGCCCGCTCGTCCGCGCGAACCCGCAGCTGCTCCACGCCTCATACGCTTTCTACAGTATGCGGGTAAGCCAGTGCAAGACGTTGGCACCAATTCGGAACGCGGCTTCCTTTAGAGATCCCGTCAAGGAATGATCAGCTCCAACACCCGCCGTGCCTCTGCTTCACCGATCGGCGCAAAATTAACATTCGACAGGATCGCAACCGCGACTCCGTTTTCGGCCAAGGCGAGCAGATATGCCCGGCTGCCCATGGCATCTCCTCCATGATGCGCAAACCTGCGTCCCGCGGAATCCACTCCGAGACGCCATCCGAAGCCCACTCCCGTTGACTTTCCCGCGGCATCCTTCATCGGCGTGAGAATGAGGTCTCGTCCCGACTCGGAAAAGCCGCTGAAGACGGAGGATCCGAATCGGGCCAGGGCCGGCGCGGTCCCGACATACCCCCCGGACGGCCATCGGTCGCTCAGGTCCACATGTGGCGCCAGGGTCAGACTCCCTTGCGCATCCTTTGAGAGGTACTCCACCTCATCCGGAGCGGGAGGTACGTGGGCCGGCCTGATCTGCTCTACCTGCAGCGGTGATGTGACCTCGTCCCGGATTACCGCGCGGAACTCCTTTTTGGCCGCTCGCTCGATTACGCTCCCCAGCAGATTGTATCCGTAACTGGAGTACGTGTACCTCGTCCCTGGCGGAGCTACCAGCGAATCACTGAGAAAGGTCGATAGGCTCGTGCTGACGCCAGGATAGGCTGTTCGGCTCACGTATTCCGATCTTCCATAGTGCCGGATCCCCGAGAGGTGACCGGCCAACATTCGTGCAGTGATGGGCGGGTTCGTGACCGGAACCTCAGGGATCAGGTCCCTCACGCTTCGATCCAGGTCCAGGGCTCCCCTCTCCCACAGACGAACGGCAGCCGTGGCCGTGAGCAGCTTCGACAGGCTCCCGATCCGAAACACACTCGCCGGCGTTGCCGGGTTCACGTGGGCCCGATCGGTCCAACCCGATGCGTGCTCCCACACCACACGGCCATTGATCGCAACGGCGGCTGAAATGGCAGGCACCTGGTGGGCAGCCCGGAGACTGTCCACGAAGGTCGCAGCCCTCTCTCCTCGTTCGGCAGAGACCCCGAAAGCCCCGCCTGCAAGTACGGTGGCTCCCTTCGCCCCGACAGCGCTCCCGCACCCGCCGAGACTGAAAGCGAGCAGCCCCCCAAGAATCACTGATTTCATTATTCCCCCAGATCGGTGAAGGGGGCTTCTCCTCATCGCGGCACCAGCCGTTTGAGTTCCATCAAGAAGTTCACTCCATAAACTGCGGATGCGTAGCGGCCACTACAATACCGAGACCGCCGGAAGCCGCCCCGTGGCGAGCGTAAATGAGCCATGTCGGCGCGGTTTGGTGTTCTAATAATCGGCATTCAACCCGAGCAAGGACAACATGATAACGCGTACCCATCTGTCCAGAAGCGGGATCGTCGCTGTGCTCGCCCCCGTAATCCTGGGAACGGCCTGCGGCGACCCCCAGCGTCCGGTCGCCCCCGCTGAAGAACAGGGCTCATCTGTCACTCCCCGTTATACGCTCAGCTCCGGATACCAGAGTGCACTGCTCGGGCGTTCGACCGTCGTGGAGGGCTTCAAGGTCAAGCGGAAGACAGGCCGGTGGGAGATGGATATTCATGCGAAGGATCCCACCGACGTCATAGTTGCGAGTCTCACCATCCAGCCCGGTGGTCACAGTGGATGGCACAGTCATCCCGGTCCCGGCTTTGTCCAGGTAATATCTGGCACCGTGCACTTCTACGAGGCGGCTGATGCCTCATGCGTCCCGACCGTGGTGAGCGTGGGCGAGGCATGGCTCGACCGAGGGGAAACTCCACACATCGTGAGGAATGAAACCGGTGATCCGGTCACGCTTCTCGTGACGGTGTTCGTCCCGCCGGGTTCGGCGCCCCGCATCGACGAGCCGGCACCCGGGAACTGTCCCTTCTGATCGATAGAACTCAGGTCGTCAGGTATCTCCAACGGCTCCGGTGAGCTCACGTCCGAGTTGCTCGAGCAGCTCGCGCGAGCCCTCCTCACGATGTTCCACGCCGTCGCTGCCCTCGAAGAAGGCCGCCTAACGCGGCGACGTTGGCAGCGCGCGCTCAACTTCGTAGCCGTTCTTCCACACCGCCGCAATCGCGCGGGTGGCGGTGATGTCGCGCGTGGGATCACCCTCGACCAGCACCAGGTCAGCGCGCAATCCGGCGGCGATGCGGCCGCGGTCGCCGAGCGAGAAATGCCGCGCCGGCACCGAGGTCGCTGCGGCGAGCGCCTGCTCCGGCGTGAGCCCGGCGCGCACCAGCAACGCCAGCTCCCCGTGCATGCTGATGCCGTGTGCGGTGCCGGGATTGTCTGCGTCGGTGCCGGCGAGGATCGGAACGCCCGCCGCGTGCAACGCCCGCACGCTCTGCAGCGCGTTGGTCAAGCTGCCAGCGCGCTGCCACTGCACCGGGAAGTCGGTCTTGAGGCCCGTCTGCTGGGTCGCGCTCAACAGCGGCTGCACGCGGGGATCGGCAGCGAGCTTGCCGCCTTCGCCGGTGCCGGAACTGCTCGCCCAAACCGACAGCGTCGGCACCACGAACGCGCCGCGCTTGCGTGCCCTGCGCACGAACGCCGGCGCCGCCGGGGAATCGATGAAAATGTGAACCAAGCCGTCAGCGCCGGCATCGATCGCCTGGCGTGCGTCGTCCTGGCGGGTGGCGTGCACCAGCGCCTTGCGCTGCGCCGCATGCGCGGCGGCAATTGTCGCGGCGACTTGGCGCGCGGTGATCGTAGGCCAGCGTTTCTTTGCACCGAACTCGCTCATGTCCTCGACGATCAGCTTGATGTAGTCCGATCCCTCGGCCACTCGCGCGGCCACGAACCCGGCCGGGTCGCCGTCGTCGGCGAGCGTGGGGACCTCCATGCCGAACTGGGTACCATGGCCGCCAGGAGCGGTGACCGCGTGGCCGGCCGACCACAGATCCGCCTGCAAAGTGCGCGCGAGCGATGCGCGCTGCTGGCGCAGTGCCGGCAGCCGCTGCGAATCTCCGAGCATGTCAAGTGCGGTGGTGACACCGAAGCGCAGCGCGTCGCTTTGAGCATCGCCCCAAGCGTGCACGTGGGAGTCGATGAAGCCAGGCAGCAGAGTCTTGCCGCGGCCGTCAATTACCGGCGTTCCGGTTGGAACGCGCGCATCGGCGTCGATCGCGATGATGCGGCCGCCGCGAACGACGACAGTCTGCGCCGCACGGGTGCGCTCGCCGTCGAACACGCGCACGTTGCGCACCGCAAAGCTGTTGCTGTCGTCGTCGCTTGCGGTGGCCTGGAGCGATTCGGCCACGGGTGTGGTGGCGCATGCGGTGGCCGCCAACGCGGCGATCGCCAGCGCGGCGAGGGTGACATTTTTCCCTGTGCGTTTCATTGCGGGGTTCCTCGGGTGGGCAACAACTCCACGTGCGATCGGAACCAACGCCCGCTACCCTGGACCGGCCATCTGCACCAACCGTCGTCAGGTGGCAACGCGCGCGGTCTGGTTTAGCACCTGCACCACGCGCTCGATGCGCGCATGCGCGTCCGCGGCGACATCGGTGAGCGCCGGAGACAAGCCACCGGGCGCGGCGGCGAGCATAGAGCGCGGATCAACCAGGCGCACGCGGGATTGAGCGTCGCTCACCCACTCGACTGTCACGTTACAGGGCAGCAGCAAGCCAATCGCGGGATCCGCGCTGACGGCGGCGAAGGCCAACGGAGGATTGCAGGCACCGAGAATCGTGTACGGGCGAAACTCCCGTTGGAGCTTGTCGTGGAATGCCGCCTGAAGATCGATCTCCGTCAGCACCCCAAATCCCTCGGCCTTCAACGCGTCCTTCGTCGCGTCGACGGCAGCCTGGAATGGCAGTGGAACCTCCACGACGTAGCCTAGCTGCTCATTCATTTCGCGCTCCCATCAGGATACCCGTCCATCTGACCAATAATAATGGATTGCGAGCCACGATCCGCTATCCAGGCAGGTCGAAGATGGCGGTCATCATGTTGTACGGAAGATCTGACTCAATTCTGCGGCCTGCAGTCGCCGAGTCAGAAAGCGATTATATAGCGGGTCATGCCTTTTCTGCCGCCAAAACTCCAGCGCTCGATCGCCGCTGGAACGAAGAACGCACTCGTCGCGACGAACCGATCGACTCCGCTCCGTTTCTTCGGCAAGCGCGCATATGACGCGATGGAACTGGTGATCCGGCTGCGGTTCGGATCGGTGAAGGGGGTACGTGCTGTCTATCTCTGTCACAGCCTGCCTGCAGGCGAATGCTATCCGGGGCTCAGTGACTTCGATCTTGCGATTGTTTTCGGCGATCGCGATACGCTCGGGTTCTACGACCGCATCCGGCGAAGGTGGGGATCACTCAAGCGCTACTTCCCGATAAGCGATCTCTCGATCCTTACCGTTGGAGAGTTCGACACCTGGCAGAGGATTGGAGGCGGGTGGGATCCGCTCGACGAAGTGAGACACTGGAAGCTCATTGCAGGTGATGAGCTTCGGCATGGCAACTTCGACGCAACCGCGGAGCAAGCCTCGCTCGACCGGATGCAATGGGCGCTCGGCCACTTCCAGAACCTGCTCGGCGTCGCGATCAAAGAGGAGCAGAAATCGCCGTTGATGGCTGTGATCGCCAGGCGGCAGCTGCATAAGTACTTCTGGAATGCGGTGCTCGCCCTCGATGCGAAGTACCTGGCAGTTCCGGCGCACGGCCACCGGGTCTCCCTATGGCTTCGCGACCACGGCGTGCACCGTGTCGTCGAAGCTCTCCAGGCGATGCACGGCCGGCGTTTTCTCGGAGGTCCGGTGACGACCGTGAGATTCGATGCCGCAGCACTTGCCTGGAAGCTGCTCGACGATTCACTCTCGGCGAATCCGTTGCTCGCACGGCCGCTCTTCCGGCCAGTCGTATCAGATTCGGCGGCACCGATCGTCAACTTCGCCGAAGTGGACGAGCGCGCTTCAGCCATCTGCGTGAGCGTTCTCGAGATGCTGGCCGGCAGGATCGAAAGCATCGTCCTCTCCTCGACCGGATCGGTGCGCGGCTACACGCTGTACATCGTCCTGCGCGACGGGCTCTCGCTCGACGAGATCGCGGACGCTCTTCGCGACATCAGGGCGATTCACCGGGTGTTCGACGACCCGTGGTTCAACGAGCACTTTCCGGCCGGCATTCCGACGGTCTGCTCACGGTCGATGTTTCTCGCGCGGCTGCAGACGGGGAGATCGAGCCTGGACTACTTCGAGAGCTTCCGGCGGGTTCTCCATGGGCGCGACCTCTACGCGGAAGCGGTGGAGAATCCCGGTGACACCGACGTCCGAGCGATTCGCGAGCATGACTGGCAGCGCGAGCACCTCCTGTACTCGCTGCATCTCCATCAGGTTTATCTCGCCTGGCTCAGACCCGCCCTTCACGATTACGTCACGTTCTACCTCCCGCGCCTGATGCTTCAGCGCAATGCCGGCATTGCTCCGGCGACGGCGGAACAGGCAGTCGATGAGTTCGCCCGCTCGTTCGACGAAAGGAGTCGCGAGATGCCGCGGCAGATGCTCGAGGCCTATCGAGGCAAGGACCTGGACGCGCTGCTCAAGACGATGACGCGCGAGACGTTCGCGAATGTGTGGCCGTTGTTGCGGCAGGGCCTGCACACTCAGATGCACGCATTGTGACGACGTTCATCGACTTCCGTTATTCCCGCGCGCTGGCGACTGCGCTCTTCGCGGGCCAGGAGAAGGAAGAAACAGAAATCGTGATGCACCCCGATGGGGACACCTACTTTGTTCTGGATTTCCGCGAGCATGGTCCGGGGAGCGATATCGCCGCAATCGTCGGGGATCGTGGCTCGGCTGCCGTGAGAATCTCGCGGGAGACGGGCAGCGTTGCCCTCCGGGATGGGAAAGGCGGCATTTTCGCCGCGGTATCGCTCGGTCATGGGGAACCATGCATCGTCGGTGTGAGAGTTGGCCGCGATACCATCGGCTTGCGGGCCGGCAGGGAAACGGTCGAAGCGAGAATCGCCGGCCTTGCCGGCAAGTGTCTCGATGTCTCCGGGGGCGCGAAGGTTATGGGGAGGGGAACGGGGCGTGTCTCCCGCTGGGGTGAGCTTTTTTTTCATCGCGGCGAGCCGATCGGCTTGTGTGTCGAGCTCACCATGGACTGGCATCACCTCCGTGCCGGAATTCCCCTCTTCAGTACGATGACCGCCGAAGAGCTCGTGGCAGCAGGGCAGTTCCGGCTGCGATTCCGCTCATATGCCTACGAAGCGTCGGATGCCGAGGCGACGGATTTCGTCAGGCTGTTCGGATGCGATGATGCGCCGGACGTCGCGGTACACCTGACGCCCGCGCTCTACGATCCGCGCGCGGCCGGAATTCCCAACCTCGGGTTCGGCGTCATCGAAACCGAGCGTGTCCATCCGCACCTGGTGGACCGCTGCAATCGCATGGACCGCATCTGTGTGCCGAGCAGCTTCACGCGCGATGCGTTTCAAACGAGCGGTGTGACCCGCCCAATAGACGTCGTGCTGCATGGAGTTGACTCGGAATATTTCAGACCCCTGGAAGGCCAGCGCACGCTCCCGGGCGGCAAGGGCTTCAACTTTCTCGCGATCGGAACCCATGTCGAGCGAAAGAACGTGGAGCACATCGTGCGCGCGTTCCTCGAAGAGTTCAGGGAGAATGAAGATGTCGCCCTGTTCCTGCTGCTCCGACCGGAGTATCACACCACGCAGAACAACGTCGCGCTCGAGTTCACCGAATGGGAAAGGCGGTGGGCTGGGGATAGCGCCCCGATATTTCTGTGGACAGGGTACCTGACGCGTGAGCACCTGCGCGATTTCTACGCGGGTGCGGACGCGTACGTAATGCCGAGTAACGAAGGCTTCGGTCTTACGCTGCTCGAGGCGATGTCGTGCGGAACCCCGGCCATTGCGCTCGATCACGGCGGAGTGACGGATTTCGTAAACGATGCTAACGGGATCCTTGTTCCGGCGGGGAAGGCCTATCTCGCAACGGATGTGGACACTCTTCCCTATGTAGGCGACCGGTTCCACGAGCCCGACATCGGGGCGCTGCGCGCTGCGATGCGAAGGATGGCAGACCACCCCGCGGAGACGAGGCGTCTCGGCTCCCGTGCCCGTGCCGATGCCGAGAACCTCACGTGGAAATCGGTGACAGCAGGGATCGCGGCCAGCATCGAGAAAACATACGGGCAGTTTCATGCGGACAGGAAATCGGCTTTCGACGCGATGCCTGCGGCACCGGACCTGACTTTGGTTCTATGCGTTCTCGACGACGCGGCCGCCGCGCGGACCCTGGACTACCTCAGCACGCTTGCCACCCCGAACGTGCACGTTCTCTGTCTCTTCACCCGTTATGCGCGCGTTGACGACGTGATGAGGGCGAGGCAGAACGGATTCGTCTACTACCGGTGGGACGGCACGCTGGCAAACGCGAAAGTCATTGCGCGGAGCATCGTTGGGCGCAGCTGGATTTTCATCGTGAGCCCGGGTGAGAGACTGATCGGGCGTCTCGATGCGCTCACGAGCTTCCTCCGCTCACAGCCTGCCGGTATCGATGAGGTCGTCGTGCCTGCCACCGATGGGAGCACGCAGTCGCGCGCCTTTCACGTGCGACCTCAGGGAGAGCCGTCAGGGAAGTCCGTGTACACCGGACTGTCGGTACGCCTCGCCGCGGAGTGAAGCGTGCGAAGCCGCCACGACAGAATCAGCAGCTGAAGCGATGCGGAAACGATCTGCGCGTATGCCGCGCCGACAGCGCCAAGCCGCGGTATCAGGATCCAGCTGACGACCAGGTTCGATCCCGTGACGATCAACAGCACCCTGAGAACGTGAGCTTCTTCATAAAGCGCCTGCAGGACGAGCGATAGAAACAGCGCGAGGAATCCAACGGGAAAGACGATCGCGAGAGCGCGGAGGACCGGCGCGACCGAAGTCCCGAGCGGTCCGTACATCACGGCCGCGAGTGGCTCGGCTAGAAGCCATGTGATGGCGGCACCGGTAAACCCGACGGCCCCTACTCCCGCTGCAGCGCGGAGCACGAGGCGCCTGTTGGCTCCTGTAAGTCCATGCGCGGTGAGCAGCGGGACAATTACGGCGCATACGGCTGTCGGAACGAAGTGGGCCGACGCAACGAGGCGCCACGCCAGATTGAAGTGCGCCACCTCCTCGTAACTTGCCTTCGTCCCCAGCAAAAGGGTCCCGATCTGGTCTCGGAAGACGTGCAGCGCGGTGATGAGAACGAACGGGACGGCGGCCTTCACCGTCGCCCAGTCCTGCCGCGCGCTCAGGGGGAAGAGCCGCGTCTGCGTGAGCCAGGCGCCGCCAAGGACGAGGGTTACGGCGCGGAACAGGGTGACACCCACCAGCATCGCCAGCGACGGCGCGATCCACATACCGATGAGGAACGCCGCGATGTAGACGGAATGGATGACGACTCCGAGCGAAACGTTGTACGTCGCCTTTCGCAGCGCCAGAAAGAGCGCTCCAAAGGAGAAGTAGAAATCCTCGAGAAGCGTGATCAGTGCCGCCGCCGCGAGTAGCGGGATGCTCATATTCGTAAACGCGGCTCCGATTCCAAGGACGATGACCAGGTAGAGCGGCGCGCTCACCGCGCGGAAGCCAAGCACCGGCGCAAAGTGGCTCGCCGCTTCGGCCGAGCTGGAGGCGACGCGCCGCGACATGATCGAGCCCATACCGAAGTGCGACAACACGACGAGCGATTCGGCGAACGCGATCGCGAAGAAGAACGCTCCGATGTCCGATGCGCCAAGCTTGCGGGAGAGCACCATCAGCAGGACGAACCCGCTGAGCCGGTAGAACGACTGGGCCGCGAGAACCGCGACCGTGTCGCGGCGAATGCCTCCCCGTATCAATCGTATCTTCGCTTGATGAACTCGATCAGCGTCTGCGAATTCTTCGCTGTGTCCCGTCCGAGCACAAACTTGTACGATGGCGCACGACGCATGAGTGCGACCGCGTTCCGCATGCGCGAGGCGGCGACGCCGGCCTTTCCCGTCACCTCCCAGAGGCCGCGCTCGAGCAGGAACTCCAGGCCCTGATAAACTCCCAGTCCGACGACGAGGTACTTGATCATCGCCTTGACCGATCGCCGGTGCGAAAGCGGCAGGATCGATGAACTGTTCCCGAGATTTCGCTCCCCAATGAGGATGGCGCCCGGATCGACGGCTTCGCTCAGGCGGTGCCGGAAGAAAGAGATGTCAACGAAGGTCTTGGGGTCGAACTCCATCCTCTGGAGCGTGCGCCGTTGATCCTCCGGAACCTCGGTTCCAGCATCGCTGCGAAACCCAAGTCTCAGCGGAAAGGGGTGAATGCGTCCCTTTCTATCGATAAGCGGCGTATCCTCGCTGAGCAGCGTGAACTCCGGATGCCTCAGGAGCTCCATCGTCATCGTGCTTTTCCCGCCGCCGGAAGGGAGCAGCAGCAGAATGCCATGCCCCTTGTAATTCACTCCCATTGCATGGATGCGGTGCAGTCCCTTCGAGTCGAGGTGCTGGCCCACTGTCGACAGCAGGAACAGGTAGGCGATCTCGCGCACGAGATCGAAGTCTGTACCGTAGATGTCGCACGTTCCGGCTTTTGTGTTCACGATGGCGAGGCCGCGCCCGAAGTAGTCCACGTAGCTCACGTCGCCGTCGCGAAATGAGACGTTTCGCGGAGTTATCACGCTTGCGGGGACAGCGGGAAGGGCTGAGTACGGTGGCGCCTTGAATGAGATCGTGACGCGCATGTGCGGCTCGCGCAGCCGAAGACTACTCCCAGCGGGAATAACGAACCATGCGAAGTCGCGCGTCACCTCACGCACGACGTCGTCGTGGTCGCTGGTGAGCGCGACGATAAGTCCGTAAAAGTCGAACGTCTCAGTCATCTCCACGAGGTCTTCCATGGCCGCCTCTCGTCGGTCCGACGTATCAAGCCTATGGTTGGGAGATCGGTGGAGCCCCCGGCATCAACTTCCCTTTGGAAGAGCAGCCTTCGCGTGGCCCGGCTCAAGGAGTTGCTCCGCAAAGACAAGCTTGTCCTCGAGCTCCTTGAGGCGGATCTGCGAGTCGGCGAGCGCCTCACGCGTGCGCTCCAGCTCCTCGAGGGTGGAAACAGTGGGGCTCGAGTCCGCCTGCAGATAGGCTGCGTATAATGCGCCGGCTGCATCGGTGTACAACTCCACGTGCCCGCAGACGCCGCAGACCTGCGCCCAGAGTGTAGAGCGTTCCGGCCGCTTGAAGAGCACCGCGTTCGGACGACGCTGCACCTCGACCTCCAGGTCGTAGCGCATGTTGTCATCGCCCCGCTCGCTCACCCGCACGCGCGGAATCACGGCGTCAGAGCTACAGCGGGTGCAAATCAGCGGATCGGGCATGGCACTCTCCTGTCGCGGAACATGGCAAGTTAGCAGAGGCGCGACGCGGAGGGGTTCATTAAAGAACCCGTTGTTCGCCATTGGCGAATCTCGCTCAAGGCCTGAACTGGTCCAGGAATCTCGCGTCGATCCAGAAAACATCGCCTCCGGTCGCGTTCTCCCAGGAACCTCCGTATAACCTGGTGAAGAATAGATACCTTCCGTCGGGAGTGACCATCGGACAGAAGTCATGCTCCCCGGTATTGATTACGTCGCCGAGATGGATCGGCTCTCCCCACGTACCGTCGTGGACGCGGAATGAAACGAAGAGGTCCCCGTTCCCGATGCTGGGTGGGCGCCGGGATGAAAAGACCATGTAGCTCTCGTCCGGCGCCACGAACGTGTCGCCCGTCCCGAATTCGCTACTGATCGGCGGCCCGACGTTCACCGGCTCGGCAAAGCTACCGTCCGGAAGCCGCTGTGCGCGATACAGATCGTTGGGCCCCAGGCCACCGGGACGATCAGAAGAGAAGTACAGACTGCCGTCCCCGACTACGACGGGATATACCTCCATCGCCTCTGTGCTGATCGGCGGCGGTACCACCCGGGCGAGAGTCCACTGCGCATCCACCCGATGGCTCATCCAGATGTCCCACGTCGGATTCCGGGGTGCGTACTCGTTCGGGTGCTGGCCGAGGAAGTACAACTCCAGGCCATTGGGCGAAACCGCCATGTCACCGCTCACGGCGCCCGGAAATGCCGGGAGCCTCACCGGGTCACTCCAGCGGCCATCGGTGTAAACCGAATGGAACATGGTGTCCACACCAGCGACGTGGCGCCCGAAGAAGAACTCGCGCCCGTCGGGAGAGAACACCCCGTTGAACTCGATGGCATCGGTGTTGACGATCCCCGGGGCGAAGAGCTCGGGGGTAAGGCCGGGAAGCGGCTGTCCAAGGTAGGGCAGTGATGGAAGGGCTGGGTCCCCCGTGGAGGTGGCGCCTTCGTTCCCGGTACGACATCCTGCTGCGACAACCATGCATACAGATGCCGTCATCAGCCGAACGATACGCACGCATCCCCGACCGGGCTCTTCAGGCGTTGAAGAAGACTCTTACCGCAGCGACGCATCACCATTGCGCGATGTCGATTGAATTTCGAGGCGTCCCGCGCTCGATCGACGCCACGCCGCGGCTGGTCACATGAACCCTGCGCCGATGCCCAAGGCATCGTCCGTCATCCGGATGGATCGGGCGGGATCCCGCTCTCTCCCCATGAGGGCGCGGATGGCGTCGATGGTCTCCGGCACCACGATCGCCTGATTGTCCACCTGATACGCGTAGAAAAGTTCCTGGCCCTCCACCGCGAGGATGTCCTCCCAGATCGCCACCTCCCACATATCACCACGTGGCCGGCCGATCTCCTTCATTATCTCGGCGGTGACGTTGAGCGCCTCGACTCCGGCGTCCACGCGGATGAAGGCGATCCTCGGCACGGCCCGGAACGCCGCGAGCACTTCGTCCCGGCTCGCCTTGCGCGACAGTTCGACGATCCAGTGGTGGAGGTGCGCGACATTCTGTGGGGATTTCGAGGCCATCGTGATGACGTCGAGCTCCGGGATGACAGTCTTCGCGTCGGGCCCCTGGTGACTGGGAATGCCCGGCTCCGGCACCATCGTGTTCAGGATACC